>NZ_JACCFE010000002.1:6697500-7072030 GCF_014256275.1 Rhodococcus sp. 4CII
ACCCACTTAGGTTGAAAACTGAGGGGATGAGCTGTGGGTAGGGGTGAAAGGCCAATCAAACTCCGTGATAGCTGGTTCTCCCCGAAATGCATTTAGGTGCAGCGTCGCGTGTTTCTCACCGGAGGTAGAGCTACTGGATGGTCTAGGGGGCCCACAAGCTTACCGAAATCAGCCAAACTCCGAATGCCGGTGAGTGAGAGCGCGGCAGTGAGACTGCGGGCGATAAGGTTCGTAGTCGAGAGGGAAACAGCCCAGATCGCCAGCTAAGGTCCCTAAGCGTGTACTAAGTGGAAAAGGATGTGGGGTCGCGAAGACAACCAGGAGGTTGGCTTAGAAGCAGCCACCCTTGAAAGAGTGCGTAATAGCTCACTGGTCAAGTGATCCTGCGCCGACAATGTAGCGGGGCTCAAGTACACCACCGAAGCTGCGGCATTCACACAATGCACCCCTGCGATTCTGCGGAGTCGTGGGCAGTGGTGTGGATGGGTAGGGGAGCGTCGTGTGGCCATGGAAGCGGCGGGGTGACCCAGCCGTGGAGGCCACACGAGTGAGAATGCAGGCATGAGTAGCGAAAGACGAGTGAGAAACTCGTCCGCCGAATGACCAAGGGTTCCTGGGCCAGGTTAATCCGCCCAGGGTGAGTCGGGACCTAAGACGAGGCCGACAGGCGTAGCCGATGGACAACGGGTTGATATTCCCGTACCCGTGTGAACGCGCCCCTGGTGAATCAGTGATACTAACCATCCTGAAGCGTCCTTACGTCCCTTCGGGGGCCCTGGACGTGGATGCATGGGACCTGATCTGGTAGTAGCCAAGCGATGGGGTGACGCAGGAAGGTAGCTGAGCCAGTCAGTGGTAATACTGGTGTAAGCCTGTAGGGCGAATGGTAGGCAAATCCGCCATTCACACAGCCTGAGAGGTGACGCATAGCCGAATGAGGCGAATTCAGTGATCCTATGCTGCCGAGAAAAGCCTCTAGCGAGCTTTCACACGGCCCGTACCCCAAACCGACACAGGTGGTCAGGTAGAGAATACTAAGGCGATCGAGATAACTATGGTTAAGGAACTCGGCAAAATGCCCCCGTAACTTCGGGAGAAGGGGGGCCTCGTCCGGTGATCACTCTTGCAGTGTGAGCTGGGTGGGGCCGCAGAGACCAGTGAGAAGCGACTGTTTACTAAAAACACAGGTCCGTGCGAAGTCGTAAGACGATGTATACGGACTGACGCCTGCCCGGTGCTGGAAGGTTAAGAGGACCGGTTAGCTCCTCGGAGCGAAGCTGAGAATTTAAGCCCCAGTAAACGGCGGTGGTAACTATAACCATCCTAAGGTAGCGAAATTCCTTGTCGGGTAAGTTCCGACCTGCACGAATGGCGTAACGACTTCTCAGCTGTCTCAACCATAGACTCGGCGAAATTGCATTACGAGTAAAGATGCTCGTTACGCGCGGCAGGACGAAAAGACCCCGGGACCTTCACTACAGCTTGGTATTGGTGTTCGGTTCGGTTTGTGTAGGATAGGTGGGAGACTGTGAAGCGCTCACGCCAGTGAGTGTGGAGTCGTTGTTGAAATACCACTCTGATCGTATTGGACCTCTAACCTCGGACCATGATCTGGTTCAGGGACAGTGCCTGGTGGGTAGTTTAACTGGGGCGGTTGCCTCCCAAAATGTAACGGAGGCGCCCAAAGGTTCCCTCAGCCTGGTTGGCAATCAGGTGTCGAGTGCAAGTGCACAAGGGAGCTTGACTGTGAGACTGACAGGTCGAGCAGGGACGAAAGTCGGGACTAGTGATCCGGCACCGGCAAGTGGAAGCGGTGTCGCTCAACGGATAAAAGGTACCCCGGGGATAACAGGCTGATCTTCCCCAAGAGTCCATATCGACGGGATGGTTTGGCACCTCGATGTCGGCTCGTCGCATCCTGGGGCTGGAGTAGGTCCCAAGGGTTGGGCTGTTCGCCCATTAAAGCGGCACGCGAGCTGGGTTTAGAACGTCGTGAGACAGTTCGGTCTCTATCCGCCGCGCGCGTTAGAAACTTGAGGAAGGCTGTCCCTAGTACGAGAGGACCGGGACGGACGAACCTCTGGTGTGCCAGTTGTTCCACCAGGAGCACCGCTGGTTAGCTACGTTCGGAAGGGATAACCGCTGAAAGCATCTAAGCGGGAAGCCTGTTCCAAGATGAGGTTTCTCACCCCCTCGAGGGGGTAAGGCCCCCGGCAGACCACCGGGTTGATAGGCCAGAACTGGAAGTCCGGTAACGGATGCAGGTGACTGGTACTAATAGGCCGAGGACTTACCACAAAGAAGCTACGCGTCCACTGTGCGGTATCTGAAACAACACACGTTTCGGAGCAGACCACGAAGAACACCACCACCTGGGTGGTGGGATCTTCGCCGATGTTCCGTGTGACAGTTTCATAGAGTTACGGCGGCCATAGCGGAGGGGAAACGCTCGGTCCCATTCCGAACCCGGAAGCTAAGCCCTCCAGCGCCGATGGTACTGCACCCGACAGGGTGTGGGAGAGTAGGACACCGCCGAACATCCGTTACCGAAAGGGGACCCAATATACTGGGTCCCCTTTCGTGGTTTGTGTGAAAGGAATGACTGTGTCGGAGAGTGACGACGGACGTCGATCCTTCCGCGGAGGTAGTGCCTCCCGTGATAATCGGGGCGGTGCCTCCAACAGCAATCGGGGCGGAGCCTCCGGTGACAACCGTGGTGCCGTCGGTTCGGGCCGTGGCGGCTCGTCGGGCGGTCCCCGTCGCGATTCGCGCGACAACCGTGGCGGTGCCGGCGGCGATCGCCGTGGCGGCGCACCCCGTCGTGGTGGCGAGGGCGGCTTCGCGCCGCGCGGACGTGAAGGTGACCGTCCGCAGCGGCAGCAGGCTCGTCCGGACGAACCGGATCTGCCCGAGAACGTCGAGGCCGGCGAACTCGATCCCGGTGTTCGTCGCGATCTTCTGAGCTTGGACAAGACGAATGCGAACACGGTGGCGCGACACCTGGTGATGGCGGGCAAACTCGTCGACGACGATCCGCGCCTTGCGCTGGCACACGCTCGGGCTGCACGTCAACGCGCCGGTCGCATCGCGGTTGTCCGCGAGGCCGCGGGTATCACGGCGTATCACGCCGGCGAATGGGCGGAGGCACTATCCGAACTGCGCGCTGCTCGTCGCATGGCGGGCGGCCCCGGACTGCTCGCGGTGATGGCGGACTGCGAACGGGGACTGGGCCGTCCCGAGCGCGCGATCGAACTGGGGCGAAGCGACGAGGCTGCCGCCCTGTCGGGCGACGAGGCCGCCGAGCTGCGCATGGTGGTCGCCGGAGCGCGCATGGACCTCGGCCAGTTCGATCAGGCCGTGGTCACGCTGCAGACTCCCGACCTCGATGCCTCGCGGACCGGTCCCGGTGCGGCTCGCCTGTTCTACGCATACGCGGACGCCCTGGTGGCGGCCGGTCGGATCGAGGACGGTCTGAAGTGGTTCCTCAATTCGGCGGCAGCGGATCTCGAGGGCGACACCGATGCGGAGGAGCGTGTGGCCGAGCTGACCGGAGACAATCAGTGATGGCTCTGCGCGACTCCTACGACGCTCTGCTACTCGATCTCGACGGCACCCTGTACCAGGGTCCGCTCGAAATCCCTGGTGCGCGAGACGCATTGGCGGTCGGGGATCAAGCGCTCTACTACGTGACCAATAACGCCAGCCGCAGACCCGGCGAGGTTGCGGAACACCTGACGGAACTGGGCTTCGCCGCGGACGAGTCGACGGTGGTGACGAGTTCGCAGACCGCGGCCAGGTTGCTCGCGGAGAACGTCGCACCCGGTTCATCGGTGCTCGTCGTCGGCACCGAAGCGCTCGCCGACGAAGTACGCCATGTCGGGCTGCTGCCCGTGCGGTCGTTCGAGGATGCGCCCATTGCGGTGGTGCAGGGACACTCTCCGACCACGGACTGGGCGATTCTCGCCGAGGCGACCCTGGCGATCCGCGCCGGTGCGATCTGGGTGGCGGCAAACCTGGACTCGACCCTGCCCACCGAGCGCGGTCTCGTGCTCGGAAACGGTTCGATGGTTGCTGCGTTGCGGACGGCGACGTCCCGCGAACCCCTCGTCGCGGGTAAACCGGCGGCGCCGCTGATGGAAGACGCGATGCGCCGAAGTGGTTGTGCGCGTCCGCTCGTCGTCGGGGACAGGCTGGACACCGACATCGAAGGTGCGTACACCGTCGGCCTCGACTCGTTGCTGGTGCTCACCGGAGTGAGTACCGCGGTCGACGTACTGCGTGCCGCCCCGGCCCAGCGTCCCACCTACCTGGCCGCCGACCTGGACGCCCTCAATCGGCCGGCCGAGGAGTCGCGCGTCGGTGAGGACAGGCGCTGGTCCGTCGAGTTCGACGGCGCCGATCTGGTAATCGAACGGGCTACCGATTCGGCGGAGCCGGTGGATTCGGCCGCGCTGCTGCGGGCCGTCGCGGTCGGCGCCTGGAAGTTCCCCGACTTCGCGCACGTCACGTCGACGACCCCCGCTGTGAGCGCGGTCGTATCCGGCTGGGGTGCCTGAAACCCGGAAAACCCGCGTTGTTCGTCACGCGATTCGCTGTATGCGTATCGGAACGCGATGGACTAGCGTTGTGCCCGATGAGCACGCCAATACCGCGCCCGGGAGCCCATCTACCTGGGCCTCCTCAGAGTGTCGACCCCGAGAAGATCCACACGGAGGTCGACGGATTGCTGTCGCGGCTCGGAGCCGTCGAACCGGATCCGGATGACGAGCACGGCGTCGGGGTCATCCCGCGCAAGGCCCATCTTCTCGAGAAGGCGCACGACGTGCTGGTGGAGGCCCTGGCCACGGTGGACAAGATCTGACGTGGCCCGAAGAGCACGGGTGGATGCCGAACTCGTTCGGCGGGGACTGGCCCGGTCCCGCGAGCACGCGCAGGAACTCATCGCCTCCGGCCGAGTGCTGATTTCGGGAGCGGCAGCGACCAAACCCGCCACCGCCATCGAAGCGGGAACTCCGCTGCGCGTGGTCGAGGTCGACAACGAGGTGTCCTGGGCGTCGCGCGGGGCGCACAAACTCCTCGGTGCGCTCGAGGCGTTCGGCCCTCGCGGACTCGATGTCGAGGCCAAGCGCTGCCTCGACGCAGGCGCGTCGACGGGCGGATTCACCGACGTGCTGCTCCACCGCGGCGCGCGAGAAGTCGTCGCGGTGGACGTCGGCTACGGCCAGCTGGTGTGGCGGCTGCAATCCGACGACCGGGTCCACGTCGTGGACCGCACCAACGTGCGATCCATCGTCGCCGAGCAGATCGGCGGTCCCGTGGATCTGGTGGTCGCGGATCTGTCGTTCATCTCCCTCAAGCTCGTGCTCCCGGCGTTCGTCGCATGCGTGGCCGCGGGTGCAGATCTGATCCCGATGGTGAAACCGCAGTTCGAGGTCGGCAAGGACCACGTGGGTTCCGGGGGAGTGGTGCGCGACCCGGAACTGCGGGTCGCCGCGGTGCTGGACGTCGCGAAGACCGCGGCGTCGCTGGGGCTGCGTACCGTCGGTGCAGTGGCGAGTCCGCTGCCGGGACCATCGGGCAACGTCGAATACTTCCTGTGGCTGCGCGCGGATGTCACACCCGAGACGGATGATGTACCGGTCGAGTCGGTAGAAGAGTTGATCCGCACCGCGGTGCAGGAGGGACCACAGTGAGCGGGGGAAGCAGAGGCACCCAGCGACGCGAGCGGGAGATCCTGCTCGTGGCGCACCCGGGCCGCGCCGAGATCACGGAGACCGCGCGGCGGGTGGGCAAGATCTTCGAGCGTGCCGGTATCGGACTGCGCGTGCTCGTCGACGAGGTCGACAGCACCCGCATCGAACCGATGGACGCCATGGCGGCCGACGAATTCCTGGTCCCCGGACTGGAGGTCACCATCGTTCAGGCAGGCCCCGACGCGGCCCTCGGTTGCGAGATGGTCCTCGTCCTCGGCGGGGACGGAACATTCCTCCGGGCTGCGGAACTCGCCCAGGCGGCGTCGATTCCGGTTCTGGGCATCAACCTGGGACGGATCGGGTTCCTCGCGGAAACCGAGGCCGAGCACCTCGACGAGGCCCTCGCCCAGGTGGTGCGCCGCGAGTACCGCATCGAGCATCGGATGACGCTGGACGTGCTGGTCCGCGTGGACGACGAGATCATCGAACGAGGGTGGGCGCTCAACGAGGCGAGCATCGAGAACCGGTCGCGGCTCGGGGTTCTCGAGGTGGTTCTCGAAGTGGACGGCCGTCCCGTGTCGGCCTTCGGCTGCGACGGCGTCCTCATCTCCACGCCCACCGGTTCGACGGCGTACGCGTTCTCGGCCGGCGGCCCCGTGGTGTGGCCGGAACTCGAGGCCCTGCTGGTGGTCCCGAGCAACGCACACGCGTTGTTCGCGCGACCGCTCGTGACGAGCCCCGACTCGCTGATCGCCGTGGAGACGGTGGCAGGCAGTCACGACGGACTGGTGTTCTGCGACGGGCGCCGAACGCTGGAGCTGCCGGCAGGCGCCCGCGTCGAAGTGGTGCGCGGTAAGGAACCCGTTCGTTGGGTACGACTGGATTCGGCCCCGTTCGCGGACCGGATGGTGCGAAAGTTCGAGCTGCCCGTCACCGGGTGGCGAGGAAGGAAGCCCTAGACGTGCTGGCAGAGATCAGGATCGACAACCTCGGCGTGATCTCCGAGGCGTCGGCGCAGTTCCACGAAGGTTTGACGGTCCTCACCGGTGAGACCGGTGCGGGCAAGACGATGGTGGTGACGAGCCTCCATCTGCTCAGCGGTGCGCGGGCGGATGCGGGCCGGGTCCGCCTCGGCGCTCCCCGCGCGGTGGTCGAGGGCCGGTTCATGACGGACGAGGGCTCGGAGCACGTCGAACGTGCCGTCGCCCGGTTGCTCGAATCCACCGGTGCCGAGCGGGACGAGGACGGCACCATCATCGCGGTGCGCACCGTGGGAAGCGACGGACGGTCCCGGGCTCACCTGGGTGGGCGTAGCGTTCCGGCGGGCGTCCTGTCCGAGTTCACCGATCCGCTGCTCACCGTCCACGGGCAGAACGATCAGCTACGGCTGCTCCGCCCGGACCAGCAGTGCGCAGCCCTCGACAGGTTCGCCGACAAGACCGTCGGCCCGCTGAAGGCCCGGTACCGCAAGCACCGGGACGAGTGGGTGACCGCGCGATCCGAGCTGATCGAACGGACCGGGCGTACCCGGGAACTCGCGCAGGAGGCCGACCAGCTGACGTTCGCCCTCAACGAGATCGACGGCGTCGCTCCGACTCCCGGTGAGGACGAGTCGATCGTGTCAGAGGTACGCAGGCTCAGTGAGCTCGACTCGCTGCGGTCGGCGGCGGAGGAGGCGCACGCCGCCCTCACCGGTGGCGACGACATGGACGGCGACGCCGGAGCGGCCCCTGCGCTGGACTTGCTGTCGGAGGCGCGGGCCCGCATCGAATCGGCCACCGACCCCGAACTGGACGGGCTCGCCCCGCGCCTCGCCGAGGCGATTGCCGTGGTCACCGATGTCTCGGCCGACCTGACCACGTATCTCGCCGGG
Source organism: Rhodococcus sp. 4CII (assembly GCF_014256275.1). Classification (NCBI taxonomy): domain Bacteria; kingdom Bacillati; phylum Actinomycetota; class Actinomycetes; order Mycobacteriales; family Nocardiaceae; genus Rhodococcus; species Rhodococcus sp. 4CII. The sequence goes on from NZ_JACCFE010000002.1 coordinate 6,705,067, forward strand.
CTTCCGGCGGATCCGGGTGCGCTCGACTCGCTGTTGTCGCGGCAGGCGGAATTGAAGAATCTCACCCGCAAGTACGCCGCCGATGTCGACGGCGTACTGGAATGGGCAGACACCGCCCGCGCGAGGCTCGAGAAGATCGACGTGTCCTCCGACGCGTTGGCGGCCCTGACGAAGCAGGTGGAGGAATCGGCTGCGTCCACCGCCGAGGCCGCATCGAAACTGACCGCGGCCCGCGTCAAGGCGGCGGCCAAGCTCGCCAAGGCCGTCAGTGCCGAACTCGCGGGCCTGGCGATGGGACGGGCCGCTCTCGAGGTGACGGTCCGACCGCGGATCGCCGGCCCGCAGGACACGGCGCCGCTCGTCGTCGATGGCACGGAGCTGCACGCGGGGTCGTCCGGCGTCGACGAGGTGGAGTTCCGGCTGTCGGCGCACAGCGGCGCGCAGTCGCTGCCGATCAGCAAGAGCGCGTCAGGTGGTGAGCTCTCGCGGGTGATGCTCGCACTCGAGGTGGTCCTCGCCGGTTCCGATTCGGGCGCGACGATGGTGTTCGACGAGGTCGACGCCGGCGTCGGCGGCCGCGCGGCGGTCGAGATCGGCCGGCGGCTGGCGCGACTCGCCCGGACCCACCAGGTCATCGTGGTCACGCACCTGCCGCAGGTCGCGGCATTCGCGGACACCCACCTGGTGGTCGACAAGGTCGACGACGCGGACGGCGTCGTCAGCAGCGGCGTGCACACGCTCACCGACGACGAACGCGTCGTGGAACTCGCCCGGATGCTGGCCGGACTCGACGACACGGAGACCGGCCGTGCCCACGCGGAGGAGCTGCTGGCCACCGCCAACGCTGAGCGCTCCGCCTGATCCGCCTGCGCGCACCCGTGGTAATGGTGTGACTGATGTGGTAGACGGTTCGGCGCGCCTCCACAGGTCGGTCGCGCTTCCGGTCCATCATCGAATCCATGAAGATGCCGGCACTGCTGTCACGTAACACCGAAACTTTGCCTGGGGTCAGCGGCATCGCCAGGGTGGATCGCAACACGGCCAAGTTGCTGCGACGCGTCGGACCCGGCGACATCGTCGTTCTCGACGAGCTCGACCTCGATCGCGGAACCGCGGACGCCCTGGTGAAGGCCGGCGTCCTCGCAGTGATCAACGCTTCGCCCTCCATATCGGGGCGATACCCCAACTTGGGCCCGGAAGTGATCGTCGCCAACGGAATCCTCCTCGTGGATTCGGCGGGCACCGAGATCTTCAAGAGCATCAAGGACGGCAGCAAGGTCCGGGTGAACGGGGGCGGTGTCTACACCGGCGAGCGGCGCATCGCCAAGGGTGACGAGCAGACCGAGGCGGAGATCTCCGACCGGATGATCGAGGCGAAGACCGGTCTGGTCGACCACCTCGAGGCGTTCTCCGGCAACACCATCGAGTTCATCCGCACCGAGAGTCCCCTTCTGATCGACGGTGTCGGAGTGCCCGACGTGGACGTCGACATGAAGGAACGGCACGTCGTGATCGTGTCCGACGGTCCCGACCACGTGTCCGACCTCAAGAACCTCAAACCGTTCATCAAGGAGTACTCGCCGATCCTCATCGGTGTCGGGGCGGGCGCCGACGTCCTGAAGTCGGCGGGATACCGTCCCGATCTCATCGTCGGCGACCCCGAGGACATCACCAGCGCGACTTTGAAGTCGGGTGCCGAAGTGGTTCTCCCCGCCGACCAGGACGGTCACGCACCCGGGCTGTCGCGGATCCAGGACCTCGGGATCGGAGCGATGACGTTCCCGGCCTCGGGATCGCCGTCCGACCTGGCGTTGCTGCTGGCCGATCACCACGGTGCGTCGCTGATCGTCACGGTCGGCAGCACGGTCTCCCTCGACGAGTTCTTCGACCGCGGGCGCCGCGACAGCAACCCGTCGGCGTTCATGACCCGCCTGAAGGTGGGTCCGAAGCTGGTGGACGCCAAGGCCGTGGCGACGCTGTACCGGAGCCGGGTGTCGGGCGGCGCGATCGCGCTGCTCGTGCTCGCCGCGCTGATCGCGGTGATCGTGGCTCTGGTCGTGTCCAACGTGGGCGGTGAGGCACTCGACTGGGCCGTGGCAACCTGGAACAGCTTTGCGTTGTGGGTTCAGGGGTTCTTCAAGTGATTTCTCTGCGTCAACATGCCATTTCCATAGCGGCGATCTTTCTGGCTCTGGCGATCGGCGTGGTCATGGGGTCCGGCCTGCTGTCGAGTGGTCTCGTCTCGGGACTGCGCGACGACAAGGCGGACCTGCAGACCGACGTGGAGAAGGCGAACGAACGCAACAACCAACTGACCGAACAGTTGAACTCGGCGGACGGCTTCGACTCCGCCGTGGGTGGCAGGGTGGTCGCCGATTCGCTCGCGCAACGCACGGTGATGGTCGTGACGACACCCGACGCCGACCCTGCGGACCTCGACGGTGTGACCCGCATGATCGCCCAGGCGGGTGGATCGGTGACCGGCCGGGTGTCGTTGACCGATTCGTTCGTGGACGCCACCGGCGGCGACCGGTTGCGAACAGTCGTCAACAACGTGATCCCCGCGGGGGTCACGCTGAAAACGGGCGCCGTCGATCAAGGCAGCCTCGCGGGGGATCTGCTGGGTTCCGTCCTCATGCTCGGCAAGGAGAGCGGTCAGCCGCAGAGTTCCGCACAGGAGATGGCGCTCGCTCTCGAGACCCTCCGCGGAGCGGGTTTCGTCAGTTACGACGACGGAGCGGTCCGACCCGCTCAGCTCGCGGTGGTGCTCACCGGCGACCGTGACGCGGAGGACGGTGTCAGCGGCAACCGTGGTGCGGTGGTGGCCCGGTTCGCGGGCGCGCTGGATTCACGCGGCGCCGGGGCGGTACTGGCCGGGCGTCCGGCCTCGGCACAAGGCAACGGTGCGGTGGCGGTTGCTCGGGCCGACGCGGCCCTCTCGGCGGCGCTCACCACGATCGACAACATCGACCGGGAGGCGGGCAAGATCACGGTGCCGCTCGCGCTCCAGGAGCAACTGGGCGGCGGCGCCGGCCGGTACGGCACCGGACCCGGCACGACCGGAGTCACCGTGGGAGCGACACCGGCGTAGCGCCGGTCACATCGGGCCCGGCAATCGCGGCGCGTTGTTTCCGGGACGTCCATTGAGGTGTTACCGTGAAGTCCCGTGGGTCGGCAGGCCCCAGCATTGCTCGAACAGACCAAGCCCTGCACAGTCGTCACGGGAGCCCCTTTGCCACAGTCACGCACTCATTCGCGTACCGCTACCAAGCACATCTTCGTGAGCGGCGGCGTCGCCTCCTCACTCGGCAAGGGCCTCACAGCCTCGAGCCTCGGGCAATTGCTGACCGCGCGGGGAATGCGCGTGACCATGCAGAAGCTGGATCCGTATCTCAACGTCGATCCGGGCACGATGAACCCCTTCCAGCACGGTGAAGTGTTCGTCACCGAGGACGGCGCCGAGACCGACCTCGATGTCGGCCACTACGAGCGGTTCCTCGACCGCGACCTGTCGGGGCAGGCGAATGTGACCACCGGCCAGGTGTATTCGACCGTCATCGCCAAGGAGCGCCGCGGCGAATACCTGGGCGACACCGTCCAGGTCATTCCGCACATCACCGACGAGATCAAGAGCCGCATCCTGGCGATGAGCGGCCCGGATCTGCAGGGACACCGGCCCGACGTCGTCATCACGGAGATCGGCGGCACCGTCGGCGACATCGAATCGCAGCCGTTCCTCGAGGCGGCCCGTCAGGTGCGTCACGACGTCGGTCGCGACAACGTGTTCTTCCTCCACGTCTCGTTGGTCCCGTACCTGGCGCCGTCGGGCGAGCTCAAGACGAAGCCCACTCAGCATTCGGTTGCCGCGCTGCGGAACATCGGTATCCAGCCGGATGCTCTGATCCTGCGCTGCGACCGCGAGGTCCCACCGGGGCTGAAGAACAAGATCGCGCTCATGTGCGACGTCGACGTCGACGGTTGTATCTCGACCCCCGACGCCCCCTCGATCTACGACATCCCGAAGGTGCTGCACAGCGAGGGACTCGACGCGTACGTCGTGCGTCAGCTGGGTCTTCCGTTCCGCGACGTGGACTGGACCGTGTGGGGAAACCTGCTCGAGCGCGTCCACCAGCCCCGCGAGACGGTTCGGATCGCCCTGGTCGGGAAGTACGTCGACCTGCCGGACGCCTACCTGTCCGTCACCGAGGCGCTGCGCGCCGGCGGATTCGCGAACCGATCGAAGGTCGAGATCTCCTGGGTGCCGTCGGATGCGTGCGAGACGGAGGCGGGAGCGCAGGCCGCACTCGGCGACGTCGACGGCGTGCTGATTCCCGGTGGCTTCGGCATCCGCGGTATCGAGGGCAAGCTGGGCGCGATCCGGTATGCCCGCCACCGGAAGATCCCGCTGCTCGGATTGTGCCTCGGACTCCAGTGCGTCGTGATCGAGGCCGCGCGCAGCGTGGGTCTCGACGACGCCAACTCCGCCGAGTTCGAGCCCGAGACCACGCACCCCGTGATCTCCACGATGGCCGACCAGGAAGACGTCATCGCCGGTGAGGCCGACCTCGGCGGCACGATGCGCCTCGGCGCCTACCCGGCCGTCCTGACGAAGGGCTCCGTCGTCGCCAGGGCATACGGCAGCGAAGAGGTGTCGGAACGGCACCGTCACCGCTACGAGGTCAACAACGCGTACCGGGACCGGATCGCCAAGAGCGGACTCCGGTTCAGCGGCACCTCTCCCGACGGTCACCTCGTCGAGTTCGTCGAGTACCCGGCCGACCAGCACCCGTTCTTCGTCGCGACGCAGGCACACCCCGAGCTGAAGAGCCGTCCGACGCGTCCGCACCCGCTGTTCGCGGCGTTCGTCGACGCTGCTCTCAAGCACAAGCTCGAAGAGCGACTGCCCGTCGACGTGCACGGTGAGGAGCGTGGCGTCGCCGCGGACGACGACGTCGCCGAGTCCGTCGACCGCGACGAGGTCGCGTCGGTCGACAGCGCCGGATAGAAGCGAACCGAATCATGACCGACGCCGGTAGGCACGAATTCACGACGCTCGATTCACGCACCGTCTACAGCGGCGCCATTCTGGCTCTGCGGGTCGATCACGTCGCGATGCCCGACGGCCGGACGGCGGAACGTGAGGTCGTCGAGCACCACGGGGCAGTCGCCGTCGTGGTGCTCGACGACGAGGACCGCGTCGTCCTCATCCACCAGTACCGGCATCCGGTGGGACGCCGGCTGTGGGAGATCCCGGCAGGTCTGCTCGACGAACCGGGGGAGGACCCCGTCGACGCCGCCGGACGCGAACTGGCGGAGGAGACCGGGCTCGGGGCCCGCCGCTGGTCCGTCCTCGTGGATGTCGTTCTGTCACCCGGGTTCACGGACGAATCCGTGCGGGTGTTCCTCGCCCGGGATCTGTACGAAGTGGACCGGCCCGACCCCGAAAATGAGGAAGCGGACCTCGAGATCGAGCGGATTCCGCTCGACGACGTGGTGTCGATGGTGTCGAACGGGACCATCGTCAACGCCACGGCCGTGTCCGGGGTGATGGCCCTCGCCGCCGCCCGGTCCCGCGCCGGCGGTCTGGGCGAACTCCGCGACGTGACCGCACCGTGGGTCGATCGCCCCGAGAGGTTCGGTGAGAGGAAACGATCACGCGCCGCCGGGGACGAAACCGCGCGAGCATGACGTGGTGATGACACGGCAGGTGGATTCATACCTCGACCACATGGCCGTCGAACGGGGAGCCGCCCGCAACACCCTCGGTTCCTACCGCCGCGACCTCGAGCGGTACACGCAGTTCCTCGCGGACCGGGGTGTCACCGCACACGCTCCGGCACTCGTTCGCGACCCATCTGCTGGACGGCGGCGCCGACGTTCGGATGGTCCAAGAGCTGCTGGGGCACGCTTCGGTGACGACCACTCAGATATACACGCTGGTCACAGTGGGTGCGCTGCGCGAAGTGTGGGCCGGCGCGCACCCCCGGGCGCGCTGACCGAATGCGTGTCGAGGGGAAATTTCACGGTACGAAGCGGTAGCGTTCGTATAACGATGTGAGATCGGCAGCGACCAGCGAGAGAACAGGGGATCATCGGACCGTGGTGACACCGCAGCCGCCAGCGGCGGAGTCTGAGCACTCGCAATCGGAGGGCGACATGTTCGACGCGCGGCAGACCGGTACCGCAGCCTTGTTCGAGGAGGACGACGCTGTGGTCGATCAGGGTGCGCTCGGGCCCACGGGGCGCCCGACACGCGAAGTGCCGGAACCGGCCCCGCTGCCTACTCACGGCCCCGCCAGGATCGTCGCGATGTGCAACCAGAAGGGCGGCGTCGGCAAGACGACCTCGACCATCAACCTGGGTGCTTCCCTCGCCGAGTACGGTCGGCGCGTCCTGCTGGTCGACCTCGATCCGCAGGGGGCACTGTCCGCGGGTCTCGGGGTGGCGCATCACGACCTCGAACTGACCGTCCACAACCTGCTCGTCGAACCCCGCGTCTCGATCGACGACGTCCTGATGCGCACGAGGGTCGAGGGCCTCGACCTTCTGCCCAGCAACATCGACCTGTCGGCGGCGGAGATCCAGCTCGTCACCGAGGTCGGCCGGGAGCAGACGCTGGGGCGGGTGCTGCATCCCGTCCTCGACCGGTACGACTACGTCCTCATCGACTGCCAGCCCTCGCTCGGCCTGCTCACGGTCAACGCGCTGGCCTGCGCGGACTCGGTGATCATCCCGATGGAGTGCGAGTACTTCAGCCTGCGTGGGCTGGCGTTGCTCAACGACACGGTCGAGAAGGTCCACGACCGGCTCAACCCGCGCCTCGAACTCGCCGGCATCGTCGTGACGATGTTCGACGCGCGTACCCTACACGCCCGCGAGGTGATGGCCCGGGTGGTGGAGGTGTTCGGTGAACTCGTCTACGACACCGTGATCAACCGGACCGTGCGTTTCCCCGAGACCTCGGTCGCCGGGGAGCCGATCACCACGTGGGCGCCGAAGTCGACCGGCGCCGAGGCGTATCGGGCGCTGGCACGCGAAGTCATTCACCGGTCCGGCCGGTAAGTGGTGGAGACGCAAAACATTCCGGCTCCACCCCACACCGAGAATCAGCAGACCGAGAATCAGCAGACCGGGGATGACCGCACGCCGGCCAAACCCGGTTTCCGGGTCACGCTGCGGAACTTCGAGGGACCGTTCGATCTGCTCCTCACCCTCATCAACCAGCGACAGCTGGACGTGACGGAAGTGGCGCTCCATCAGGTGACGGACGACTTCATCGCCTACACCCGCACACTCGGCGCCGAGGTGGGCCTCGATCAGACCACCGAATTCCTGGTGGTCGCCGCGACTCTGCTCGATCTGAAGGCGGCTCGGCTGCTTCCCGCGGGGCAGGTGGAGGACGCGGAGGACCTGGCGCTCCTCGAGGCACGCGACCTCCTGTTCGCCCGGCTGCTGCAGTACCGCGCGTACAAACAAGTGGCGCAACTCTTCGGGGAACTGGAGGCGGCCGCGCTGCGGCGGTATCCGCGTTCGGTTGCCCTGGAGGACCACTTCACCCGGCTGCTGCCGGAAGTGCTGCTCGGCGTCGACCCGCAGCGGTTCGCGGAAATCGCCGCGACCGCGTTCACGCCCCGTCCGAAGCCGACGGTCGGACTCGACCACCTGCACGACATGCACGCGGTGTCGGTGCCCGAACAGGCGGCGCGGATGCTGGAGCTTCTCCGCGAACGGGGGGCCGGGGAGTGGGCGAGCTTCGGCGACCTGGTCTCCGAGTGCGAGGTGACCGTAGAGATCGTCGCACGGTTCCTCGCGTTGCTCGAGCTGTACCGAGAGCAGTCGGTGCTGTTCGAGCAGCCGGAGCCGCTCGGACAATTGTTGGTGACCTGGACCGGGGAGGGCACCCGCGCCCCCGTGACCGAGGAGGATTACGGATGAGTTCGGCCCCGTTCGACGAGTCGGACGACCAGGGCGCCGTCGACGCGGATCCCGAACTGTCGGATACCGAACTCGAAGCGGTTCTCGAGTCGCTGCTCCTGATCGTCGACACGCCAGCCGGGGTGGAACAGCTCGCCTCCGCGACCGGTGCCTCTGTGAATCGCATCACGGAGACACTGCACCGCATGTCGGCCGAGCTCACCGCCCGCGGGAGCGGGATGGACCTCCGATATGCCGGTGACGGTTGGCGTCTCTACACCCGCACCGCGTACGCGCCCTACGTGGAGCGGCTCCTGCTCGACGGCGCCCGGTCCAAACTGACGAGGGCGGCGTTGGAAACTCTGGCCGTGGTGGCATACCGTCAACCGTTGACTCGCGCACGGATCAGTGCGGTGCGCGGCGTCAACGTGGATGGTGTGGTGCGCACACTTCTCGCTCGTGGATTGATCGCCGAAGCCGGCGTCGATCCCGATACCAACGCCACGCAGTACTCGACGACGGAGCTCTTCCTGGAGCGGCTCGGCTTGGCGTCTCTCGCCGACCTTCCTGCCTTGGCTCCGCTGTTGCCGGACGTGGATCTGATAGATGACATCAGTGACAGCCTGGAATCTGACCCACGATTTGCGAGAATGAACAAAGCTACGGTTTCCACAGAAGAGTTGGACACCGGGCCGGACACCGAAGACTGACAGGGATAGTACAAAAGTGAAGAAACCCGCTCGCCGAGATGGCACACCGGATCGCAACAACAAGAAGCAGCGCCCCACCAGGTCCGAGACCGGAGGACGCACCAGGTCGGAGACCGGAGGACGTCCGGACAGGGCTGAGACCGGTCACCGATCAGGTCGGCCCGACGCCGCCAAGGGTAAGCCCGGCAGGCCAGACCCGGCCGCGAAGAACAAGCGTGGCAAGCCGAAGTCGGCCAAACCGCAACGTGCCCAGGCCCAGGCGCCGAAGATCAGCAACGCGAAGCCGGCCCGGCACCAGTACTCCGACGCCGACCGGCCGGCCGGACCCCCGCAGGGTGACGGCATGCGGTTGCAGAAGGTTCTCGCGCAGGCCGGTGTCGCGTCGCGTCGCGCGGCCGAAGAACTGATTTCCCAGGGTCGCGTCGAGGTCGACGGCCGCATCGTCATCGAGCAGGGACTGCGGATCGACCCCGAGAACGCGGTCGTCCGCGTCGACGGAATCCGCGTGGTGGTGCAGAAGGATCTCGTCCACCTCGCACTGAACAAGCCGCGCGGCTGGCAGTCGACGATGTCGGACGACCTCGGCCGCCCCTGCGTCGGCGACATCGTCTCCGAGCGCGTCGCCGCCGGTCAGCGGTTGTTCCACGTCGGTCGTCTGGACGCCGACACCGAGGGACTGCTGCTGCTCACCAACGACGGCGACCTCGCGCATCGATTGATGCACCCCTCGTTCGAGGTGTCGAAGACGTATCTGGCGACCGTATCGGGTGCCCTCGAACGCGGCGTCGGAAAGAAGCTCAAGGAGGGCGTCGAACTCGACGACGGTCCGGCGAAGGTCGACACGTTCACGCTCCTCGACATCAACGAGGGCAAATCGCTGGTCCGCGTGACGCTGCACGAAGGTCGCAAGCACATCGTGCGCCGCCTGTTCGACGCCGTGGGGCACCCCGTCATCCGGCTCGTCCGGACGGACATCGGGGCGGTCGCTCTCGGCGATCAACGTCCCGGCACGCTGCGCGTCCTTGGTCGCGGCGAGGTCGGCGGACTCTACGGGGCGGTGGGCCTGTGAGCACATCGTCCTTGATCGTCGCGATGGACGGTCCGTCCGGGACCGGGAAGTCGAGCGTCTCGCGACTGCTGGCGCAGCGGCTCGGCGCACGGTACCTCGACACCGGCGCCATGTACCGGATCGCGACACTGCATGTTCTGAGGAAGGGCGTGGATCTCGCCGACCCCGACGCGATCGCCGACGCGACGGCCGGTCTGCCGTGGTCGATCGGCACCGACCCGACCCGCGAGCAGGTGCTGCTCGACGGTGAGGACGTGGGGGAGGAGATCCGCGGCGACGCGGTGACCAAGGCCGTCTCGGCTGTCTCCGCAGTCCCGGCGGTGCGCGCGCTACTCGTCGCGGCGCAACGTCGCCTCACCGGCGAGACGGAGCGGATCGTCGTCGAGGGCCGGGACATCGGCACCGTCGTACTCCCGGACGCCGACGTGAAGATCTACCTGACCGCCTCGGCGGAAGCCCGGGCGCAGCGCAGGAATGCGCAAAATCTCGCGGAAGGGCGAGGCGACGACTACGCGGCCGTACTGGCCGACGTGCAGCGTCGTGACCACCTCGACTCCACGCGCGCCGTGTCGCCGCTGCGACCGGCCGACGATTCCGTGCTGGTCGACACCAGCGAACTCGGAATCGACGACGTGATCGGCAGGTTGCTGCTGGTGGTAAGCGACAGAAGTGGAGCAGGGCAGTGACCGAACAATTCACAACCGAGTTCGCAGGCGACGGAACCTGGAGTGAGGAATCGGACTGGGAGGTCCTGGACCTCGAAGACGGTGGCGACGGCGAAGCCCACGTCCCGGTTCCCACCCTCGCGGTGGTCGGGCGTCCGAACGTCGGTAAGTCCACACTGGTCAACCGGATCATCGGCCGCCGCGAAGCTGTGGTCGAGGACATCCCCGGGGTGACCCGCGACCGCGTCTCCTATGAGGCGAACTGGAGTGGGCGCCGATTCATGGTGCAGGACACCGGCGGTTGGGAACCCGACGCCAAGGGCCTGCAGCAGTCGGTGGCGCGCCAGGCGGAACTGGCGATGCAGACGGCGGACGCGATCCTCCTCGTGGTCGACGCCGTCGTCGGCGCCACCGCCACGGACGAGGCCGTGGCCAAGGTGCTGCGCCGCTCCAAGACCCCGGTTCTCCTGGTGGCCAACAAGGTCGACGACGGACGCACCGAATCCGAAGTGGCCGCACTGTGGTCGCTGGGTCTCGGGCAGCCGCACTCGGTCAGCGCAACGCACGGCCGCGGCACCGGCGACCTCCTCGACGAGGTGCTCGCCGCGCTCCCGGAAACACCCCGCGAGGGAATCCCCGGGGGCGGTCCGCGGCGTGTCGCTCTGGTCGGCAAGCCGAACGTCGGAAAGTCGAGCCTGCTGAACAAGCTGTCGGGCGACGAGCGTTCGGTCGTGCACAACGTTGCGGGCACCACCGTGGATCCGGTCGACTCGATCGTGGAACTCGGCGGCAGACCGTGGCGTTTCGTCGACACCGCGGGTCTGCGCAAGCGGGTCAGTCACGCGAGCGGCGCCGAGTTCTACGCATCGCTCCGGACGAAGAGCGCCATCGAGGCGGCCGAGGTCGCGATTCTGCTGATCGACGCGTCCGAGCCGATCTCGGAGCAGGACCTCAGGGTGCTCAGCATGGTCGCGGATGCAGGCCGGGCGCTCGTCGTCGCGTTCAACAAGTGGGACCTGGTCGACGAGGACCGTCGTCTCCAGCTCGATCGCGAAGTGGATCGAGATCTGGTGCGGGTGCCGTGGGCGCAGCGCGTCAACATCTCGGCGCAGACCGGGCGTGCGGTGCAGAAGCTGGTTCCCGCGCTGGACACGGCGCTGGAGTCCTGGGACAAGCGCATTCCGACGGGCCGGCTCAACACCTGGCTCAAGGAAGTCGTCGCCGCGACTCCGCCGCCGATGCGAGGTGGCCGACTGCCGCGCGTCATGTTCGCCACGCAAGCTGGAACGCGTCCGCCGACGTTCGTGCTGTTCACCACCGGGTTTCTCGAGGCAGGGTACCGCCGGTTCCTGGAGCGGCGGCTGCGCGAGGAGTTCAATTTCGACGGCAGCCCTGTCCGCATCTCGGTGCGTGTCCGGGAAAAGCGCGAGCGGCGCAGTCGTTGATCCGGTCGAATGCGCTCTGACCAGGCGATTAGCGTTCCGGACTGCCACTGATGTAATCTCATCGAGCACCTGAACGAGGGTGTGGACGGGCTGTGGCGCAGCTTGGTAGCGCACTTGACTGGGGGTCAAGTGGTCGCAGGTTCAAATCCTGTCAGCCCGACCAGATGATCGGCGAAGGCGGTTTCCCGGAAACGGGGAACCGCCTTTCTGTGTTTCCGGAACGCCGGATGTCAGTCCGTGACGATGACTGGGTCGCCGATCTTGGCGTTGTCGTAGAACCACCGCGCGTTGTCGGTGCTGAGATTGATGCAGCCGTGGCTGACGTTCTCGTAGCCCTGGGAGTTCACCGACCACGGCGCGGCGTGCACGAAGATCCCGCCCCACGTGATGCGGGTGGCGTACTCGACGTAGAGCCGGTAGCCCTCCTCCGAGTCGACCGGGACGCCGTAGGTCGACGAGTCCATGATCATGTCCCGGAACTGCTCGATGACGGGGAACGTGCCGAGCGGCGTCTCGTACCCTGGTTTGCCCATAGACGCCGGAATGGTCTGCACGACCTGATCGTTGATGCTGACCGTGAACTGGTGCGTCGTCGTGTTCGCGACCGCGACCAGAGCGTCACCCACCTGGAATTGCGATCTGGCGCCCGCGGCCTGAACGGTCACCGCGGTGTGCGCCGGCCAGAAACGGTCGGGCGTCCATTGCAGCGAGTGGTCGTCGATCCAGGAGAACCGCCCGGTCACCGGTGTCGATGGGGTGATCTGGACACCGCGTTCGGCGGACGCGCGGTCGGACACCGGTGTCGCGAACCGGATCACGACGGGATGAGCGACGCCGACGACCTGCCCGGACGCGGGGGAGAGCGTCGGTGCGATGACTTTTCCGGTGACGGCCGGGGACTGCGCCGACGCGGTGGCGCTCACGGCGCACACGGCCAGTGCCGCGAGTACCGAGACGAGAAACAGACGTCCGACGTGCTGCGATCTCCACATGCCGTCCAGCCCTTCAGAGACTGTGAGCGTCATTTCAGTTAACCACGGCGATATCGGACAGCGGAACCGGGGAAACTGGACCTGTTCCGCGCTGGAGTGGGCCACCGACGGCGCGCCGCTGTCACATCGGCCGCGTTTCGCCGGTCACAGAGGTGACAGACGAAAACGGAGGGACGTGACCGATGAACGAGAACGACGTGCTCGCGCAGCAGTTCGAGACCCATCGTCCGCACCTGCGGGCGGTGGCCTACCGGATGCTCGGCTCGCTCAGCGAGGCCGAGGACGCCGTGCAGGAATCCTGGCTGCGCCTGAGTCGCACGGAGACCGATTCGGTGCAGAATCTGGGCGGCTGGCTGACCACGGTAGTGGCGCGGGTGTGCCTGAACATGCTGCAGTCGCGCCGGTCGCGGCGGGAAGATTCGCTGGATGCGGCCGTGCCCGACCCGATCGTGGCCCTGTCGGACGGCAGTGACCCCGAACAGGAGGCGGTGCTCGCCGATTCGGTCGGTCTCGCGTTGCTCGTGGTTCTGGGCACGCTCACTCCCGCAGAGCGGCTGGCGTTCGTGCTGCACGACATGTTCGCCGTGCCGTTCGAGGACATCGCCCCGATCGTCGAGCGAACCCCGGTCGCCGCCCGGCAACTGGCCAGCCGCGCACGGCGTCGCCTGCAGGGGGCGCCCGTTCCCGACGACACCGACCCGGTCCGGCAGCGTGCGGTCGTCGACGCGTTCCTGGCGGCCGCGAGAGGCGGCGACTTCGACGCACTCGTGTCCGTACTCGATCCGGACGTGGTGCTCCGGGCGGACACCGGCGCACTCCCGGCCGGCGCATCCACGACGGTGCGCGGCGCGGAGACCGTCGCGGGCCGGGTTCTCGGGTTCGCGCGGTTGGCTCGGTTCGCGCATCCCGCGCTCGTCAACGGGACAGCCGGAGTGGTCGCGATCTCCGACGGACAACTGCTGTCCGTCCTGGGCGTCACGATCCGGAAGGGGATGATCGTGGAGATCGACATCCTCGCCGACCGGGAGCGTCTCGCCGGGCTCGTCGTCGAGAACCTCGACTGACGAGCCCGCCGGGGTTATTTTGCTCGCGCGCCGTCTCCACGGGTGTTGCCGGTCCGCAGCGCGATCAGTGCCGCGGCGACGAGAAAGATGCTGCCCGCGAGCAGCGCTCGCTCGAACCCGGAGGTGAGTGCCTCGGGCACAGGGGAATTCGCTGCCATCAGGTGCCGGGACTGCGAGGTCGCGATGGCGGCGAAGATCGCCAGCCCGAGTGCGCTGCCGACCTGCTGGGAAGCGTTCAGCAACGCTGCCGCGAGCCCGGCCTCCTCGGCAGGCACGCCCGCATTGGCAGCGGTGGTGACGCCGACGAAGACGGCGCCGAGACCGAACGACACGATCATCAGCCCCGGAAGCAGATCCGTGAGATAGGAACCGTCGACGGGGATGCGGGACAGTAGGTACAGGCCCGCCGATGCCACCAGAGCGCCCACGACGATGACTGGGCGGGTTCCTGTCCGGGTGAGCAATTGGGACGAGATCCCCGCGGCGACGGCGACACCCAGACAGAGCGGAAGGTAGGCCGCACCGGTCTGCATCGGGGAGTACCCGAGAACATTCTGCATGTACAGGGTCAGGAAGAAGAACATCGCGAGCAGGCCGGCGAAGGAGATCAGCCCCGTGACATTTGCCGCCGCCAGGCCCTTGATTCGGAAGATCGACAGCGGCAGCAGTGGATGGGTGCTGCGCTGTTCGTTCAGCAGGAACACGGCGATCAGCAGGAACGCTCCGACGAACTCGCCGATGGTGCGGGCGGCACCCCAGCCCTGGTCCGGTGCCTCGACCAGGGCATGGACGAGGAGCAGCACTCCGGCGGTGCCGACCACGCCGCCGACGACGTCGAAGTTTGCGAACCCGGCGCGCCGCCGGTCGCCGGGAATCAGCGCATAGACCGCGGGCAGCACGAGAACGCACGCCAGCGGGTTGACGAACAATACCCACCGCCAGCCCGGACCCTCCGTCAGCAGGCCACTGAGAAACACGCCGACCGCGGACGCGAGACCGCCCACTCCGGCCCAGACGCCGAGCGCGGTATGACGTTCGGGGCCCTCCTCGAACGTCGTCGTGAGGATCGACAGGGCGGCCGGAAGCATGAGCGCGGCACCGACTCCCTGGGCGAGCCGGGCGCCGATCAGAACTTCCGCGTTGGCGGCGAAACCACCGATCAGCGAAGACAATCCGATGACGACGGTGCCGGTGACGAGGACGCGACGGCGACCGAGCAGGTCGGCGAGGCGACCGCCGAGCAGCATGACACCGCCGTACGTGAGGAGATAGGCGCTCGGCACCCACTGCAGTTGCTGCACCGAGAAGTCGAGGTCGGCGCGTATGTCGGGCAGGGCGATGTTGACGATGGAGGCGTCGACGAAGTCCAGAAAAGCAACGGCGCACAACAATGTCAGGGTGAGTCTGCCGCGGGTGGTGGAGAGAAACGGGGGTGCCGACGCTCCGTGTCGCGACCCGGACGTGCCGGTGATCGAGATGTCCATGTCGAGGCCTTCCTGTGCACGAGATCCCTGGGGGGAGACGCCGGATCGTGCGGCGTCACCGTGTATGACCGGCCGCAGGGCGACGATGTGACCGCGCCGGCGCCGAGTCGCGAGTACTGTCGGAACCCGGCAGGTCACGGCAACGGGAGGCTGGCATGGCTGGACGGTTCGAAGGCACTGTGGTGATCAATCGGCCCATCGAGGAAGTGTTCGAGTACCTCGCTGCCGGAGTCAACGACCGGGACTTCAGCCCGCGGGTGCAGGAAATCGTGAAGAAGACCGACGGCCCGCCCGGAGTCGGAACCGTGTTCGCCAGCACCGTGAAGGATGCCGGGATGACCACGAAGCGGGAGTTCGAAATCACCGAATTCGAGGCACCGCGGAAGATCCGCTGGGCCGAGCGTTCGAAGAACACCGTGACCGCGAAGGAAGGCGGTTACGATCTCGAACCGTCGGGCGCAGGCACCAAGGTGACGATCTTCAACGTGCTGGAAGGCCACGGCATCGGAAAGCTGATCGCGCCCCTCGCGCTTCGGGCGGCCCGCAAGGACGCACCCGATTTCGCGCAGCGGATCAAGGCCGCAGCCGAGAAGTAGCGGGTGTCACGGCGCCGGAACGACCAGCGCCAGAACCTGATCGACGTGCGCCGCGAGAGCGTCCGCAGCGCCGCTGTCGCCGGACAGATGCCTCGCGAGGCTCTGCTGGAACAGTCCGTCGAAGACGGCGTACAGGGTGGACGGTGCGAGGGTGACCGGACGTCCCGCCAGTTCCGCATACCGGGACACGATGCGCCAGATCATGTTTTCCAGGCTCTGGTCGATCGCGGCGACATCTGCGCGGAACGATTCCTCGAACAGCGACTGCGAGCGGAGGTCGTACCAGAGGCGGTGCATGGACGCCTCGTCGCGGAGCGATTCCACCAGCACCCGGCCGAACCCCGCTCTCAGCTCCTCGGGAGTCTGCGCCGTGGCGACCACGCCGTCGTAGCGGGTGACGCAGTGCGCCTTGTAGTGGCGGACGCAGTGCGTGATCAGATCGACCTTGTCGCTGAAGTAGTAGTGCAGGACGCCGTGGGAGAACGCGGAGTTCTGCGCGATCTCGCGAAGGCTGGTGCGGGCGTAGCCCAGTTCCGAGAGGGTCTGCAACGCGGCCTCGGCGAGCTGATCGCGGCGCTCGGCGAATTTGTCGACCTGGCGGCGGGAGACCCGGTCGGCGTTCTTCTCGGCGACGGGTGTCACGGCGTTCTTCCTGTTCGGCTCGCGAGGTCCAGCACGGTGTGGCTCAGTGTAGCCCGGGTTCCTTGACGACTGTGTAACAAAAACTTGACAGTCGTCAAGGGAATTCTTGACAGTCGTCCAAAGTCGAATACTCTGTGATCCACACCACAGTGCGGCTTCGGGCCCGCGACGTGGTTTCCGCGAATCGTCTCGGTACGAAGGCAGGTCGGAATGAGCGTGTGTGATCTTGCAGGACGGAAAGCGCTGGTCACCGGGGGTGCGAAAGGTCTGGGGGCCGGCATGGCCACCGCACTCGCCACCGCCGGGGCGGCGGTGATGATCGGTGACGTCCTGGAGGACGAAGGGCGCGCGACTGCCGATTCCATCGGGAAGTCCGGTGTCGAGACCGGATTCGTACAACTCGACGTCACCGACGACGGCAACTGGGAGCGTGCCGTCGCTGCCACCATGGAGCAACTCGGCGGACTCGACCTCCTCGTCAACAACGCGGGCATCGAGATCTCGTCACTCGTGGTCGACATCGACCCCGCTGACGTCCGCCGGATGTGCGACGTGAACATCCTCGGTGTCGCACTCGGTCTGAAGCACGGCCTGCGCGCCATGCGTCCCGGGGGCGTTGCCGGTGCTGGCGGTTCGATCGTCAACGTCTCCTCGGTGGCCGCGACGATCCCGTTTCCCGGCATCGCCGGGTACTCCGCCACGAAGTCCGCCGTCGACCGCCTGACCCGGGTGGCGGCCCAGGAGTCCGGGAAACTCGGGTACGGCGTACGCGTGAACTGCGTGTACCCCGGGCTCGTCGCCACCGAGATGGGGCTCGGCCTGGCGGCGGACATGGAGAGGCTCGGACTGTGGCCCAGCGCCGACGCCGCGGTCGCCGACGTGATCGGCCTCACGCCACTCGGGCGACTCGGTGAGGTCGCGGACATCGCGGACACCGTCGTCTTCCTGGCCTCCGACGCCGCCCGTTTCGTCACCGGCATCGGCCTGCCGGTCGACGGTGGCATGGGCATGTAACCGATCTCCCCGCACCCATCTCATCTTTCGAAAGGCACGTCATGACCGACAAGAAACCCGTCATCGTCTACGGAGTCTCCGGATACACGGGACGACTCGTGTGTGAGTATCTGCGGGAGTTCGCCATTCCGTTCGTCGCCGCAGGCCGGGACAAGAAGCGGATCCAGGAAGTACTCGACCGCATCCCCGGACTCGACACCGTCGACCACGAGGTGGTCGAGGTCGAGCACACCGTCCCGGCGCTGACCGAACTGTTCAGTGGGGCACGGGTGGTCAGCAACATGGTCGGCCCGTTCATCAAACACGGCGCCGTCGTCGTGGAGGCGGCCCTCGCCGCAGGATGCCATTACACCGACACGACCGGTGAGCAGGACTGGGTTCTGGACGTGCAGGCGAAGTTCGGCGACAAATACGCAGAGAAGGGCCTGTTGCTGTCTCCCGGCGTCGCGCAGATGTACACGACCGGCGAGATCGCCGCGAACATCGCACTGGAGACGCCGGGGTTGGACACACTCGACATCCTGGTGCTGTGGAAGGGTTTTCCCACCTACGCGTCCACGCAGACGATCTTCACGATCCTCAAGGCCGACTGGTACTACCTGGAGCAGAACCGGTACGCGAAGTGGGACCCCGGTACCACATTCGACGTCGTCGTTCCGGGACAGCACCAGATGGCGCTCGCACTGCCCTGGGGCGGCACCTGCCATCCGGTGTGGTTCAAGGACGATCCGCGGGTGGCCAACGTGAAGGCGGCAGGCGGTGTGTTCGATCGCTCCGTGATGGAGGGCGTCGTCGCGACGCAGAAGATGGTCGAGGAGCAGATCAAGACCCTCCCGGCGGACGAGCAGGACGCGGCGCTCGCGGAGATCGCCGGTTCCGTGCAGGCCGGGATGCCGCCGCGGGAGAACCCGCGGGTCAACACCTCCCTCGACTCCGTGTACGCGTCGGGGCCGCTGGGTCGTGCGCACTGCGTCATCCACGGCAACTGCAATTACAAGCAGACCGGCCTCCTGCAGGCGTATGCCGCGTACTCCCTGCTGCAACAACCGCCGAAGAAGACCGGCCTCGCGTCGGCATGCCAGGCCTTCGGGCACCGCGAACTCCTGGGGATCCTGCGCAGCTTCGGCCTCGTGATGGAGCCCGTCCTCACCGTGCAGAAATGATCGACCCGGCGGCTTCGAGGAGGACCGCACGATGCGCTTGACCGACTACCTCGACAAGGGTGCCTCGCTCGGTCCAGCGGCGCCGTGCCTGACAATGGGCGACCGCACACTGACGTACGCGGACGTCCAGCACCTGAGCCGCCGCGTCGCGGCGGCTCTGGCGCGGTCGGGGATCGCCCCGGGCGACACGGTCGCCATCCTGTCCGGCAACGACCCGACCGCGTTCTCCTGCGTGTTCGGGATCAGCCGGGCGGGGGCGGTGTGGTGCCCGATCAATCCGAGGAACGAGGCGGCGGAGAATCGGGATCTGCTCGACCTCTTCGACTGTCGCTGCCTGATCTTCCAGAAAGCGTTCGCGCCCTTGGTCGATCGGATTCGCGACCAGTTGCCGTTGTTGACGACGTTCGTGTGTCTGGGCGGTGACGAGGACTACGCCCACTCGTTCGACGACTGGCTGGGCACGGACCTCCTCGACGCCGATCCCGTCGACGACCTCGCCATGATCGTCGGGACGGGCGGGACCACGGGTCGGCCGAAGGGGGTGATGCTCACCGACCGGAACATCGAGACCATGTCCGCGCTGACCTTGATGAGCTACCCGTTCGAGGGCAGACCCGTGTATCTCGCCCTCGCGCCGCTGACGCACGCGGCCGGTGTCTTGTGCTTTCCGATCCTCACACTCGGCGGGCAGGTGGTCATCATGCCCTCGCCCGACCTGGGGCAGTTCCTCGCCCACATCGGCCGGGAACGCGTCACCCACACCTTCCTGCCGCCGACCCTGATCTACATGCTGCTCGACCACCCCGACCTGCAGAACACGGAATTGGGTTCGCTGCAATGCTTCTGGTACGGCGCGGCGCCGATCTCGCCGACACGGCTCGAGGAAGCGATGACCCGGATCGGGCCCGTGATGGCCCAACTGTTCGGGCAGAGCGAGGCGCCGATGATGATCGCGACCATGGCGCCGAAGGATCATTTCCACGCGGACGGCTCGGTCGCGACCACCCGGCTGAGCTCCGCGGGCAGGCCCTCCCCGCTGGTCACGGTTGCGATCATGGACGGGCAGGGGACGCTGCTCCCGGCCGGCGAGCGGGGCGAGGTGGTGGTGCGCAGCTCACTCGTCATGAGGGGGTATTACAAGAATCCCGTTGCGACGCAGGAGGCGTCGGCACACGGCTGGCATCACACGGGCGACATCGGGTATCTCGACGACGACAACTTCCTGTACATCGTCGACCGGGCCAAGGACATGATCATCACCGGCGGATTCAACGTCTACTCCGTCGAGGTGGAACAGGCGCTCATGGCCTACCCCGGGGTGCAGGACTGCGGCGTGATCGGGCTTCCCGACGAGAAGTGGGGGGAACGTGTCGTTGCCGTCGTCCAGTCGCGGGCCGATTCGCAGATCGCGGCCGACGAACTCACGGCGTTCGTGAAGGCACGCATCGGCAGCGTGAAGACCCCGAAAGAGATCCTGGTCTGGCCCGATCTGCCCAGGTCCAAACTCGGGAAGGTCCTCAAGAACGAGATCAAGCAGCAACTGCTCGGGTAGCCCGCTCGCAACGCGGGGGATACGGAACGTGGGTTTCGCGGCGACGGGCGATACTGTCGGGTGATGGTGACTGGGCACATACTCAGCAGGGAACTGCTCGCCGGCGCGCTGGCGCGCTTCGAACCCCGGATAGTGGACCCCACGAATCGACGGTCCGCGGCGGTCGTGATCGCCGTGATGAACGACGGCGCCGGCGGTCAAGCCGTTCCGCTGACCAAACGTCCGAGCAAGATGCGCGCCCATCCGGGCCAGTTCGCGTTGCCCGGCGGCGGGGTGGATCCGGGGGAGACCGGCGAGGACGCGGCCCGACGGGAATTGCACGAGGAACTCGGACTGGACGTGGAGCCGTCCGCGGTGCTCGGCAGGCTCGACGACTACGTCACCCGATCCGGATACGTCATCACACCGTTCGTCGTGTGGTCGGATCAGCCGATCACGTCGCTCGTCCCCAATCGCGAGGAAGTGGCGGAAGTGTTCTCGGTGGCCGTGCCCGAGATCGATGCCGAGCCGCGTTTCGTCGAGATTCCCGAATCGTCGAAACCGGTGATTCAGTGGCCGTTTCGGCGCCACCTCGTGCACGCCCCGACCGGCGCGGTCGTATACCAGTTCCGGGAGGTCGCGCTGCACGGGCGGCACACCCGGATCGACGGTTTCGACCAGCCTGTCTTCGCCTGGCGTTAGCGAGGACACGGCGACTGCGGGAGCGACTAACCTCACAGTTCGTGACCCTCTTCGAGTCTCTTGCCCGCAAGCTCGACCGCACCGGTGTCGACCCCGTCGCCTGGCATCCGCCGTCGCCGCCACCGCTGACCGGAGTTCTCGCTCCCAACCGGCTTCTCGACGGCATACAACGATGGGCTCTGCCCACGGGGGAAGGTCCCGAGGACGTGGCCGTCGATCACGACGGCCGGGTGGTCACGGGAGGCAACGACGGGCGGATCTGGCGGTTCGACCACGACGGCACGGCAACCGAACTCGCGAACACCCGCGGGCGGCCCCTCGGTGTCGAGGTACTCGACGACGGGCGGTTCCTGGTCTGCGACGCCGAACGCGGCGTGCTGAGGGTCGACGAGAAGGGGCGCGTAGACGTGCTCGCCGACTCCGCGGCCGGACGTCCGCTCGTGGCGTGCAACAATTCGGCGGTCGGCCGGGACGGGACCGTGTACTTCACCGACTCCTCCGCGCATTTCACGATCGCCGACCACCGCTACGACCTCCTCGAGCACCGGGGAACCGGTCGCCTCCTGCGGCTCGACCCGCGCACCGGGGAGACCGACCTCCTCGCCGAGGGACTGCAATTCGCCAACGGCGTCGGGTTGGCATCGGACGAATCGTTCGTCCTCGTCGCCGAGACCGGGTCCTACCAGATCTCCCGCGTCGACCTCACCGGCCCGTCGCAGGGCCGGGCCTCGGTGTGGGCCGGGAATCTGCCCGGCATCCCGGACAACATGACGTCGCAGACGCGCGGCGGGCTGTTCTGGGTGGCGCTCTACAGTCCGCGTATGAGACTGCTGGACATGATCGCGCCCTACCCCACGCTGCGCATCGTGACGGCGAACCTGCCGGAGGCCGTTCAACCGGATCCCGAGCATGCCGGCTGGGTGATCGCGCTCGACGCGGAGGGCAGGATCGTGCACAGCCTGCGCGGAGGTAAGGGGAGCTACTCACCCGTGACCGGGGTGCGGGAACACGACGGGTGGCTGTACCTGGGGAGTCTGTCCGCCGACGCCGTCGCGCGCGTCCGGGTCCCGCCATCGCCGGGCGCGTGACACGAGCCGGCCGGGCGGGACGATCGACCGGGCGCCGGCGCGGTTGTGGAAGAGTGGCGAGAGCGGTGCGACGAGCGCCCGAAACAGGTCCGCACTCGACGCTGGGGAGATTTTGGTGAATTCGGTGGACCGGGACACTGCGCGGTCGGACCGGATCGTGACGGTCCCGAACCTCCTGAGCGTGATCCGGCTCCTCGGCGTGCCGTTGTTCGTGTACCTGCTGCTCGTCACCCACTCCGACGGTTGGGCGCTCGCGATCCTCATGATCAGCGGCTTCACCGACTGGCTCGACGGGAAACTGGCGCGAATCCTCGACCAGTCGTCGAAGCTGGGTGCGCTCCTCGACCCCTTCGTCGATCGCCTGTACGTGGTCACCACACTGGTCACGTTCGTCATCCGCGGCTTCATCCCGTGGTGGGTGGCCGCGATCCTGATCGTCCGCGACGCGGTGCTCGCGCTCACCCTGTTCATCTACCGCCGCCGCGGCCTGCCGCCCCCGGACGTCATGTATCTCGGCAAGGGCGCGACGTTCCTGCTGATGTTCGCGCTGCCGATGATCCTGGCGGCGCACGGTGACTGGAGTATCGCGACCGTGGCTCAACCGCTCGGCGCGGCTCTGCTGATCTGGGGCACGGTGCTGTACGTCTGGACCGGACTGCTCTACACCCTCAACGCGCTGACCGTCGCGCGCACCGTTCCCGTGCGAGGACCGGGCGGCGATGAACGCGGGGCCGAGTGATGAAGCGGACAGATTCCGGCATCCGCAGGAATCCGATGCCGTCCCTGCTCAGGTCCCTGATGAACGACCATCTGGACCCCGGGTACGAAGGCGCCGCCGAGGACCGTGAGCAGGGCCATTCCCGGCAGACTCGCGTCGGCCGGCAGGTGTGGATCGCGATCGGTGCACTGCTTGTTGGTCTCGTGCTGTCGGTCGCGTACCGGCAGGCCACCGAGCGAATCCCCGGCACCGAGCAGGTGCGCTCCGAACTTCTCGGCAAGGTGCACGACGCCGAGGATCGCGCGGGCGCTCTCGCCGGCACCCGGGACACACTGTCGGGGCAGGCCGACGACGCCCGTGCCACCGCGCTGGCGGGCGACGCCCGCGGTGCGGCGCTGCTCGGCGAGCTCCGTGGCCTCGAAGGCGACGCCGCACTCGAGGCCGTGCACGGCCCGGGCCTGGCGGTGACCTTGACGGACCCGGCGGCCAAACCCAACCTGTCCGATTCGTCGCAGCGCAGCGTCGGAGGGAAGGCCGTGGTGCTCGATCGCGACCTGCAGTCGGTGGTCAATTCGCTGTGGGCGAGCGGTGCGGAGGCCATCGCGGTCGGCGACGTCCGGGTGGGGCCGTCCGTGACGATCCGGCAGGCCGGTGGCGCAATGCTCGTGGACAATCAGCCGGTGTTCTCGCCCTATGTGGTGTCGGCGATCGGCCCCCAGGGGCCGATGCAGACCGGATTCGTCGTGAGCGACGCCTACCTGCGGATGTCCAGCGTGGCGCAGCTGTACGGCATCGGATTCGCGGTGGTGGAGGCCGACGATCTCCACCTGCCCGCTGCCCCGGCGCGGGAAGTGCGTGCGGCCCGGGAAGCAGGAACACGATGACAACCGCGGAGTCGAACGGAGGCGTCACACGAATGAAGGCAGCACTGAAGGGTGGATCCGCGATCTACGGGGTGCTCGCCCTGATGGTGGGCATCGTGCTGGGAGTGGTCTTCAGCCCGCAAGTGCCCGACGCGGTGCAGCCCTACCTGCCCATCGCCGTCGTCGCCGCCCTCGATGCGGTGTTCGGCGGATTGCGCGCGTACCTCGACGAGATCTTCGACTCGAAGGTGT
The DNA here is from genome assembly GCF_014256275.1 of Rhodococcus sp. 4CII. Lineage (NCBI taxonomy): Bacteria > Bacillati > Actinomycetota > Actinomycetes > Mycobacteriales > Nocardiaceae > Rhodococcus > Rhodococcus sp. 4CII. Next base: position 6,728,979 of record NZ_JACCFE010000002.1, read on the forward strand.
TCGTCGTCTCGTTCGTGTTCAATGTGCTGGTGGCCGCTCTGATCGTGTGGCTCGGTGACCAACTCGGTGTCGGAACCCAGTTGTCGACCGCGATCGTCGTGGTGCTGGGCATCCGGATCTTCGGCAACGCGGCGGCGCTCCGGCGGCGCCTGTTCGGGGCGTGAGCGGGACATGAGCGGGCACGAAGGCAAGCACGAACTGCACGGGGACGAACCGGCGACGTCGCGGCGCTCGCACGTCGTCTTCGCGCTCCTGGCCGCGCTCCTGCTCGGCGGACTGGGAATTGCGATCGTGACGCAGGTGAAGAACACCGGATCCGGCGACACCCTCGACTCGGCGAGCCCCGCGGATCTGCTGGTCGTCCTGGACACCCTGAATCAACGCGAGGCGGCCCTGCGCCAGGAGATCGCGGGGCTGGAACAGACCTTGGCCACGTTGCAACAGAGCGGGAGTTCCGGAGCTGCGCTCGACGAGGCGCAGGCACGCCTGACGGCCCTGTCGATCCAGGTCGGAAGCGCACCGGCCACCGGCCCCGGCGTGACGCTGCGCATCACCGATCCCAACAAGGGGGTCGGCTCCGAGGTGCTGCTCGATCTCGTGCAGGAATTGCGCGCCGCCGGCGCCGAGGCCGTCCAGATCCAGGGCGCCGACGGCGCACCCATCCGGATCGGTGTCGACTCCTGGGTGTCGGGTTCGCCCGGCGGTGTGTCGGTGGACGGCCGGAAGATCGGCGCACCGTACGGCGTGGTCGCGATCGGTGATCCGCCCACTCTGGCGGCGGCCCTGAACATTCCCGGAGGGGTCGTAGACACCGTCGCGCGCAGCGGCGGCCAGCTGACGATCGAACAATCACAGCAGGTCACGATCTCCGCCTTGCGAGAGGCGAAACCTCGCCAATACGCTCAGCCCGGAAATTGATCTTCGCATCCGCCCGCGGAATGCCATCGAAAGGAAGCCACTGTGAGTGAGCTCGAAATCCCCGCCGATCGTCGGTACACCGCCGAACACGAGTGGGTCGAGCGGACGGGGCCCACGACGGTACGCGTCGGCATCACCGATTTCGCGCAGTCCCAACTCGGCGACGTCGTCTTCGTCCAGCTTCCGGCAGTCGACGAGGACGTGACGGCGGGCGAGTCGTTCGGCGAGGTGGAATCGACCAAGAGCGTCTCCGACATCTACGCCCCGCTGACGGCGAAAGTTGTTGCCGCCAACGCTGATCTGGACGGCAACCCGGAACTGGTGAACTCCGCCCCCTACGGGCAGGGGTGGCTGGTGGAACTCGCCGTCGACGACGAGGCGACCCTCGACGCGGCCCTCGGCGACATGCTGGACGCCGCCGGCTACGGCGAGATTGCGGCGGGCTGATTCCCGGGAACCCGCGAAACGGTAATCAAACCGCGGCGGACCGCGCCGACAGCCCGGAAAACCGGGTTGCCGGAGAAATCCGCTGTCGGAATACCGGTTCGTAATGTGCTGGCGGCCTGTCTCACTACACGCACCGGCGCGCGCAGGGTACGGTCGAAGTGAACGCATGTGCCGTGTCGGGGCGCAGGTCCGTAGTTTGAATGTGATCGTGGGAGTTTGCACAGAAGTTAATGTGCACGGGAACCGAATTATGTAGTACCGAGTGGCATTGCGTAGTCCAGCGAATATTGCTGGATGATCGAACTAGGAGGAGAAACGGTGAGCGAGAACGGCAACGACGCGGTCTATGGGGAGTCGCCGGCGGAAACCACGTCGGTCTTCCGCGCGGACTTTCTCAATGAGCTCGACAGCTCCTCGGCAACGCAGGCTCCGGAGGCCCCGGTGTCGGGTGTGGAGGGACTGCCCGCGGGCTCTGCTCTGCTCGTCGTCAAGCGCGGCCCGAACGCGGGGTCGCGCTTTCTGCTCGACCAGCCGACGACGTCGGCGGGACGGCACCCCGACAGCGACATCTTCCTCGACGACGTGACGGTCAGCCGTCGTCATGCGGAGTTCCGCCAGGAGGACGACGAGTTCCAGGTTGTCGACGTCGGCAGCCTCAACGGCACCTACGTCAACCGGGAGCCGGTCGATTCGGCTGTGCTGGCCAATGGTGACGAGGTCCAGATCGGGAAGTTCAGGCTGGTCTTCCTGACCGGCCCCCGGACCACGGCCGGTGGTTCGCAGATCGGTGAGACGTCAGCTGGTGCGGGTAGCCAATGACCGCGGTGCGGCAGCAGCAGGCGCAGTCGGGGATGTCGATCGGCTCGGTGCTGGATCGACTGCGCCCCGATTTTCCTGATGTGACGATCTCGAAGATCCGATTCCTCGAAGCCGAGGGTCTCATCAGCCCGCAGCGCACTCCCTCGGGGTATCGGCGTTTCTCGATCGCCGACTGTGAACGACTGCGTTACGTCCTTACCGCGCAGCGCGATCAGTATCTGCCGCTGAAGGTCATCAAGGAGCAACTCGAGGCCATCGACAGGGGTGTGGCCACGGTCGGCGCCGGCGATTCGTCGCCGCGCCGGCCGCGGACGCTCACCGTGGCGCCCGGCGAGGTGTCGCCGGAGGAGTTCCTCACCGACCGCGAGGTGCGGATCAGCCGCGACGACCTGATCGCGCGGGCCGGGATCGACGAGAAGTTCCTCGGCGAACTGACCCGTGGGGGACTGGTCGTTCCCGGACCGGCGGGGTTCTTCGACGAGGACGCAGTGACACTGGCGCGCACCGCGAGGGCCATGTCCGAGTTCGGGCTCGAGGTGCGGCATCTGCGTGCGTTCAAACTGGCGGCCGACCGTGAGGCCGGGTTGGTCGCGCAGATCGCCGGGCCGGTGGCCAAGGGCCGCGACGCCGGTGCGCGGGATCGCGCCGAGGAGATGGTGCGCGAACTCGCCGCGTTGTCCCTCACGTTGCACACGTGCCTGGTGAAGTCGGCAGTCCGGGGTGCGCTCGATCGGTAAGTGAGTTCGCCCACCGAGAACACTTCCCAACGACGCTGCGCTCGAACGGCTGTACGGTCGAAGAGCAGACACGAATCGAATAGAATCCTGGTACGGCATTGTGTGCCGCGGACGGACCATTGCAGGGTGGAGGCAGACGCGATGAGCGAAATGCACGTGATCGGAGTTCGTGTCGAGCAGCCCCAAAGTCAGCCTGTTCTGCTGTTGCGTGAAACCGACGGCGAGCGGTACCTCCCCATCTGGATCGGTCAGACCGAGGCCACCGCGATCGCGCTCGAACAGCAGGGGGTCGAGCCGGCGCGCCCGCTGACCCACGACCTGATCAAGAACCTGATCGAAGCTTTCGGACGCACTCTGAAAGAGGTTCGCATCGTGGACCTCCGCGAGGGCACGTTCTATGCCGACCTCGTGTTCGACCAGAACACCCGGGTCTCTGCCCGGCCGTCCGATTCCATCGCCATCGCACTCCGGATCGGGGTGCCGATCTTCGCGGAAGAAGCGGTGCTCACCGAGGCCGGTCTGGTCATGCCGGACGAGCGCGAAGACGAGGTCGAGAAGTTCAAGGAATTCCTCGAGTCCGTGTCGCCGGACGATTTCAAGGCCACTGACGGCTAGCTTGCACCCTGCGGATGAGCCTCGGCGCGCAGTATCGGTTGAGGTTCTTCCGGCGCGTTGCGTTGACCCGGTCTCCTCGGAGTCATAGCGTTCAGTGCAGTGATTTTCTGCCCTGCAGATTGCATCGGGCGTACGCTGAGTAGGTTCAGGGTACGGACTTGCTCGATGTCACTGGTGGCGTTCACGCCGCCCGATGTGCCGCGGTTCGTCGCGGACACTGGCGACGCGCGTCACAGGCGCACTGATCGTCGGGTTCAGTGCAACATGCGAGAGGGAGTAGTCAGTGGGAGATCGGCCGCAGGAGAATGCGCTGAATCTTGCGCCCGGCGACGTCGTTGCCGAGCCCGAGTTCAGCTCCGAAGAGATCCAGCCGGGCCTCTTCCCGGACGATTCCGTGCCCGACGACCTCGTCGGATACCGCGTCCCCATCGCCTGCCAGATCGCGGGAATCACGTACCGCCAGCTCGATTACTGGGCGCGCACATCCCTCGTGGTGCCGTCCATTCGTGGCGCCGCGGGTTCGGGAAGCCAGCGGCTGTACTCGTTCAAAGACATCCTCGTCCTCAAGATCGTCAAGCGTCTGCTCGACACCGGAATATCCTTGCAGAACATTCGCGTGGCCGTCGACCACCTCCGGAAGCGCGGAGTGCGGGACTTGGCGAAGATCACACTCTTCTCGGACGGGACCACTGTCTACGAGTGCACGTCCGCCGAAGAGGTCGTCGATCTGCTGCAGGGCGGGCAGGGCGTGTTCGGCATCGCGGTCAGCGGTGCGATGCGCGAACTGACCGGCACCATCGCCGATTTCCCGGCCGAGCGGGCCGACGGCGGCGACAGTGAGCAGAGCCCGGAGGACGAACTGGCGTCGCGGCGCAAGAACCGCGTGAGCCGCAAGACGGGGTAGGTTCCATCCATCCGAGCGGGACGCTGCCTGCGCCGCCATCCGCAGCGGTGACATAGACTGGCGGTGCGTCGACGCCGTGCGGGAGAGTTCCGGGCACTGCATGCACAGAAACAGTGTGTGCGGGAGTTCGGGCGCCGAAGGAGCAACACCTCCCCGTCAATCTCTCAGGCAGACAGGACCGTGCGGGCTCCGACGTCTCTGGAAAGCGGTGGGAGCACCCACCCGCCCACGGGGAAAGGGCCGTCGTCGCATGCGAACGACGGTACCGAATCTCTCAGGCGCTCGACGAGAGCAGGCGACAGAGGGGGAGGGACGTTCCGCCGACGCGGGGCGTGTCCTGATCCTCCGAACTGCTTGGGAGTTGTCGTGATCGACGCTGGAAGCCGTACATTCGCCGATCGTCATGTCGGCCCGAACGCTGCGGAACTCGCGCACATTCTCGAACTGGTCGGAGCCGAATCGCTCGACGATCTCGCAGCGAAGGCCGTCCCTGCCGTCATCCTGGACGGCGTCACCGATGGCATCGCCGACGGTCTCGACGCCTTGCCCGCGCCGGTCTCCGAGCACGAAGCGCTCGCCGAACTGTCTGCGCTCGCCGCCCAGAACACCGTGGCGACGTCGATGATCGGTCTCGGCTACTACGACACCCTCACCCCGCCGGTCCTGATCAGGAACATCATCGAGAACCCGGCCTGGTACACCGCCTACACGCCGTACCAGCCCGAGATCAGCCAGGGCCGACTCGAAGCCCTCCTCAACTTCCAGACGATGGTCGCCGACCTGACCGGCATGGAGGTCGCCAACTCGTCGATGCTCGACGAGGCCACCGCCGCAGCCGAGGCGATGACGTTGCTGCGCCGCGCGAGCAAGAGCAAGTCACCGCGCTTCGTGGTCGACGCGGACCTGTTCCCGCAGACCCTCGCCGTCGTCGAGACCCGGGCGGAGCCGCTCGGCATCGAGATCGTCGTAACCGACCTGGCTGCCGGACTGCCAGATGGCGACTTCTTCGGCGTTCTCGGACAGATGCCCGGTGCGTCCGGCCGCATCGTCGACTACACCGACGTGATCGCCGCCGCCCACGAGCGCGGCGCGCTGGTCGCCGTCGGTGCCGACCTGCTGTCGCTCACCCTCCTCACCCCGCCCGGCGAGATCGGTGCGGACGCCTGCTTCGGCACCACCCAGCGTTTCGGTGTCCCGATGGGCTTCGGCGGCCCGCACGCCGGCTACCTCGCCGTACACACCAAGCACGCGCGGCAGCTCCCCGGCCGTCTGGTGGGCGTCTCCGTCGACGCGGACGGAGACAAGGCCTACCGGCTGGCGCTGCAGACGCGCGAGCAGCACATCCGCCGCGAGAAGGCCACGTCGAACATCTGCACCGCTCAGGTGCTGCTGGCGATTCTCGCGGCCATGTACGCCAGCTACCACGGCGCCGAGGGGCTGAAGGCGATCGCGCTGCGCGTCGCGAACACGGCACACTCCCTGGCTGCCGCACTCCGCAAGACCGGGGCCCGGGTCGTCCACGAGCACTTCTTCGACACGATTCTCGTGCGGGTCGACGGCCGCGCGTCGGATGTCGTGGCGCAGGCGAAGGCCGCCGGCATCAACCTGCGGCTCGTCGACGCCGATCACGTCGCCGTTGCGTGCGACGAGGCCACCACCGCGGAGGACGTGGCCCACGTGCTGGCGGCGTTCGGCGGCGACGGCGCCGTGGCCGCGGCCACGGGCACGGCGGTCCCGGACGCGCAGCTCCGCGGATCCGACTACCTCCAGCACGAGGCATTCACGCGCTACCGGACCGAGACGGCCATGCTGCGCTACCTGCGGGCGTTGTCCGACAAGGACATTGCGCTCGACCGCAGCATGATCCCGCTCGGCTCGTGCACGATGAAGCTCAACGCCACCGCCGAGATGGAAGCGATCACCTGGCCCGCGTTCGCCGGACTGCACCCCTTCGCGCCGACCGGGGACACCCCGGGCATCCTCCGCATCATCAAGGACCTCGAGAACTGGCTCGTGGCCGTCACCGGGTACGACGCGGTGAGTCTGCAGCCGAACGCCGGAAGCCAGGGCGAGTACGCGGGACTGCTCGCGATCCGCAACTACCACCTCAGCCGGGGTGACGACCACCGCGACACCTGCCTCATCCCGTCGAGCGCCCACGGCACCAATGCCGCGTCCGCGGTCATGGCCGGGATGCGCGTCGAGGTCGTCGCCTGCCGCCCGAACGGTGACGTCGACCTGGACGATCTGCGGGCGAAGATCGCCGACCACGCCGAGCGCCTCGCGGCGATCATGATCACCTACCCGTCCACGCACGGTGTGTACGAGCACGAGATCGCCGACATCTGCGCCGCCGTCCACGACGCCGGCGGCCAGGTGTACGTCGACGGAGCCAACCTCAACGCCCTCGTCGGCCTGGCCCGACCGGGCCGGTTCGGCGGCGACGTCAGCCACCTCAATCTGCACAAGACGTTCTGCATCCCGCACGGCGGCGGCGGCCCCGGTGTCGGTCCCATCGGCGTGCGGTCCCACCTCACGCCGTTCCTGCCCGGACATCCGCTCGCACCCGAACTCGGCACCGCCGGGCCGATCTCCGCGGCCCCCTACGGCAGCGCGTCGATCCTTCCCATCACCTGGGCGTACATCCGGATGATGGGCGCCGTCGGACTGCGCCGCGCAAGCCTGACCGCCATCGCCTCGGCCAACTACATCGCGCGCCGCCTGGACGAGTACTTCCCCGTCCTCTACACCGGCGAGGGCGGAATGGTGGCGCACGAGTGCATCCTCGACCTCCGGCAGATCACCAAGGACACCGGTGTGACCGTGGACGACGTCGCAAAGCGCCTCGCCGACTACGGTTTCCACGCACCGACCATGAGCTTCCCGGTGGCGGGCACGCTGATGGTGGAGCCCACCGAGAGCGAGAACCTGGAAGAGATCGATGCCTTCTGCGAGGCGATGATCGCGATCCGCGCCGAGATCGATCGCGTGGGCGCGGGGGAATGGCCGGTGGACGACAACCCGCTGCGCGGGGCTCCGCACACGGCCGGCTGCCTGGCCGCGGAGTGGAACCACCCCTACACCCGGGAGACGGCCGTGTTCCCTCGCGGCAAGGCCCGGCCGAAGGTGTGGCCTGCGGTGCGGCGCATCGACGGCGCACACGGCGACCGCAACCTCGTGTGCTCCTGCCCGCCGATCTCCGCGTTCGAAGGCGCCTGATGCAGGGCGGCCCGTCCCGCTCCAGCGGGGCGGGCGCCGCCGAGGTCAGTCCTCTGGCACCAACTCGAGGATCGTGATCTCCGGCGGGGCGCCCACCCGCACGGGTGGACCCCACGCGCCCACCCCACGGGTCGTGTAGAGGACGGTGTTCCCGATCCGGTCGAGACCCGCCACCGACGGCTGCTGCAGCGGCACCAGATAGCGCAGCGGCCACATCTGCCCGCCGTGCGTGTGCCCCGACAACTGCAGGTCCACACCGAGATCCGACGCCTCCAGTGCCTGCCGTGGCTCGTGCGCAAGTAGCACGACGAACCTCGACGGATCGCGTCCGGCGAGCGCGGCGGGAAGGTCCGGCTCGTACGGGGCCGGCGACGAATAGTCGTGGATGCCCGCGATGTCGACGGTGGCGCCGCCGCGGGTGAGCGTCGCGTGTTCGTTGCGCAGCGTCCGGATGCCCAGACGATCCCACACATCCAGCCACCGGCCACCGTCGTCGGCGTAGAACTCGTGATTGCCGCTGACCCCGAACACCCCCAGCGGGGCGTCGAGGTCGCCGAGCGGTTGCAGGTCGGGCGACACCTTCGCGACGGTCCCGTCGACCAGATCGCCCGCAATCGCAACCAGATCCGGCTTCTCGGAGTTCACCAGATCGACGACACGGCGGGTGAAATCCACTCCCCGCGCCGGGCCGACGTGGAGGTCGGACACGAGCGCCACACGCACACCGTCGAATTCGGCGGGCAGGCGCCGCAGTGGCACCCGGACGCGCACGATCCGTGGTCGCGCAGCCTCCGACACCCCGTAAACGGCGGCGCCGACGGCACCCACCACGACGGCAGCGGTCGCGATGCGCAGGCCGCGTCGACGCGACAGATCGACCTGTTCGGTGTTCCCGGTACCGCGCAGGCGGGCGAACAGCCTGCTCAGCAAGGACACCAGGGCGACAACGAGCAGCCCGAGCACCAGATAGAACATCGCGCCGAGCCACACCCAGCCCACCCACCCCGGCGGACGCGCCCACCCCGGATCGAAGGCTTCGCCGCTGCCGACGCCGACGACGGCGAGAATCCACAGCACGACGAGCGTCAGGTCCACGACCCGCGACCACGGACGTCCCAACCCGGTGGCCCGGACGAGTCGCCGATGAAGCCACCACGTGACGAGTGCGAGGAAGACCGCGAAGACGAGAAGCCGCGTCACGACAGCAGCTTGCTGATCGCGGTCGGCAACGCCGCTCCGTCCGACGACGCGACTTTCTCCAGCGACCCACCGGTGCGATCGGCCAGCGCCTGCAACGTGTTGAGGTCGGGATTCTGGCCTATCGTCACGACGTCGATGCGCACCGGCTTGGACGAACTCGAGGCCGCGGCGATGGCGGACAGCAGGTCCGCGCGCGACACCGAATCGTCGTTGGCGCCGTCGGTGACGAGCAGAACCGAATTGGTGCGTCCTGCCGTGTACCCGTCGACGGCACTCTTGTAGGCGGCTTCGAGAGACGTGTACGTCGAGGACCCGGTGGCCGGTGTCGCCTTGGCCAGCCGCGCGTCGAGGGCCTGCCTGCGTGTGCCCTCGGTGAAACCGCCTGCGGAGAGGGGACCGGTGGCGACCACCGTCGTGTAGGGCCGCGAGCCGTCGAGCGCCGTGCTGTACTCCCACAGTCCGAGGTTCGAGGTGTCCGGAGACCGGTCGACGTGCGCCGCGAGCGCTGACGTCGTGTTCTCCAGGCGGGTCGACGACCCCTCGACCTGTCCCATCGAGCTGGACAGGTCGAGCAGGACGGTCGAGGTGCGTGCGGTGACCGGGTTCCGGATCACGCGCATCAGCTCGGTCGCCGCGGTGGCGTCGGCAGGGACCAGGATGGGACCGAGACCGGGAAAGGCCAGCGTGGTGTCGCCGGGGCGGGCCGATCCCTCGACCCGGAAACCGGCGTCGGCCAGGACCTGAGCCTGTTCGGGCTGTCGGACGAACTCCGCGAACTGCGCGGCGGCGCGGCTCTGCGTCTCGTCGACGGCGGGACCGGCCAGGACGGCCGCCGGGTGATCTGCCACAGGAGTCGGGCCCTTCGGGATGAATGCGGTGATGTCGGCTCCGGGTGCGTCGCGCAACGTCTGGTAGACCTGCTGCTCGGTGGCCGCGACGGTGTGGACGGCGGAGGTGGCGGGGTCACCCTGCTCCGCAAGTGCGGTGAGCGCATCACGCGTCGTGGCGGGTTTCGTCCCCGAGGTCGTCTCGTAGCCGAGCGCCAGACCGGTGAGTGCCGACGTCACCGGGACCGAACGTGCCTGCTCGTCCGTCACCGGACCAGTGGTGCTCCCCGTGACCGATGCAGTGACCGCTTCGACCGCCATCTCCGTGCTCTCGGCACCGGGCCCGACGGGAAGCGCCATGCCCAGGCTGCCCCAGCCGGACAACCCGAGAGACGCGAGGGAATCACGTCCCGTCTGCAGCGACGGCAGGTCTTTCCAGTCGATCGCCGCGGTCGCCGGTGCGCCGGCGAACGCCGTCCGGACCGCAAGCACCACCGGGCTGGTGGCGAGGGGACGCGCTTCGCCGCTGACGACTCCGGCCGCTGCCAGCTGCTTGACGGAATGCGAGCTGGAGGGAATCCACAGTGCGGGGCGTGGCCCGAGCGCCGCCGAGTCCCAGGCACCGTCGGGTCCTTTCGACAAGGCGTCGCGCACGGTGTCGGACGCGACGGGAGTGACGATCACCGACACGCACTGATCGCGGATCACCGGCGCCGTCGCCGTGTAGCGCTCGGCGAGAGACTGGATTTGGGGCGCGATGTCGGGATCCGCAGCCACCGCGAGTTCGGCCTCGCCCTCGACGCACGCACCCGCCGCAGCCACACCCTGATCGTTGATCCGGTCGCGCAGTTGAATCCAGCCGAACACCCCCAGCACGATCACGACGACGAGACCGAGCGCAATCAAAGGTCCCTTGCTGATACCCCTGGCGCGCGATTCGCCGCGATGTTGCCCCACGTGCTTTCCTGCTCCTGTCCGACGGGTTCGACGTTGACCCTCGCAGTGTAGTGATGCGCGAGATCGCCCCGAGAAAATCGGCCCCGCCACCAGGCAGGTGACGGGGCCGATCGTCGAGCGCGGAGGTCAGGCGTTGGCGGCTTTGTATTCGCGGCGGCGGCGGTGCAGGATCGGTTCGGTGTAGCCCGACGGTTGGTTGGTGCCGTCGAGGATGAGTTCCTTGGCGGCCTGGAAGGCGATGTTGGTGTCGAAGTCCGGGGCCAGCGGCCGGTAGGTCGGGTCGTCCTGGTTCTGCCGGTCCACGATCGGGGCCATCCGTTGCAGTGAGGCCACGACCTGCTCGGCGGTGACCACACCGTGCCGGATCCAGTTGGCGAGCAGCTGGGAGGAGATGCGGAGGGTGGCGCGGTCCTCCATCAGGGCGACGTCGTGGATGTCGGGGACCTTGGAGCAGCCGACGCCGGCGTCGATCCAGCGGACCACATAGCCGAGGATGGACTGGCAGTTGTTGTCGAGTTCCTCCTGCTTCTCGGTCTCGGTCCAGTCGGTGTCCGGGGCCAGCGGGATGGTCAGGATCTGGTCGAGGGTGGCCCGCCGGGTGCCCTCGAGCCGGTCTTGGACGGCGAACACGTCGACCTGGTGGTAGTGGGTGGCGTGCAGGGTGGCCCCGGTCGGGGACGGCACCCAGGCGGTGTTCGCGCCGGCCTTGGGGTGGCCGATCTTCTGCTCGAGCATCTCGGCCATCAGTTCGGTCATCGCCCACATGCCCTTGCCGATCTGCGCCTTGCCCTGCAGGCCGCAGGCCAGGCCGACGTCGACGTTCCAGTCCTCGTAGGCGGTGATCCAGGTCTGCTGTTTCATCTCGGCCTTGCGGATCATCGGCCCGGCCTCCATCGAGGTGTGGATCTCGTCGCCGGTGCGGTCGAGGAACCCGGTGTTGATGAACACCACCCGCTCGGCGGCCTCCTTGATGCAGGCGGCGAGGTTGACGGTGGTGCGCCGTTCCTCGTCCATGATGCCGACCTTGAGGGTGTTGGCGGGCAGCCCGAGGACCTGCTCGACGCGGCCGAACAGTTCGGTGGTGAACGCGACCTCGTCGGGGCCGTGCTGTTTGGGTTTGACGATGTAGATCGACCCGGTGCGGGAGTTGTCCCACGGCCCCGTCGCCTCGGACTTGCCGAGTCCGTGGATCGCGCACAGGGAGGTGAGCAGGGCGTCGAGGATGCCCTCGGGGACCTCGGTGCCGTCCGCGTGCAGGATCGCCGGGGTGCTCATCAGATGCCCGACGTTGCGGACGAACAGCAGCGACCGCCCGTGCAGGGTCAGCTCGGACCCGTCCGGGGCGGTGTAGGTGCGGTCCGGGTTGAGGCGGCGGGTGAACGCCTGCCCGCCCTTGGTCAGCTCCTCGGTCAGATCCCCGCGGTTGAGGCCGAGCCAGTTGCGGTAGCCGACCACCTTGTCGTCGGCGTCGACGGCGGCGACGGAGTCCTCGAAGTCCATGATGGTGGTGACCGCGGACTCGAGCACCACATCCTTGACCCCGGCCGCATCCGTGGATCCGATCGGGGAGGTGGGGTCGATCACGATTTCCGCGTGCAACCCGTGATTGCGCAACAACACACTGGTGGGGGCGGTGGGGTCGCCGAGGTAGCCGACGAACTTGCCCGGCTCCGCCAGCCCGGTGACCGTGCCGTCGGCCAGCTCCACCGCCAGGGTGGTGCCGTCGACGGTGTAGCGGACGGCGTCGGCGTGCGACCCGGCGCTCAGCGGGGCGGCGGTGTCGAGGAACCGCCGGGCCCAGGCGATGACCCGGTCGCCGCGGACCTTGTTGTACGAGCTGCCCGGCTCCGCGCCACCGTCCTCGGGGATGGCGTTGGTGCCGTACAGGGCGTCGTACAGCGACCCCCAGCGGGCGTTGGAGGCGTTGAGGGCGAAGCGGGCGTTGAGGACCGGGACCACCAGCTGCGGGCCGGCGGTGAAAGTGATCTCGGTGTCCACGTTCGCCGTGGACACCGTGAACGGGGCCGGTTCGGGCACCAGGTACCCGATCTCGGTCAGAAACGCCCGGTACTCGGCCGGGTCGATCGGCTGCCCGGCCCGGTCGCGGTGCCAGGTGTCGATCCGCGCCTGCAGGTCGTCGCGGGTGGCGAGCAGCGCCCGGTTCCTCGGCGCCAGGTCGTCGAACACCTTCACCGCACCCGACCAGAACCCGTCGACGTCGATCCCGGTCCCCGGCAACGCCTCCTCGTTCACGAAGTCGTAGAGCACCTTCGCGACCTGCAGACCGCCGACCTCAACACGCTCAGTCATGAAAAGCCTCACTGTTCCGTTTTCGGAGCACCGGACAGGTGCCATGAACCAGGAGCAATGTTACCCGCTGGTAGGGATGCAGTGTGGCGATGTCCGGCGGCGAATGCCGGAGAGCGAGTGAACGGTGTGGTCAGGCCTTCTCGCCGGTGGACGGCTCGAACGCGGGGGCGTTCGACTCGACCGGAGTGTCGTGGTCGGCGTCGATCCGGTGCAAGTCCCCGGCCGCTTCGGCAGCGCTGAGACGCGAACGGCGCCACGCGACGACGAGCAACCCGGCCCAGACCGCGACGAGCGCACTGTATCCGAAGGCGGCGGCGACGCCGGCCACGTCGAACGTCTTGAACAGCTTCTGCGCGTTGGTGATGATGATGATTCCGCCGACACCGGTTCCCAGCAGGGTCGCCGGCACCCGGCTGACGAGCCACGCGGCGATGGGTGCGGCCAGCATGCCGCCGAGGGCCAGGCCGGCGATGATGGGGATGTTGTCGAAGAAGTCGCTGCCCAGACCGAAGATGAATCCGATGCTTGCCGCGGCCGACACCAAAAACTCCGATGCGCTGACCGAACCGATGACGGTACGCGGCGCAGTCTTTCCTCGCGACAACAGCGTGCTGGTGGTGATCGGCCCCCAACCGCCGCCGCCGCTCGCGTCGATGAAACCGCCGAACAGCCCGAGCGGCGAGAGGAACTTCGCCGTGTGCGGCGAGGTTCGGGCGTCGTTGACGGCCGGCGGTCGGATCGAGAAGCGGAGGAGGACGTAGACGCCGATCGCCAGCAGGATCGTGGACGTCACGGGTACGGCGGCGGCCGTCGACAGCTGGGACAGCACCGTGGCGCCGAGGAACGCGCCGATGGCGCCGGGGACGCCCAGTCGAAGCACGAGGGGCCAGTCGATGTTCTTGAACCGCCAGTGCGACGCACCGGAGGCGAGGGTGGTCCCGACTTCCGCGAAGTGCACCGCCGCGCTGGCGTGCGCGGGTCCGACGCCGCTGAACACGAGCAGGGTGGTCGCAGTCACGCCGAAGGCCATGCCGAGAGCGCCGTCGACCAGCTGGGCACCCACGCCGACCAGCGTGAAAATCAAGAGCTTGAACATCGAGACTCCGACCGAGAGAACGAACCGTCAGGGCAGCAACACCAGCGAGCAGGCTGGTCAGCAACATCCCTGGTCGAAGGCGTGGCCTCGGCGGGAGGGCCAGAAAGGCTCGAGGGCGAGCGAGGCCGCGGGGCCTGCCTGCGCGCTCGTGCCGTTCACTCGGACTCCCGGATCTCTCGTCTCGCGCGAGGTTGTCCGCGCACAAGGGTCGACATTAGCGGGAGTGGTGGGCGCGTGTCATCTTCACACGCGCCCGATCCCCTCACAATTTACGTGCGGAAATCTCGAACCCCGCGTCCCGCAGTCGTGCCACCAGCACGTCGCCGAGTGCCGTCGCGGGAGTGAGGACGCCGGCCGCGTCCGGAAGCGCGTCGCCGCCGAGGACGAGACTCAGCGCGGATTCACCGAGCATCACCGCGGTGGCGCTGTAACCGGGGTCGCCCTTCGCCTTCACCCGTGACGTGTAGTGCGCCCCCGTGGAGGTGGTCGTGTACAGGTCGATGGTGAAGTGGCCCTTCCGCTGCGCGTCCTCGCTGGGCCCGTCGCCCGGCGAGGGCAGGACGCGGTCGAGGAGGTAGCGCGTGGGTGGGATCGCCATCCCGACGACCATCGCGCCGAGTCCGGCCGCGACCGCACCCGCGACGACCGGTGTGAGCGGCGAGCTTCCGACGTTCATGACCTCCCGGTATTTGAACTGCCGGCCGTACGCCCAGTCCCGGAGCGCATTGCTGCGCCGCACGATCCGGGTGTTGTAGGGCCCCATGAAGAAGGGCGCCTTCCAGCCCTTCAGATCGGGAGCGATGTCCGTGCCGTTGACCACGTTCATGTCCGACTGCCTACCGAGGTCCGGTTCCTTCGCGAGGTCGGGGCTCAGCGAGTATGGCGACGCTGCGAGGCGCCGCAGCGCCGGATCCTTCTTCGACACGTCCACCTGGGTGCGCAAGGAATCGATCGTGCCGCCGCTGACACCGCCGCGTACGGACGTGACCACCAGCGTGGTGTCCGTGAGCTCGCCGGCGCCGTCGGCCTGGACCTTCCCGTGCAGCACGTGCACGCCGATGTCGGAGGGAACGGAATCGAAACCGCAGGAATGGACGATCCGGGCGCCGGTCTCGCGGGCCCGGTCGTGGTTGGCGTCGATGCTCTCGCGGGCGAACAGTACCTCCCCGGTGAGGTCGACGTAGTCCGTGCCCGCCTCGGCGCAGGCGGAGGCGAGAGCGTGGCCGTACTTGGCGTAGGGGCCGACCGTCGTCGCGACCACGCGGGTGCGTCCGGCCAGGGCGGCCAGCGATGCGGCGTCGTCGGAATTCGCGACGATGACGGGCCAGTCGGCCGCCCGCGGGCCGAGCGACGACCGTACCGCCTCGAGTTTGGCCGCCGTTCGCCCGGCGAGCGCGATCCGCACGCCGTCCGGGGCGTGCTGCGCGAGATAGTCGGCGAGAAGTTTGCCGACGAAACCGGTGGCCCCGTAGACGACGAGATCCAATTCACGTGCGCTGTCTGTCATGGCACGACCCTACTCGCCGGTAGGGAGTGGGTGGGCTCAGACTCCGGCACCGCCGGGGCGGGTAGGTGCGAGGGGCGTCCGGGTGCGCATGCGGAGGACGAGGTACCCGACCCAGGAGGTGACGACGCCCAGCGCGACGAGCGTCTCGACCGCGCCGGCGGCCGATTCCGGATAGACGACCCCGGTGAGGTAATGGGCGATGAAACCGGACGAGGGGAGTGGTTCCTGCCCGGCACGAACCCGGGCCCAGCTCTCCAGGTGCGTGAGTGGGCAGTCGATACCGACGAGGAGACCGGTGAAACCCCAGGCCACGGCAGCGAGGTGGAGTGCAATCGTGCGCGGCCAGTGCCAGGCGAGGAACCCGCCGCAGACGACGTACAGGATGAAGATCAGGTGCGCGACGACTGTGACGTCGGCGCCGATCTCATAGAAGACCACGCTCCCCATCGATGCACCCCTGACGTCCGAAGTGTTCCCTACGCCATCGTAGGCGTCGCCCGGCCGGGTCCGCGCGGTATCGGTTCAGGCGGTGCCGCGCAGGTCTTCCTTGACCACCAGGATCGGAATGTCGACCTCGAGGAGGAGCCGCTGCAGCCATCGTTCCAGCAGGAATTTGCCGACCGGCGACATGCGCCGGGTACCGACGACGAGAAGATCCGCACCGCTGCTGTCGACCAGGGTGCGCAGCGCGCTCACCTGATCTCCGTCGTGTTCGTTGGTGCGCAGTTCCCAGGACGACTCGCCGACCCCGCCAGCCTCGAGCGTGGCCTGGATCTCGGCGCGCAGAGCGGACCGGTCGGACTCGGCGTCCTGCTCGGGGTCGTCGTCGAGGACGTGGAGGACGAGTAGCTGTTCCCGTCGTTGCACCGCCTCGCGGGCCGCGTGGACGATGGCCGCCCGGCCTTCCGGGCTGTCTCGGTGGACAACGGCTATCGCCATGAAGGGCCTCCCTGTTCAAGGATCGGTACGACCCCATTATCCCCGTGCCGGAGAATGCTCCCACTGTGTCGATGCTCTCGTCGGCGGATCCGGACGGTGCTCGATCACCACGGTGAGGGCTCGTAGTCCTTCAGGAAACAGCCGTGCAGATCGACGCCCTGCTCACCCTGGACGATGGGATCGTAGACGCGGGCGGCGCCGTCGACGAGGTCGAGCGGGGCGTGGAACCCCTCGTCGGCCAGGCGCATCTTGGTGTAGTGCGGCCGCTCGTCGGTGATCCACCCGGTGTCCACGGCGGTCATGAGGATGCCGTCGTCGAGCATCTCCTTGGCGCTCGTGCGGGTGAGCATGTTCAGCGCGGCCTTCGCCATGTTGGTGTGCGGATGCCCCGGACCCTTGTAGGCGCGGCTGAACTGTCCCTCCATCGCGGAGACGTTCACCACGTACTTGCGGCGGGCGCCGGCCGCCGCCATCGTGGGACGCAGGCGGGACACGAGAATGAACGGCGCGACCGAGTTGCACAACTGCACCTCGAGCAGCTCGATCGGGTCGACCTCCTCGACCGTCTGGACCCAGCTGTTGGTGTGCGCCAGATCGGGCAACAGGCCTCCGGCGTCGATCGCGAGACCCTGGTCGATGCGTTCGGGCGACGCCGACTTCGCGACCAGCGCGAGCGAGCTCACGGCGTCGGGGGACAGCGCGGCGCCCGCCATCGCGGACACGTCGGACAGTGAGCCCGCGAGTGCTGCCGGGTGGGCATCGCTGGTCTTCCCGAACGTCAGGACGTCGGGCAGGTCGCCGGAGGGCAGGGCGCCGGACTCGGCGTCCGCGAGTGCGCTGTAGGCGCCGGGGGAGCGCCGGACTGTCTGTGCGGCGTTGTTGATCAGGATGTCCAGCGGGCCCTGCGCTGCAACGGAATCGGCGAGCGCCACGACCTGCGCCGGATCACGCAGATCGATACCGACGACCCGCAGGCGGTGGATCCACTGGTCGCTGTCCTCCATCGCCTTGAACCGGCGGATGGCGTCGTTGGGGAACCGTGTGGTGATCGTGGTGTGGGCGCCGTCGCGCAGCAACCGCAGCGCGATGTACATGCCGATCTTGGCGCGGCCACCGGTCAGCAGTGCCCGGCGTCCGGTGAGGTCGGCGCGCGCGTCCCGTTTGGCCCGGCTCTTCGTCGCGCACTCGGGGCACAGCTGGTGGTAGAAGGCGTCGACCCTGGTGTAGCGCTGCTTGCAGATGTAGCAGGGGCGGGGCCGGATGAGGGTTCCTGCAGACGCGCCGTCGGCGTTCGACGTGAGCGGGATGCCCGCGGTCTCGTCGTCGATCCGATCGGGTGACCCGGTCGCGGTCGCGGCGACGACCTGCCGGTCGGCCTCGGAGACGGCGTCCCGGGCGGCGATGCGCCGACGCTTCTTCAGCTTCTTGAAGAGGTGACCGACGGCACGCTGGACCGTGACGGAATCGGGATCCGCATCGTCGAGTTCCGCCGCCTGATCGAGAACCTTCAGGCAGACCTCGAGATCCGCCGGATCGATCGTCGTCGTTGTTTCACCCATCGAACTTCGCCCTCTCACGAAGAAAGCCCCGGTTCGATGAACCGGGGCTTTCTCGTCTGTCTCAACTCAGAGTGTCCGAGGGGGGACTTGAACCCCCACGTCCGTTAATAGGACACTAGCACCTCAAGCTAGCGCGTCTGCCATTCCGCCACTCGGACTTGCCTGCCCCCATTTCCTGGGTGCTGCAAAAGATTAACCGATGAACCGCCACGGCCCAAATCGCCCCTCTCACCGGAGCGTTTCCGCTGCTCCGGTGGTAGGAAAGTGGAGTGCCAACTACACAGGAAACCCCAGGCCAGGGTCGCGCCGAAGCCGAAGTCGTGGAACTCGTCAGTTCACTGATCCGCTTCGACACGTCCAACACCGGAGAACTCGCCACGACGAAGGGCGAGCGCGAGTGTGCGCAGTGGGTGGCGGCCCAACTGCAGGAAGTGGGTTACGAGACCGAGTACGTGGAGTCGGGGGCACCCGGCCGCGGCAACGTGTTCGCGCGGCTGAAGGGTGCGAACCCCGACCGCGGCGCGTTGCTGCTGCACGGTCACCTCGACGTCGTCCCCGCCGAGCCGGCCGACTGGCGTGTCCACCCGTTCTCCGGAGCTGTCGAGGACGGTTACGTGTGGGGTCGCGGCGCAGTCGACATGAAGGACATGGTCGGGATGATCCTGGCGGTCGCCCGCCAATTCAAGGCCGAGGGGGTCGTTCCTCCCCGCGACCTCGTGTTCGCGTTCGTCGCCGACGAGGAGGCCGGTGGCAAGTACGGCTGCCAGTGGCTGGTCGAGAATCGTCCCGACCTGTTCGAGGGCGTCACGGAAGCGGTCGGCGAGGTCGGCGGCTTCTCCCTGACCGTTGCTCGCCCGGACGGCACCGACCGCAGGCTCTATCTCGTGGAGACCGCGGAGAAGGGTCTCGGATGGATGCGGCTCACGGCCAAGGGGCGGGCCGGACACGGTTCGTTCCTGCACGGCGAGAACGCCGTCACCATCCTGGCTCAGGCGGTCGCCCGGCTGGGCGCGCACACGTTCCCGCTGGTCATGTCCGACTCGGTGGCCGAATTCCTCGCGGCGGCCGGCGAGGAGACCGGACTCGACTTCGACCCCACGTCGCCGGACCTCCACGGCACCCTCGCGAAACTCGGCACCATCGCCAACATCATCGGCGCCACGCTCCACGACACCGCGAACCCGACCATGCTGTCGGCCGGCTACAAGGCCAACGTCATCCCGCAGACCGCCGAAGCCGTGGTCGACTGCCGCATCCTGCCCGGCAGGCAGGCCGAGTTCGAGGCAACGATCGACGAACTCATCGGGCCGGACGTCTCGCGTGAATGGATCACCAAGCTCGACTCCTACGAGACCACGTTCGACGGGGACCTCGTCGACGCGATGAACGACGCGATCCTCGCGCACGATCCCGACGCCCGGACCGTGCCGTACATGCTGTCGGGCGGAACCGACGCCAAGGCGTTCGCGAAGCTCGGCATCCGGTGCTTCGGGTTCGCTCCGCTGCAGTTGCCGGCCGACCTCGATTTCAGTGCGCTGTTCCACGGCGTCGACGAACGGGTACCCGTCGACGCACTACTGTTCGGGACACGCGTGCTGGAACATTTTCTGCTCCACAGCTGATCCGAAAACCGATACGCGACAAGAGAGGACCCGCATGTCACACGACCCGTACGAGGCCCTACCCGACCTGCCGAGTTTCGAGCTGACCTCCACCGACGTCACCGACGGGCAGCCGCTGAACAAGGACCAGGTCAGCGGAATCTTCGGCGCCGGCGGCTACGACAACTCACCGCAGCTGTCGTGGTCGGGATTCCCCGCCGAGACCAAGAGCTTCGCGGTGACGGTGTACGACCCCGACGCGCCGACGGCGTCCGGGTTCTGGCACTGGGCGGTCGCGAACATTCCGGCCGACACGACGACGCTGGTGAACGGCGCGGGCGACGACGACGGAACCGGGCTCCCGGCCGGGGCGATCACCCTGAAGAACGACGCCGGACTGCGCCGTTTCCTCGGCGCCGCTCCGCCGGAAGGTCACGGTCCGCACCGATACATCATCGCGGTCCACGCGCTCGACGTGGAGACCCTCGACGGGGTCACGGCCGACTCGACACCGGCGTTCCTGGGTTTCAACCTGTTCTCCCACGCCATCGCGCGCGCGAAGATCCAGGGGACGTACGAGCAGTAGATCCGGATAGAACACGGGTGGCCGGCGAATCCTCGGGATTCGCCGGCCACCGGTCTCTGCGCGGAACGGGTCAGCGCACGGCACCCGCACCGACCGCGTCGGCGACGGACGAGTATCCGGCCTCACGGACCTTCCGCGCCAGCCCCCGGTGGATTCGCCGGGCCCAGAAGGGCCCCCCGTAGATAAAGCCCGTGTACCCCTGCACGAGGGACGCCCCGGCCAGGATCCGTTCCCATGCCTGGTCGACGGTCTCGATGCCACCCACGGAGATCAGCACCAGACGGTCACCGACCCGTGCGTGCAGACGGCGGAGAACCTCGAGGGATCGTTCGGCGACCGGGGGCCCGGACAGTCCGCCCGCACCGATCGCCGTGACCTCGGCGTCCGGGGTGTTCAGTCCGTCGCGGCGGATGGTGGTGTTGGTCGCGACGATCCCGGCGAGACCGAGTTCGAGGGCGAGATCCGCGACTGCATCGACGTCGTCGTCGGACAGGTCCGGCGCGATCTTCACCAGAACGGGGACGGTCACGGTGTCGAGAACGGCCTGCAGGAGGGGCCGGAGGGATTCGACGGCCTGCAGGTCCCGCAGTCCCGGGGTGTTCGGTGAGCTGACGTTGACCACCATGAAATCGGCGAGCGGGCCGAGCAGTTGCGCGCTGGCCGTGTAGTCGGCCGGGGCGTCCGCGGCGTCGACGATCTTGGTCTTGCCGATGTTCGCGCCGATCGGGACGCCGGCCCTGCGCCGGCGGAGGTGATTGGCTGCGTTGCCCGCGCCGTGGTTGTTGAAACCCATCCGGTTGATCAGGGCGCGGTCCGCGGGGAGCCGGAACAAGCGGGGAGACGGGTTGCCGGGCTGTGCCTGCGCGGTGACGGTGCCCACCTCGGCGAACCCGAATCCGAGGGGACCCCAGGTGTCCACGCCGGTCGCATCCTTGTCGAACCCGGCGGCCAATCCGAGCGGCGCGGGGAAGTCGAGTCCGAACACGGTGTTGCGCAGCACCGGATCGTCCACGACGAGAACCCCCCCGACGAGGCGGCGCAGCGGCGAGAACCGTGTGACCAGGCGCATCGCCGCGAAGGCCAGATGATGAATTCGCTCCGGAGGAAAGCGGAACATCACCCTCAAGAGCAGGTGGTACAAGGAGGTCTCCCTAGATTGCAGGGTCGGGGACATGGTGCGCGGTTTTCCTTCGCTTGAGCAGGACACGGCGGCTTCCGTCGGAGTACAGGCGGACGCGCGACAGCTCCCAGCCGCCGAACTCCGCCTGGATGGCAAGTCTCATCGAGGCGCTGATGCGCGTGACGTCGGGTGGCAGCCGCAGTGGTACGTATTCGAAGTCCTCGGATTCGGTCTCCCACCCCGAGGGGAGTCGACGTGAATGGGAATGCGATGCCATCTACGAACTCCTCGTCGGGATCTGCTGCAGGCCGTCTCCCGTCGCGGATCCGATCAGGAGGTCACCGTTCACGGTATCGACAGTGACGGAGTTCGGCTGCCGGACGGTCGGATAGCGTGCAGTTTCCACGCCCACACCGCTCGACAGATCGAATCCGACCACTTCGTTGGTCCCGGTCAGTGTGACCCACGCCCGGTCGGCGGTGTCGTCGTAGGCGACGGCGTACGGCGCGAGGCCGGTGGGAAAACGCTGGCGCAGCATCAGGGTGTCGGTGGTGTACGCGAGCAGTTCGTCGCCGGTGGTGTCGGTGACGAGGATGCGCCCGTAATGATCGGTCGTGAGCTGGGTGGCACCCTCCCCGGCCCGCAAGGCGACGCCGAGCGCGGAACCGGGGACGTCGACGGCGGTGACGGACGTCTGACCACGGTCGAGTGCGGTGAGGGAGTCGTCGACGACGGCCAGCCCGTCGACGGACGTCAAGCCGCCGATCACCTGTGATTCGTTCGTTTCGGTGTTCACGATGTGAATCTCGCCATTGCTCAGACCCATTGCGAGCCGTCCGTCGGGCAGTTCGGCCACCGAGCGCACATCGCCGCTCGCGGGCACGAACGTCACGGTGCCCGTCCGCAGATCCAGGCGTCCTACCTGCGTGTTCATGGCCAGGAGCGCGACACCGCCGCGCGCGAGCGAGACCTGCGCAACGGCGCCGTCCAGCGGGACCACCCGCGGAGCGGCGGCGAAATCCCCGGCCGGGAACAGGAGGATCTGGTTGTTCTCACCCCCCAGGACGACGGTCGTACCGGTCTCGGGGTCGTACGTGGTGGAATCGATCGGCAAGCCGACGGGGTGGACGACTCCCGCGGGGGTGGTGCTCTGGGTGGGGGACTGCGCGGCAGTCGCGGGTGCGATCGTGATCGCCTGATCCTCGTCGGAGTTCGACGAACAACCCGTGACCAGCAGAAACGCCAGTCCGATACACGAGGCGACGACGCGCACTCCCGGTCTACCCATGTGCTGCTCCTCGGGGTTCTCTCATCGACCTACACCTGCACAACTGTCCACTAGCATCCCTGATCCGCGAAACGCCTACGAATTCGGTCGGCGCCGAGCGGGTTCGGAGGCGATACCGTAAGGACCATCGACCCCGCGCCCGGCGGTTTCCCGACCACCCGGCCCAGGTCATCGAGGAGAAGGCCGTGGAAATACCCGAATCGAAGACGTTCACCGTCGAAGACATCTCGGTAGGACCGCATGCGCACGGCTTCGGCCGGACCGCGGAAGGAAACTCCTACGCATTCCGGGTGCGCAAGAGCACGATGCACGTCGAGGTCTACCGTGCCGACGTCGAAACCGAGGTACCGGCGCCGGACGACATCGTGGCGTCGTCGCGGCGATCGGTCCGCGAGATCGACCTGACCGACGAACGGAGCATCGTCGCCGTCGTGCGAGACGCAGTATCGGATCCCGACTCCCTGTCGGCACGACCGGAGGACGGGATGACGGTGCGGGCGGTCCTCAGCAGGCTGGGGGTCGTCATCGACGGACTCTGACCACCCCGCTCAGCGGTGATCGCGGCGGGGGAGGACGAGAGTCGCACCGGTCACCGGGTGTTCGATGACCTCGACGGGATGCCCGTACACCCGGGTCAGCAATTCCTCGGACAGGACGTCGGCGGGTGGCCCGTCCGCAGCGACGCGACCCCGTTCGAGGACCAGGATCCGGTCGGCGTACGCCGCGGCGAGCGCAAGGTCGTGGAGGACGACCACCACGGCCGTGCCCTGTGCGGCGCGGGAGCGGGCGAGACGCATCACCGTCTCCTGGTGGCCGAGGTCGAGGGCGGCGGTCGGCTCGTCGAGCAGGATGGTCTCGGTCCGCTGCGCCAGTACCCGCGCCAGCGCCACGCGGGCGCGTTCGCCCCCCGACAACGCGGTGAACGGCCGGTCGGCGAACGGCTCGACGTCGCAGATCCGCAGCGCGTCCGCGATCGCGGCAGCGTCGTCGTCGGCGCGGGGTGTGCGTGCCCACGGGGATCGGCCCATCGTGATCACCTGACGTGCGGTGAACGAGAATCCGACGGTGTTCTGCTGGGGGAGGACCGCCCGGCGCTGAGCCATGTCGAGCGCCGTCCAGGCGCCGAGGTCCCGTGCGTCGAGTGTGACGCTGCCCGACCGCACATCCTGATCACCCGACAGCGCCGCGAGGAGGGTCGACTTGCCCGCCCCGTTGGGGCCGACGAGGACGAGGACCTCACCGATCCGCACATCCACGGAGACGTCGTCGAGCACCGTCCGGCCGCCACGGGCCACCGCGATTCCCGTCGCGCGGAGCGTCACGGACCCGGCAGGCTGGTGCGGGGGCACCGGATCGGTCCGCCGGAACAGGCTCTGCTCGATGGCCGCGCCGATTCGGGTGCGGAACGCGTGGATCGCCGGACTCATGCCCACCCGCCCTGGCTGGCCCGGGTGCGGCGCAGCAACCAGAAGAAGAACGGTCCGCCGACCAGTGCCGTCAGCATGCCGAGCGGCAGATCCGCATTCGCCACCAGCGAGCGGGCGCCCAGGTCGGCGAGCAGGAGGACGAGTGATCCGCACAGCGCGCTCGCCGGAACGAGGGCACGGTGGCCGGGCCCGACGGCGATCCGCATCAGGTGCGGGACCACCAGTCCGACGAACAGGATGATGCCGGTGAAGGCCACGCTGGACGAGACGAGCAGGGCGACGATCAGCACGGCGATCTGCCGGAGCCGTTCGACGTCGAGGCCGAGGTGACGCGCCGCGCTCTCGCCGAGGGAGAGCAGGTCGAGTTTCCCGGCGATCATCATGGTGGCCGCGATGCCGGCGACGGTCATCGGCGCCACCACCGCCACGGCGTTCCAGGTGGCGCCGTTGAGGCTCCCCAGCTGCCAGAAGACGATCTGATCGCGTGCCGCGGGAGATGCGATGAACGTGAAGAAGGCGATGAGACCGCCCGCGAACGCGTTGACCGCCACCCCGGTGAGGACGAGGGTGACCACCTCGGTGCGGCCCTCGTGCCGGGCGAGGACGTAGACGGCGACGGTGGTGATCAGTCCGGCGACGAATGCGGCCGCCGCGACCGTCCACCCGGCAGCGAACGCACCACCGATTACGATCGCGGCGCTGGCGCCGACCGCGGCACCGGCGGACACCCCGATGACGCCGGGTTCGGCGAGCGGATTGGCGAACACACCCTGCAGCAGTGCTCCCGCGCATCCCAGCGCGGCCCCCACCAGAATGGCGAGGACCACGCGCGGGAACCGGACCTCCCACAGCGTCACTTCACCGCTGGGGTGCGCCGGCATCGGCCCGAGGTCGAGTCCGAGGCGGTGCAGGATGCTGCCGACAACCTCTCCCGGGCCGGTGGGGACCTGTCCGATGCAGGCCGAGAACACCGCGGCGACGGCGAGGGCGATCAGCAGACCGCCGAGAACCGCACCGGTTCGAGTACGTGACGACGGTGTGCGGGGCGCGTCGAGGTCGGTGACCGTCATGGATTGGCGGGCGGGTAGACGGCATCGGCCAGCGCAGCCAGGACGCGACCCGTGTTGGGGCCGAAGCTGAGCAGCACTCCGTCCTCCATGTCGACGACGCGCTGATTTCTGCCCGCCGGCGTCTGCGCCACGCCGGGAATTTTCGCCAGCCCCTCGACGCCGCCGATCGAGTCGAGCCCGCCCGTCATCATCAGGAGTACGTCGGGGGCGGCGGCAATCAGTGCCTCGCTGGTGATCGGAGCGAACTGCTGCGTGATGCCGGAGGCGGTGCCGGCGTCGACGGCGCCGAGCGCGTCGATCAGGGAGTCGGCACCCGAGCCCGGGCCGCCGATCATGGTGATCGCGGTGCCGCGCAGATAGAGGAACGCGATCTTCAGCGGATCGTCGCCCTCGGGGGCGCGGCTCCGGGCGGCCGCGATCTCGTTCTCGGTGCGCACCGCAAGTTCGCGGCCCTGCTCGGGCAGGCCCAGCGCGTCCGCGACCGCCGTGATCTGGCCGGGGACGCCGTCGAGCGTGCGCGTCGGGTCGAAGTAGACCACCGGAATGCCGGCGGCCCGCAGTTGATCCTGCACGGCTTGCGGTCCGACGCTGGTGTCGGTGAGGATCACCGTCGGTGCCAGGGCGAGGACGGCCTCCGCGTTGAGCGACTGCCCGCCCGGTGTCACCACCGGTACGTCCTGCGCGGCCGGGAAGGCGGAGGCGATGTCCCGGCCCACCACGTTGTCGCCGAGCCCCAGCGCGAAGACCGTCTCGGTGAGCGTCCCGTAGCGGTCCGCGGTGACGATCCGGCTCGCGTCCGTGATCGTCACGTCGACTCCGTCGAAACTCCGGACGGTGACTGGCAGCGCCGGCGTGGCGGGGGACCCGAGAGGTTCGGGATTCAGGTCGCCCAGGACCGCGGTGCGCGCACCGGTTCCCTCACCGCCGGCACCCGCGCCGGAACTGCACGCCGCCCCCGCCACCAGCGACCCGAGGAGGAGGACGAGGACGGCGAACAGTGACCTGTTCGTGCGCGTCCGGAACACCGATGTCATCGCGCGAGATACGAGTCGATGCCGGCCTCGAGGTCGGCGAACAGTTCGTTGTTGAGGCGGTAGGCGAGGTTGACCTCGTCGATCACCCGCCGCTGATCCTCGGCGGACAGGGGTGCGGCGTCGAGCTTCGCGCGGTAGGTGTCCTTGAACACCTTGGGTTTCGGAATGGCGTCGAAGATGTAGAACTGCAGACCGTCGGTGGTGTAACCGTAGGCGCGTTCGAGCATGCGCCGGATGATCTGCCCACCGGACAGGTCGCCCATGTACCGGATGTAGTGGTGTG
Source organism: Rhodococcus sp. 4CII (assembly GCF_014256275.1). Taxonomy (NCBI): domain Bacteria; kingdom Bacillati; phylum Actinomycetota; class Actinomycetes; order Mycobacteriales; family Nocardiaceae; genus Rhodococcus; species Rhodococcus sp. 4CII. The sequence continues at coordinate 6,755,442 of NZ_JACCFE010000002.1, forward strand.
CAACGAAACCGGCGGGCCATGCGTACGCCACCTCACGGAGCCGCTCGACGTAGCGGGCGGTGGCCGGGAGTGCGGACACGCTGTCGCGCCACGACGGGCCGCGCAGAAATTCGAGATCCGCTTCCAGCGACGGGACGCGCAGCAGTTCGTCGTGGAGGAACGGAGACGCGACGGGGTTGCCGGTATGGGTCCGTCCCGCGTCCTCGAGTTCGCGGTAGACGAGGTACGTCTGCGCCAGGAGTTCGGCGTGGCCGTCCGAGGTGAGCTCACCGGCGAGGAGCGCCGCGACGAACCGGGACTGCTGGGTCTCACGGTGCGCGGCGTCCGAGCCGGACCTGATGCGCTCGGCGAAGCCGACGATTCGGCGATCGGCCGCGTCGGCCTCGTTCAGCGTGGTCATGGCTCTCCTGCAAGGTCAACGGACGTCGGCCGGTGGCACCAGGTTAGCCTGCCCTGCACGTGAACTGCAGGTGCGCGTCGGCCGGTCTCGTGCCGACGTCAGGCACTCACGTCGTCGAGCGCCGCCGCGATCGCAGGCGGCAACACCAGTTCCTCGGCGACGAGCACGCCGGTCAGCTGGGCGATGTCGCGGGCCCCGACGACCGCGCTCGCGACGCCGGGACGGTCGCGCGCCCAGGCGAGGGCGACGGCCAGCGGTGACGTGCCGAGGCCGTCGGCCGCCGTCACGACGGCGTCGACGACCCCGACGGAGGAGTCGGTGAGATAACTCTGGACATCCTGGGCGTGCGCGTCGTCGGCACCGCGTGAATCGACGGGGATGCCGTTGCGGTATTTGCCGGTCAGGACCCCACGGGCGAGAGGCACCGCCGCGAACACGCCGATCCCGTGATGCGCCGCGGCCGGGACGAGCTCCTCCTCGACACCCCGCGCCAGCAGCGAGTACTCCACCTGGGTGGCGACGAGTGTCGTGCCCCGGGAGGCGCCCGCCGCGGTGGCGAGCTGCCACCCGAGGTAACCCCGTGCCCCGACATACCGGACCCGGCCGCTCGACACCGCGAAATCGAGTGTGGCGGCGACCTCGTCGACCGGGGTGAACGGATCCCAGGTGGCCACCTGCCACATGTCGAGATAGTCGGTGCCGAGTTCGCGCAGGGTGGCATCGAGCTGTGCGACGAGGCCTCGTCGCGAGCAGTCGATGCGCGACGGACCGGCAGGATTGATCCCGGAACTGGAACTCAGGACGAGTTCGGTCCGCGGCACCACGTCGTCGAGCAGTTCCGCCAGGATCCGCTGCGCCATACCGTCGCCGTACGCGGGGGACGTGTCGACGAGTGTGCCGCCCGCATCCACGAACGCCGCGATCTGCGCCGCGGCCTCGTCCCCGTCCGTGTCCCGCCCCCACGTGAGGGTGCCCAGGCCGAGCCGTGACACCCGCAACCCGCTTGCTCCGACCGATCTCTGTTCCATAACCGCCTGCGTCTCGTGCTGTAGCTGCAACCCGGGCTTCGCCCCGAGACTGCTGTCGTCTCCCGGGACCGGCCACCACAGGTGCAGACTAGTGGGGTATCGCGTGGCCCGGGTCCTGCCACGCCGGATTCTGTCGGAGGTCACCCGCCCCGGTACCGTGGCGCCGGTGAATTACGAACGCGACACGGGAAATTGGCCTCAGAACAGCACATTCGACCTCGGAGCCGGTGAGTGATGGGGGAGGCGATGACCTGGCTCCAGGCGATTGTCCTCGGTGCCGTCCAGGGATTGACCGAATTCCTGCCGATCTCCTCCTCGGGACACCTCCGGATCGTGTCGGAGATCTTTTTCGGTGACGACGCCGGCGCCTCCTTCACCGCCGTCACCCAGCTCGGCACCGAAGCCGCGGTGCTCATCTACTTCGCCCGCGACATCGGCCGGATCATCGCGGCGTGGTTCCGGGGACTGCTGCATCCCGAACATCGCGGTGATCTGGATTACCGGATGGGCTGGTATGTGATCATCGGCACGATCCCGGTAGGTGTGCTCGGGTTCCTGTTCAAGGACCAGATCCGCACCGGTGCCCGCAACCTCTGGCTGATCGCGACCATGTTGATCGTGTTCGCGTTGGTCATCGCGGCGGCCGAGTACTACGGCCGGAAGGTGCGCCCCATCGAGGACCTGCGCGCCAGGGACGGCATCATCATGGGCTCGGCCCAGGCGCTCGCCCTCATTCCCGGTGTCTCCCGGTCGGGCGGCACGATCAGTGCCGGACTGTTCCTCGGGCTCACCCGTGAAGCCGCGGCGCGATACTCGTTCCTCCTCGCCATCCCCGCGGTCGTCGCATCCGGGCTGTTCAGCCTTCCGGACGCATTCGAACCGGCCGGTGAGGGTCTGAACGCGAGCGGTCCGCAACTCCTCCTCGCCACGGTGATCGCGTTCGCCATCGGCTACGCGTCGATCGCCTGGCTGCTGCGGTTCGTCGTCGACCACTCGATGTACTGGTTCGTCGGATACCGCATCATCCTCGGCGCCGTCGTCCTGTCGCTTCTGGCGACCGGCGTCGTGTCGGCCACCTGAGATCGGGCGGCCGGGGACCGCGCGACACTAGGCTGGGCCAATGACAGTTGTGCTGCTGCGCCACGGGCGGTCGACCTCGAACACCGCGCACACGCTTGCCGGCCGGTCACCGGGAGTCGAACTCGACGACCGCGGCCGCGAACAGGCGCAGGCCGTCGTGTCCCGGCTGGCGGGCGTGGACATCGAGGAGATCGTGCACTCACCGCTCGTCCGGTGCGAGCAGACGGTCGAGCCGCTCGCCCGGGCGCGGGGCCTCACCCCCGTGGTGGAACACCGCCTCGTCGAGGTCGATTACGGAGACTGGACGGGTCGCGAGCTGAAGGTCCTGCTCGAGGAGCCGTTGTGGAAGGTCGTGCAGCAGCACGCGTCCGCGGCGGTCTTCCCCGGCGGAGAAGGGCTCGCCCAGGTCCAGGCCCGGGCCGTCGCCGCGGTCCGGGAGCACGACGCCCGGCTCGCGGAACTGCACGGCCGGGACGTCGTGTGGGTGGCCTGCTCACACGGAGACGTCATCAAGTCGGTACTCGCGGACGCCCTCGGGGCGCACCTCGACGGATTCCAGCGGATCGTCGCCGAGCCCGCCTCGATCAGCGTCGTCCGGTACACCTCCACCCGGCCGTACGTGCTGAAGATGAACGACACCGGGGCCGACCTGTCCGGAGTGAACACCCCCCCGGTCTCCGGCGACGGCGCCCGCGCCGAAGTATCCGGATCCGTTCCGGGCGGGGAGGTCCGGCTGTGAAGATGAGGCGGACCCCGCCGGTGAAGATGAGGCGGACCCCGCCGGTGAAGACGGGCGGAGCCCCGTCCCTGTCCCAACATGACCCTGAGGCGGACCCCGCCGGTGAAGACGAGGCGGACCCCGGCCGTGAGGATAAGCCGGACCCGGCCGGTCACGATTGACGGATAATGAACGCAACGCGCTGCGAGGAACAGTCCGAGACGGAACAACGAGTGGGCAGTGCCGCAGTAGGGCCCGGCTCCAGCTGAAGGAGGTGCAATGTCACGCGCAATTCACGTATTCCGCACTCCTGACCGATTCATTGCCGGGACGGTGGGTGAACCCGGCGACAGGTCGTTCTATCTCCAGGCAGTACACGAGGCGCGAGTGATCAGCGTCCTGCTGGAGAAGCAACAGGTCCAGGTGCTCGCCGACCGGATGGGGCTCCTCCTCGAGGAGGTGCACCGCCGATTCGGAACGGAAGTTCCGCCGGAGGGGGCCGAACTCGACGATTCGAGTCCGCTGGTCACTCCCATCGACGCCGAATTCCGGGTCGGCACCATGGGCCTGGGCTGGGACGCCGACGCAGGGGCTGTCGTGGTGGAACTGCTCGCTGTCAGTGAGACGGAATTCGACGAATCCGTCGTCCTCGACGACTCCGAGGACGGACCGGACGCGGTGCGGGTCTTCCTCACCCCGTTGCAGGCACGGGACTTCTCGCTGCGGTCCGAACGGGTCATCGCCGCCGGGCGGGCGCCGTGCCCGCTGTGCGGCGAGCCGCTCGCACCCGAAGGACACATCTGCATCCGCACCAATGGGTACCGCCGTGGCCAGAGCTTCGGGCTCACCCCGGAAATGGACGAGGAGGACTGACGGTTGCCTGCCGCGGAGTCCGACCCTCTCGAATTCGGTGAGCTGACCCTCATCGGCCAGATCACGCATGCCAGCAATGCCACGCTGGTCTGCGATGCGGTCGCGGGCGAGACCACCGTCCGGTGCGTGTACAAACCGATCCGCGGGGAGCGTCCGCTCTGGGACTTCCCCGACGGCACGCTCGCCGGCCGTGAGTACGCGTCGTACCTCGTGTCCGACAAGCTGGGCTGGAATGTGATTCCCCGCACGCTGCTGCGGGACGGCCCGTTCGGGCCGGGGATGGTGCAGCGGTGGGTGGACACTCCCGACCGGCACGAGGATGCCGGCGGTCTCGGCCTGGTCGACATCTGCGCCCCCGACGCCGTGCCCGAGGGCTGGTTCGAGATTCTGCGGGCCACCGACATGGACGGCGAACCGGTCGCGCTCATCCACGCGGACGACCCGCGACTGCAGCGGATGGCCGTCCTCGACGTGCTGATCAACAACGCCGACCGTAAGGGCGGCCACGCGCTCGAGGGTCTCGACGGTTCGGTGTACGGCGTCGACCACGGCATCTGCCTGCACACGGAGAACAAGTTGCGGACCGTGTTGTGGGGCTGGGCGGGGACGGAGGTGCCGGGAGCGCTCGTCGTGGACATCGCGGAACTGACCACCTCGCTCGAAGGCGATTTCGGGGAGCGGTTGGGGCAGCACATCACGTCCGGCGAGGTCGCCGCACTGTACGAGCGAGCCGTCGATCTGCTCGCGGCGCCGGTGATGCCCCGCCCGAACGGCCATCGGCCCATCCCGTGGCCCGCCTTCTGACGGGCCCGGCAGGAGCCCGTACGCCGACGGCTCCCTCCGAGGCGGAAATGCGGGTCCACTAGGCTCGCAGTCATGCAGTCTTGGTCCGAAACCGCTGTCCCGTCCGTCCCAGGCCAGGGGCCTCCGCTGCGGTTGTTCGACACCGCTGACCGGCAGGTTCGCCCGGTCACTCCCGGACGTACGGCCACCATGTACGTGTGCGGGATCACCCCGTACGACGCCACCCATCTCGGTCACGCGGCGACGTACCTGACGTTCGATCTGGTGAACCGGATCTGGCGTGACGCGGGACACGACGTGCATTACGTCCAGAACGTCACCGATGTCGACGACCCGCTGTTCGAGCGTGCCGACCGCGACGGCGAGGACTGGGTCGTCCTCGGCATGCGCGAGACGGCGCTGTTCCGGGAAGACATGGAAGCCCTGCGGGTGCTGCCCCCGCGCGACTACATCGGTGCGGTGGAATCGATCGGCGAAGTGATCGAGATGGTCGAGAAGTTCGTCGCGTCCGGCGCCGCCTACGTTGTCGACGACCCTGAATTTCCCGACGTGTACTTCCGCGCCGACGCGACCGAGCAGTTCGGGTACGAGTCCGGCTACGACCGCGAGACGATGGCGAAGTTCTTCGCCGAGCGCGGCGGCGACCCCGACCGCCCCGGCAAGCAGAATCCGCTCGATGCGCTCGTGTGGCGTGCGGTGCGTCCGGGGGAGCCGTCCTGGCCGTCGCCGTTCGGTCCCGGTCGTCCCGGCTGGCACATCGAGTGTTCGGCGATCGCGCTCAACCGCATCGGCTCGGGTTTCGACGTGCAGGGTGGCGGCAGCGACCTGATCTTTCCGCACCACGAGTACTCCGCCGCGCACGCCGAGTCGGCCACGGGAGACCGTCGCTTCGCCCGCCACTACGTGCACACCGGCATGATCGGTCTCGACGGCGAGAAGATGTCGAAGAGTCGCGGCAACCTCGTGTTCGTGTCGAAACTGCGCGGCGAGGGCGTCGACCCGGCCGCCATCCGCCTGGGACTGCTGTCCGGGCACTACCGGCAGGACCGGCCCTGGACCGAGCAGGTGCTCGCCGACGCCCACACCCGGCTGACGCTGTGGAAGGACGCCGCGGCACTCGAGTCGGCGCAGTCGGCGACGGACACGATCGCCCGGTTGCGTCAGCATCTCGCGGACGATCTCGACACGCCGAAGGCCCTCGACGCCCTCGACGGCTGGGCTCGTCGCGCCCTCGACCACGGTGGCTCCGACACGAACGCGCCGAGCGAATTCGCCGCTGCGGTGGATGCTCTCCTCGGTGTGCGCCTCCGGCGCCCGTGAGTACTTGTCAACCGCCCGCGGTTGACAAGTACTCACGGGTCAGGCGAACTCGAGAGCCCCCTCCGCGGGGGTCGGGACCCGTCGGCGCAGGGGTGACCCGAGCGCCTGCGCCAGGTCGGTGCCGTCGTGTTCGGCGAGCAGTTCGCCGTCGGACCACACGAGCAGGGTGGCGCTGACGCTCTGTTCGGCGGTCGAGTGCGCCAGATCGTAGTGCGCGCAACCCGGGACACCGCCGTATGTGATCCACAGGTCGAACCCGGTCATGAACAGGTCGAGGTCGAACTGCACGCTGAGGCCGAGCAGTTCGGCCCGGCCGTTGTCGTCGACGCCGGCGAACGCCTCGTCCAGCGCGAGCAGTCGCGGGGCGTGCGGGTCGGCGGAGTCCAGCATGACGTGCGCCGCGGCGAACAACGGCAGGTGCAGCGAGACGGACTGTTCGCCGCCGGAGAGGGCGCTGTGCCGGGCGACCGTCAACCGGTCCTCGTTGCCGTTTCCGCTGATCAGGGTGAACGAGAACACCCGCCACCGCCGGTAGTCGAGGGCGGACGCCAGGATCTCCGGGTACGACCGTTCCGGGTGGGCGGCGCGGGCCGTCCGGATCTGGTGGGCGAAGTGCGCGCGCATCGTGGCGAGCTCGTCCGGGCCCAGCGCCGAGGTGTCCCGCTCGAGCAGTTTGGAGATCGCTCTCGCGCTGTCGTCGAGGTTGTCGGCGAGAACCCAGTGGACGCCGATGGTGTTGCCCGACGACATCCGCCGCTCCCGCATCTCGGTGCCCATCCGGGCGATGAGTTCGCGGGCGTCGACGGTGCGTTCGTGAATCTGCTGAGCGAGCCCGGTGAGTAGCGCGTCCTCGAGGATGCGACGTTCGGATTCGGTGAGCAGCAACTCCTGATCGGAGCGGGCGGCGGCGATGCGGGCGGCGAATTCGCCGATCGACGAGTAGCCGTCGTCGTCCTGCACCTGCACCACGGTCACGCCGTCCGGCGCATCCCACTGCAACCGGTAGTCCTGGCCTGCGGCCGCCAGCTGGGCGTCGAAGTCCTGGAGAGCGGTGGTGAGCGCGGACCTCGTCGATTTGCGGGCCGCGTCGCTGACCCGCACCGATTCGGTGGCGCCGTCCAGTGCCCGGAACAGGGCATCCACCTCGGGCGGAAGGATCGGGATGTCCTCGGCGGCGTTCTGGATGCGGTACACCAGCTGATCGGCGCTCATCCACGCTGCCGTGCTCGCCGGCCACGTGTGACCGCCGTCGACACCGAGGAGTTCGAGGAGGTCGCGCCGGGCATACGGCGCGAGCCGGGCGGCGTCGGCGTGCGTTTCGGTGAGTGCCAGGCGGAGGGTCTGCACCGCGGTGTTGTAGGCGCCCTCGGCCTTGCCGATGGCCTCGCCGGCGTCCTTGTCCGCCTTGCGGGCGTCGCGCTGCTCCTTCTTGCACGCCTCGATCCGCGCGTGCGCTTCCTCGAGTTGCCGGTCCAACTGCTCGGCCCCCGCACCCAGCGTGTCACGGAGCGTGTCGAGCCGTTGGACCTGTTGCGCGAGAACCTCTTCGGCGACGGCGGCCTCCTCTGCGAATTCCTCCGCGTTGCCCCGCGCCTCGTGCAGGCGGTCCTCGGATGCGCGGGTGTGCTCCACTTCCTTGGTGTGTTCGCGCCTGCACCGCTGCACCATCTCGCCCTGCTTCTCGAAATGCCGGACGGCGGCGGCGAGCGAATCGATCTCCCGGGCGACGTGCGGGGTCCGGTGGGTGGACGCGGTGACCCGGAGCTGCTTCTCCTTCGCGGACAGGTCGGCGATGGCCTGATCGAGCTCGCGGCCGACCGCCGTCGCGGTGTCGGAGCGGCTGCGGAGGGCGCCTGCCGACTCGGTGACCTTCTTCAGCGCCGTGAGGATCGATCCGGTGCGGGGCAGGGCCCGCGCCGCGGCGGTCGCCCGCGTCAGCAGTGCGTCGGCCGCGTCCGCGGAAGACCGGGCCGTGGCGAGTGCCGCCCGGGTCTCCTCGAGGATGCGGTCGAGTTCGGCGATCCGAGCGGCACGCCTGCGGGTGCGGGCGGTGGTTCCGATGTATTCGGCATCCGGTTTCGTGTGACGTCCGCGCTGGATTCCCTGCCGGTACCCGCCGTCCTCGGCGACACCCACCTGGCCCCCGGACAGGTCCAGGGATTCGAGGGCGATCGATTCGAGGATCCCGCGCACCCGGCGGTCCGGGACTCCCGCGTCCTGCTCGACCTCGAGAACATCCGCGAGGGTCCGGCCGGTGGGCCGATCCTCGGCGGGAAGTGCCACGAGGAATTGTTCGGACTCGACGTCGGGGAGGGCGTCGTCGACGGGAACCCAGCCGTCGAGGAGGTTTGCTGCCTCGAGAGCGGCCTCGATCCCCGCCGCCGATGCGGCGTCGACGCCGTCGGCGAATCGGACCAGGCGCCACAACGGTGCTCCGGCCAGCCGCGAACGGGTGTCGTGGCGGGCCGCGGACACCTCTGGGGCGTCGTCGTGCTCGGATTCGATTGCGGTGCGCGCCGATTCGTGTTCGGTGATCGCCTCCGCCGCGGCCGTCGCATCCCGGTCGTACTGCTGACGACGCAGCCGCAACGCGTCGACGGCGTCCGTGATCTGTTCCGTCAAAGTCTCCGACAGGGTGGCGGCGTCGTCTTCGCCGATCCGGCCGAGCGCGGCGTCCAGCGCATCGAACAGCGAAGGAGGAGCGTCGATCTCGGAGTAGAGGGAGGACTGGTCCGCCCACCAGGACCGCAGTTCGGTGGCGCATCCGCTGCGGGCCGACTCGACCGCGGTCTCGGCCTCGAGGACGGTCACCTTCGCGGTATCGAGTTGCTCCTGGCCGCGCCGGGCCGCGTCGTCGGCGCGGGTCCGCTCGGTGGTGGCCTTCTCGACGGTCGCGAGCGCGGCCCGGACCGCGCGGATGTCGCCGTCGCGTTCCTCGGTGTGCCCGCGCAGGGCCGCGGTCAGCTGATCGGTGCGCGCATCGGCGGGCAGCGCTGCCCAGGGAATTCCCGCGTCCTCGGCGGCGAGGTGGAGTTCGTCCTCGGCGTGTGCGAGCGACTCGGCGGCTCGGGCGACCGCGTCGCCCGCTCTCTCGTGCTCCTCGGTCCGCTGTTCGAGGGTCGCCTTGGCCTTGCGCGCCTTCTCCGCCTGCAGCTCGGTCGACTTCTCGAGCGTCGCGACGGCCTGCGCGAGGTCGTCGAGTTGTGTCCGGCCCTCGTAGGCCGTCGACCTCTTCAGCGCGTCGAGAGTGGCATTGGCTTGATCGAGTGCGCGTTCGGCCGCGGTGAAGCGTTCTTCGGCGGCCTCGCGGCTCTCCCGGCTGCGGGTCCGGTCGGCAGCTGCGCCGTGGACCGCGGAGATACCCGAACGCACGGCCCCGAGCCGGGTCGCGAGGTGGTCGACATCGGTCCGTGCTTGCTGGCGCAGGTATTTGGCGTACACGCCGACGAAGCTCTGCGCCGCCTGATCGGCGGCGGCCAGCCCTTCGAGCGCCCGGCCGACCTCCTCCATGTCGCTGAACGAGCGCGCCGCCTCGAGGACCAGTTGCTCGTCGAGGGGTCGCAGACCGTCGGTCAGCGCCTGCGACAGTCCCTTGGGGTCGAGGTTCTTCGCGAGCTGGGGTCGGCGCAGCGTGAGGATGAGGTTGATCAGCTGGTCGTATCGCTGGACGCCGAGTCCGAACATCCGGGCGTCGATCGCGGCGCGGTAGTCGAGCGGCCTGTCGGTGATGGAGTCGGTGCCGATCTGCTCGCCGAGTTGCTTCTTCGTCAGCGGACGGTCGTCGCTGCCGAGCAGCGAGAAGTCGACGCCGACGCGACCGTCGGCGACGAAGTACCAGCGGGTGACCTTGTCGTTGGTGCGGCTGGCGCGCATGCCGATGCCGACGGTGACCGCCTCGGGGTCGTCCTTCGCGCCGCGGCAGAATTCCATCCAGACGTAGGAGTACGCGCTCTCCTGCCCCCGGTACAGCAGGTTCGACTTCATGGTTCGTTCCTCGCCGGCGAACGGATTGAGCCGTCGAGGTTCGATCCGGCCGTCGAGGACGAAGGGGAACAGCACTTCCAGCGCCTTGGTCTTGCCTGAACCGTTGGGACCGCGGAGCACGAGCCGACCGTCGGCGAAGGAGAACTCCTGATCCCGGTAGTCCCAGAGGTTGATGATTCCGGCGCGGGTGGGCCGGAAACGCGCACTCGTCATGCTGTGACTTCCTCGCTGTCGTTCGCTGAGCTCTGGAACAGGTCGATCTCCGGGGTGCGGTCGCGGATCGTGACCACCACCCCTCGGTAGCGGGCGAGCGCCGGGAGAGCGAGCACTCCGCCCGGCACCGCCGCGGTAAGTCGTAGCCGCTCGAGCAGGACCAGCGCCGCGCGTCCGAGTCCGTCGGGGTCTGCCTGCCAACCGGCGGCGAACGTCCGCCCGAACCGATCGGTCAGTGTTCGCACCGTGTCCGTGATCCACTCGTCCTCGACGACGGGGAAGACCCGCTCCGTCGGGGCCGGGTCCGCGGGTTCGGCGTAGTCGTGGCCCGCGAGGCTGTCGAAGATCCCCGACTGCGGGACGGCGCTGTCGACCTGCTCGATCAGATGGTCGACACGATTGTGCGGCGACGGAATCCGAGTCGGTTCCGGCAGATCCGGATCGAGCACGCGGTCGGCGATCTCGCCGGCGAGGAGGAGTGCGACCTGCGCGACCGTTCCCGTGCCGGGGAATCGGATGTCGGAGAGACGTCCGGAGGTGTCGATCATCGCGACGCCCTCCTCGCGCCGCTCGGCGACCAGTCCGGTGAGCAACTCGACATCGGCCGCAGTGCGGGGGAGTGCGAGCTGGACCAGCTCGCGGTCGTCCAGGTCGGCGGCGTAGACCACGGGCCGTTCGACGAGAGCCCGCCGGACCCGCCGAGCCGTCTCCTTCACGTCGACCGGCCGGGTCGACCCGGATTCCGCGGTGTCGTCGTCGGCCACCGCATCGGCGCCGGCGAGCAGTCCGCGGATCGACCGGAGGTGCTGCAGTGCGCGAGACGGCCGGAACAGCGCGATGACCACGGATCGATCGATGTCGTACAGCGCTTCTCCCGCATCGGGATTGGCGGCCCACCCGCCCGCGTCTCCGTCCGCGAGGGCGATGGCGCCGCGGGCAGCGAGCCAGCCGACGGCGTCGACGAACGCGTCCCGGTCGGATGCCCGTTCGGTGGACAGGTCCACGCCGTCGACCTGCGCGGCGTCGGCGGCCACGTGATCGGCGAGCTCGGACAACGTGATCTGGTTGCCCGCGCGGCCGAGCGCGGCCAATGCCAGTGCCAGGTAGGCGTAGCGGTAGCGGTCGAACGTGCGGTCGGTAGCCGTCTTGGCCGGCGTTCCGGCGTCCAATCGGTCGCTCACGGTGAACAACCGGGCCGTCGTCTCGGTGACCTCGAGGCGGTACCCGAAGAGAGTCATCAGGTCGTCGCGCAATTCGGTGGCCCACCGGCGCAGCAGCGGAAGAGCGATGCGGTCCGGATACGTTTGTGTCACCAGATGATTCGACAGGATGACGCGCGCCGCGCGCTGATACGAGTCGAGGGCCAGCGGCGAAATCTCCCGTGCCTTCACTGGACGCTCACCTGCAGTCCGTCGAGGTGCAGGCGTCCTCGGGCGGTGCGCACCACCGTCGACTCGGTGTGCGGGCTGAGGGTGAGTTTCACGCCGTTCTCCGATCCGGTGCTGCTCTTCACGCGGCCACTGACCGGGACCCGCGCCGTCAGCGCGGCATTGAGCAGGCTCAGCAGGACGTCGGTTTCCGCCTCGTCCAGTTCGCGCTCGTAGACGCCGCCATGGGCCAGCGACTGGGCGGCGGCGGCGCGGAGCCGCTGCGCCGCCAGCTGTTCCTCGCGGAGGCGGCGCACGCTGCCCTCGTTGCGTTGCACCCGGGCGGGCAGGCCGGGGGACGGCGGACGTCCGGTCTCGGCCAGCGTGCGGGAGATCTCCACCGGCGGGGCCTCCCACCAGGACCGGGTGTCCGGAATGACGTCGGCGTCCGGGTGCACCATCGAGAGATGGCGCGGCCGGCCGAGATCGAACACGGCCTGGAACAATGCGTGCGCGGCGTCCTCGGAGGGGGTGGCCGCGAACCAGCCTGCGAGGTGGCGCAATTGGCTCTCCCTGCTCACACCGCCCTTCCGGGTTTCGGTGACCCGGCGCAGCAGCGACAGCACCGCGGCGATCGCACTCATGGTGCCTTCGCGCAGACGTTCCGACTCGCTGAGACCCCCGTCCGAGCCGACGAACCAGTGCGTCAACCCCGCCCACCTCGCGCGCCAATCGGCTTCGCGTTCCTCGACACCGAGGAACACCCGCTCGTCGCTGGCGGCGGCGCGGGCCACCATCGCCTCGACACCGGTGTTCTCGACGAGCGCGATGGCGGCCGCGAGTTTCGGCGCATAACGCGACAGGTCCGAGCTGAACTCGCGCATGTGAGTGAGGAGTGCGTCCTTGTGGGACATGAACGTTTCCGGCGTGATCTCCGTGGTACGGACGAGGTCGCCCAGCGTCAGATAGAACTGCGCTGCACGTCCGGCCATGTCGGACAGTGTCGCGTCGAGCCGATTGAGTTTCCGGTACACCAGGTCGTTGTCGGCTGCGCGGTTGGCGGCGGCCAGGTCGTTCATGTCGGCGAGGAGGTCGGGCAGCGCCAACCGAGACAGGGACGCGTCGTCGAGGCGGGCGGCGAGCGCGTCCTCGACGGCTCGAAACACCTGGTAGCCGGCTTGGCTGAACTGATATACGAAGTGCCGGTTCCGGTATTCGGCCAGCTTCGCGGCGCGGGTGCCGTCGTAGCTGCGCTCGAGCACCTCCCACACGTGGAGTTGCTCGAGCAGCGGGGTGACGTCTCCGGCGCCGAGTTGGCCCGCCGGATCGTCGACGGCGAGGCCGTCCAGGATGCGGGCGACGTCGGCGGCATGGAGCAGCACGACGTAGTTGGCGCGGCCGTGATCGAACGCCCGTAGCACCCACAGATACTCCGCGCGCTTCTCCGCAGTGGTGAAGGCGAACAGTTTCAGCCGATCGTCCCGGAGTGGGGGAGTGACGGCCGGCCGCGGTGCGCGCAGTCCCGACGGGGATCGACCTGGATCGCTGCCTGATTCACTCACCGTGACAGGTTATGCGGTCGTGCAGTCGTCGAGCGAACGCCGTGCCGACCTGCATCGACAACACTGTGATCGAATCGGTTCGTGACGGAATGCAGAAGTATACCGAATCGGCGTCGATGATTCTGGTGCGCCCAACCTGGTCGCTCAGAGAACGAACAGCACGAAGACGATCGCGACCAGGACGAGCGCCAGCCCGACCGCGGCGGCGACGAGCCACGACGCCCGGGACGTCGATTCGGGGGACGTGTCGATCTCGGCCTGTGCGACGCCACGCGGCTCCGGCGGCGTCGCGACGGCGGTTCCGCCGGACACCCGCGCGGGCGAGGCGCCTACGGCCGCTGCGGAGGCGTGTTTTCCGGTGGCAGTCGCAGGCTTGGCCGGGGTCGAGGGACCGGAGGGGACGGGTTCGCCGACGACGGCGTCGATCACTTCGGTCACGTCGTACGAGGGCGGCAAGCCGATCGGGGTGACCCTGTGGGTGGTCGGATTGAATCCGGCGGCGCGGATGGCGGCGCCCAGTGCGGCGGTCTGCTCGGGCCCCGGGCCGACGACGCAGCGCACACCGAACTTTTCGCTCACGGTGTTCGCGTAGTCGTGAATGGCCGCGGAGTCCCGGGCGATCAGGCCGTCACCGGTGACGACGACGGCGTCGAGGTTGCCGGGCAGCCACCCGAATGCGCCCAGTGCGGTGGCGATCTGGGCGGTGGGGGAGCCGCCGGTGGAGAAGCGGAACGCCTTGCCTGCCTCGACGCCAGAGCGGATGAGGGCGACGGTCGAGCCGGTGTCGTCGACGTGATAAATGCCGACCAGCTGTCCGGGGCGTTCGGCGATCTCCGATTCGAACCAGGCCGCCGCGGCTTCGGCGTCCGAGACGAGTGACAGGTAGGACATGTCGGCGTAGTCGAGCGCGTCGCGGAGCGCCGCGACGGCGGCAGAGTCCCAGCGGGTGGGGTACGTGGCCATGATGTCGGGGGCCCCGCCGGTCCGGCCGCCGTGGTCGGGGAGTGGTTCACATTCCCGGAGCAGGCAGCGCATCGCCCCCGCGACCAGGTCTTCGGCGCGGTAGCGCGTTCCGTCGCCCACGAGGACACCTGCGGGGTCGCCGACGCGGGGGAGGAATCCCGACGTCGTGTGGGTCTCGCCGATCGTGTGCGGTGCCGAACCGCCGAGGATCGCGGTGCCGTCCGGGCACATGTGCAGGACGGTGTCCCGGACGATGACGATCGGATCTGGAGACCCCGGATCGTTCGACGCCACGACCGCGGTGGACACGACACTGCCGATCCTGAGCCCGACTCCCATGGACATGCAAGTACCTCTATTCGTTTGCGACCGGATTGCGACTTCCGTCAGGCCCGTTCCGACTCACTCGGTGAGGCCACAAGATGTACATCCTGCTACCAGAGCACGCTTGTGTGCGCCATCACGCGCGGCGTGGCGTGGTCGTGTCGCGCACATTCAGTCGGATTCGGCCGGCCGACGGCGATCGGTCAGGTCACCGTCGGTGCGCCGAGGGCTGTTCTCCACTCGGGCAGGTTCTCGGTCATCCACGCGAGGAGATGCTCCGCTTCCTGGGGATGCCGCCCGGTGCCGGCGAGCAGGTCGGCGTAGGCCTGCGCGGGCGCGACCACTCGGACGTTGTCCCGGAACAGTGTGCGCTCGAACACCGCCGCCGATCGGGGAGTGGCGACGAGTACGTTGGCGCCCTGGTCGACGGGGCGAAGTTCCAGAGCTGCGGCCAGCGGCTCACCGTGATCGGCATAGATCTGGACCTGATGCGCCGGCGCGTATTCGACGAACGCGGCGGCCGCGACCGATCCCGTGACTGCATACAGATGGTCGGCGACCTTCCCGAGTTTCGCGAGAAACGGCTGCACCCCCTCGGGTGCGAAGTAGCCGACGGTGGGGCAGTCCTTGAAGCTGGTGTCGCTGCTCCAGGCGCGCAGCATCTGCTGCCACCGCACGCTGGTGATGGGTCCGCGGGGGAGCCGTTCGAGTAGATCCCGCTCTTCGAGGGTTTCGACCACCCGGTACGTGGCGCCGGTGGACGCGCCGGACAACCGGATGAGTTCGGGGACCGTGAGTTGACCCGAGTGGTCGGCGAGTGCGCGAACCACTCGCGCGGCCGGGTCGCCGGTCAGCTGGGCGGCGGGACGGCCGGGGCCGCGCCACGGGTCGGCGTCCGCGCCGCGATCGCGCACCCAGATCGCGGGCCGGTCGGCGGCCAGCGAGGTGTTGCCCGTCGCGTCGGCATAGGAGAGGCCCCGGGCGTCGAGTTGCCGGCGTACCGGCTCGGAAAGGTAACGAGCACACACGAATCCGCGGTCCGACTCGGACAGGCTGTCCGCGAAACGGGCGGCGTCGCCGGCGAGCACCCCCCGGGCGGGGATGACGGAAAAGGACGCTGTCTCGCCGCCCGGGGCGCCGACCAGTAATCGTTCCGGGGCGTCGGCGAGGGAGCGTGACTTTCCGGACGTCAACGTCCAGCCGTGGGGGAGTGCGGCTTGCAGCGTCGCGATCGCCCGGCGGTAGAGGTCGATGTCACGTTCCGGCTTGGGAAACGGCACCTTCGGCTCGCTCCCGGCGAATTCGGCGTTCTCCTGTGTGGCCACATCGCGAGCGTAACCGAATCGGTCACTTACGGAAGCGAGTAATAACCCGAATCTACCTGCCGCTGTCTCGTGCCCGACCGAGGCGTCATGTCAGAGCCGAACTCACCACGATCACACCGTCGTCACACTGATCACGGACGCCGAGCCGCCCAGGCCGTCCGGTTGCCACGGGGGACCAGATCCGTGCGGAGCAGAACGCTCTGCGGGTCGTCGTCCGACAGCAGGAGGTCGAGAGTGCTGAGATCGTCGGCGGCCAGTTGACCGTCGAGGGTGGAGCGGACGCGGCACAGGTGGGCGTGTGCGTAACGTCCGGTGCTCGGCGGCGCCGGGGTCGCATCGCTGACGAAGGTGCGTTCCTCGACGATCTCGAAACCGGCGTGCTCCAGGTGTGATCGCCAGTTCGGATGCGAGTTCCAATTCATCCGGGCCAGCGCGTCGTGGCAGCGTGACTCCAAGCCTGGGCGGCCGACGCCGAGGTCGTCGGGCAGAAGGCTTGGCAGGGTGTCCATCTCGACCACTATCAGCAGGCCGCCGGGGTTCAGTGCGCCGTACATGTCGCGGAGCACGCGATCGGGGTCGGTCACCTCGTGTAGCGAGGAGGCGGCCCACATGACGTCCCCGGCATCGACCGCCGGCCATGCGACGTCGAGATCGGCCTGCACGACGCTCACCCGGTCGGCGAGGCCCCGCGCGAGCGCGGCCGTTCGGACGCGCTCGAGCATGAACTCCGACCGATCGATCGCGATCACCTCGGCCGTGGGGAACCGCCGGGCCAGAGTCAGGGTGCCGACGCCCGTTCCCGCGCCCACGTCGACGATCCTGCGCGGGATCTCGCGGGTGTGCTGCCCGGCCCATTCGGTCAGCGGTTGGAGGTAGGACCCGAGGACTTCGGCGTCCAGGTCCAGGAGCTCTGCCCATGCGGGTCCGTGGTGGTGGGCGTGCGCGGTGTGGTGATGCGAATGCTGTGCCATGTCTCCAGGCTAACCAGGCAATGCGCTGGAAGCATATGATCTTGCGTATGACGCAAGATTTGGGGTTGGACGCCGTGATCCGTCAGCGCATCCGCGGTCTCAGGGTGGCGCGGGGCTGGTCGCTCGAC
The DNA here is from genome assembly GCF_014256275.1 of Rhodococcus sp. 4CII. Taxonomy (NCBI): domain Bacteria; kingdom Bacillati; phylum Actinomycetota; class Actinomycetes; order Mycobacteriales; family Nocardiaceae; genus Rhodococcus; species Rhodococcus sp. 4CII. The sequence goes on from NZ_JACCFE010000002.1 coordinate 6,772,502, forward strand.
GCGCTCGCGGCGCGCTGCTATCTCAGTCCGTCCACGCTCAGCCGCATCGAGACCGGGCATCGCAGGATCGCGCTCGATCAGCTGGTTCCCATCGCGCGGGCACTGGGCACCACGCTCGATCAGCTCGTCGAGTCCGCAGAGGACGACGATGTGGTGATCCGACCGCAGCCCGAACACACCCGAGGGCTGACGACCTGGCTGCTGTCCCGCGAACGCGCGCTCCACGGTGCAACCGTCGCGAAGATGCGCATCACCCCCGAGCGGCCCGCCGGACCGGAGCACGTCAGCGTGCACCCCGGCCACGAGTGGTTCACCGTCCTGTCGGGGACCGCGCGTCTGCATCTGGGGGAGCGCACCATCCTGATCGAAGAGGGTGCGGCAGCCGAATTTTCGACCATGGTGCCGCACTCCATCGGCGCCCACGACGGTCCCGTCGAGATCCTCACCATCTTCGACCACGACGGCGAGCGTGCTCACCTGCACGCCGTGGACGCGCCTGCGCAGCCGTGATTGGCTTACCGGCATGTCCCCTTCCGAGGCCTCAGATCAGACCGAGTTTCCCGCAAGCATGGGGAAGGTGTCGCGACGCGAACTCGCGGCGCACGGCTACACGCGTTTCCATCAACTGACGACGGTCACCGCCAGGGAGCTGTTGAAGATCCACGGCGTCGGACCCAAGGCGATCCGGATCCTCGGGGAGGAGCTTGCGGAGCGGGGGCTCGGCTTCGCAAGCTGATCGGCGGCGCCGGACGCGCTACAGCAGGCCGTTCGCGCGCTGATAGGTGGCAGGCGGTGTACCGACGACCTCGGTGAAGACCCGGGTCAGGTGGGCCTGGTCGCTGAACCCTAATTCGTAGGAGCGCAGACCAGTCGATCCTCTCACCCGAGTGGGCGGCGGCGGCCGCGTCGAGTATGCGAAACCGCTGGATCACCCATTTCGGTCCGATGCCGACGTACTCGGTGAACAGTCGTTGCAGGGTGCGCAGGCTGCAGCCGGCGTGTGCGGCGAGCTGGTCTGCGCGGACGATGTCTCGGCGGCGCTGGGCGTCGCCGACCAGGACCGTGACCTCCCGTCCTGTGGGATCCGGAACGGGATCGGAGCGCAGAAGGTACCGCTCGAAGGCGTCGATCATGTCCGCGCTGTCCGTGCCGGCGAGGATCCGTTCCGCGACCGGGCGGTCGTCACCGGCGAGCAGATCCCGTCCGGGCTGGACGGTTCCAGAGATCGCACCGAGACTGCCCTTCAACAGCGGCCGGAACCCGCCGGCGTGGAACGCGGCTCCCAGCACGTGGCCGTGTCCGGTCAACGTTCGGTAGAACGGCGACCGGGAGATCCCGTGCACCAGCAACTGTCCGTCCTCGGCGGCGATGTGAACGCGCGGCTGGGGAACGACCTGCTGCCGATGGGGCTTCGGCACCGACCACCTCACTAACCAGTGGTAGTCCACGAACTCGGCCAAATCCGGTCGGGGAGCGACTCGTTCGACCTCGAAACCGGGTGCGTCGGCGGTCGGGCGGACGATCGCCTCGGGGTGTCCTGGCACATTCGGCACTCGCCCATCCTAGTGTCGCGAATGTTCAAGAACGCCACGGCGTCGCGTACCTAGAGTCTCCTGACATGAGCCACTCACACACTGCTCGAAGCAAGTTCACCATTGCGTCGTGGTCGGAATCGGTGATCACCGACATCGACGGCGAAGGTACGACCGCCGGCGACACCTATTATCCCGCGCGCGGCGCCACCCGGGCGGCCGTCGAATACTCGTACTCCGGGGACATCGAGGGAACGAGCACGGTGGCCTACTTGATCGCGTACAAGGCCGATGCTGCGCCGGTGCTCGGCCTCGAGCGCTTCGAGGGCTCGATCGGCGGGCACGACGGAACGTGCGTGTTCCAGCACCTCGGCATCCAGGACCAGGGTTCCGTTTCGGCACGGATCGAGGTGGTGCCGGGCATGGGCACGGGCGGTCTCACCTACCTGCGCGGCAGCGCAGACCTGTCCATCACCGGACCCGGCGACAGCGGCTACGAATTCGTCCTGTCCTACGACGTCGGCTGAATACGGGTCGCCGAGCGTGTGCTCAGCGGCTTCAGGCCACACGACGCCGCGAGGCCTTGCGACTCGATGCCGAACGCGGTGTTGGAGCGGGTCATGAAGTTAGTCAGTGCGATGAACGCGGTCAGTTCCACCATCGCGGCCGGGCCGAGTGCCTCCAGTAGCCTGGCCGACAGGTCGTCGGTGACCGTAGGCGGCGTCAGCGTCATCGCCTCGGCATACTCCAGCACGTCGCGCTCCAACGGGCTGAAGACGTCCGACTCGCGCCACCGGGGCACCTCACGTGCCTTCGTCTCGTCCAGTCCCTTGTTGTGGGCTTGGAAGTAGCCGTAGTCCAGGCAGAAACCGCAGCCGACCATGCTCGCGACCGCCATGTGGGCAAATGATTTCAGATTCTCGTCACACCGGTCCCACTTCTGTACCTTGCGACCGACGGTGAAGCTGAAGTTCAGCACCTTACGGTTGTGCCACACAACCCCCACCCCGTCGGGCACCTCGCCGAGCAACTTGCGGGACATCCGCTTGACGACCGCACCGTAGATGCCGGTCAGCTCTGCCTGCGGGATCCTGGTATTGCCGGTCATGATTCCTCCTCCGGTTGGAATGCTCTCGGCATAGAGACACCGGCCACGAGCCGAATGTGACATCCGAACCGGATTCTTGCGCCGGCCGCCCCTCAGCCCGGTGCGAGTGCGAGGTCGGCGAGCGCCGCGACGACGGGGGTGAGCGCCTGTGCGTGTTCGAGGGTCAGGTGGTTGTCGTCGCGGAAGACGAGGTCGTTGCCGACGACTACCGGACAGAGGTCGGTGGTGCAGAACAGCGAGGTGAGGTCGGCGTACCGCCCGCCACCGGCGGTGGTGGCGGTCGCCTCGGCCGCGACGCCGACGTCGTCGACCGCAACCTGCCGCGGCGGCGAGCAGGCGGTCGCGTCGTCCAGGTGATCGGACAAGCAGGTCGGCACGGTCGACTTCGGGTCCGGAATCGGTCCGAGCACGAGAACGGCTGCGCCCGTGGCCCGGAGTTCTGTGACCAGGCGGGTCAGACTGTCGAGCCAGGCCTGACCGTAGACGGTGAAACCGAAATCGGCGCCGTACCGGCGGGACATGCTCAGCACGACCAACCGCGGCCGCTCCGTCTGCAGGCGGTCGACGATCTCGCCCCGCCACTGCTCGCATTCCGTGTACTCCCGACCGAGATATGGGCTGGTGAGGGTCAGGTCGAGAAGCGGGCAGGTGACCTTGCCCATGGTCTCCAGCCGCCAGTGATGCTGCTCGGCGGCCTGCTCGAACGCCGGCGCCCACATCGCGGCGTGTGAATCGCCGACCAGGGCCACCGTCGTCGGTGAGGTCACGTCTCCGGACGCGCACTCGTCCTGCCCGACCTCGCGCCACGAGCGCACGCAGCCGTTGACGAACACCGCGGGCTTGTCCGCCGGCGCGTCGGCGAGCGGTGGCGACAGATTCGACGGGACAGCCTGGAGCCCGGCCGATTCCGTGACCGCGGCCTGCACCTGTGCGGTCACCTCCCGCACCGCCGCCTCCTGCGGATCGACGGCCGCCGCCGGGACGGGTGGCGCAGCGACGGTCAGCGCCGCTGCCTCGGCGCCGTGCCCGACGGGCACCGGCCGCAGCACGAGCAGCACCAGCGCTGCGCAGACTGCGAGCGCGGTGACGGTGCCGCCGACCGCGAGACTGCGCGCGGTCGAGTGCCGCAGCGGGGTCGCGAAGCGGACGGGGTTCTCGATCAGGTGCAGAGTCAGGAGGGCGAGTCCGGCGGACACCAGGAGGATCGCCAGGCGGTCGGTCACGACGAGTGAGCGGCCGAGGACGACCGGTGCGAGCAGCAACACGGGCCAGTGCCACAGGTACCACGAATACGACATCCGGCCGACGGCCCGCATGGGCGGCAGCGACAGGCTCCGCCCGACGCCCAGTCGGGGTGCAGCGCAACCGGCCCCGATCACCAGTACCGTGCCGGCGACGGGCAGCAGGGCGGCCGTACCGGGATAGGGTGTGGCCTCGCCCAGTCGAGTGCAGGCGACGACGATCAGGGCGAGGCCTGCCCACCCGGCCGCTGCGGCGACCACCGGCGGCAGGCGTCGCCAGTGCCGGATCGACAGTGCCACCAGCCCGCCGGCCGCCAACTCCCATGCCCGCGAGGGGAGCGAGAAGAACGCCCACGGCGGGAGGTTTCGGGTCCAGTCGAGCGAGACCGCGAACGACGCTGCCGCGACCACGGCGAGGAGCAGCAGGTACGGCGTCGCCGACGGTGGGGCGTCGGACTCGGCGTGCCGGGTCCGGCGCCGAACGAGCCAGGCGACCGCGATGATCAGCGCCGGCCACAGCAGGTAGAACTGTTCTTCCACGCCGAGCGACCAGTAGTGCTGGAACGGCGACGGGGGCGTGTCGGCCGCCAGGTAGTCGGTGCCGTGCAGCGCGAACCGGTAATTGCCGACGTAGAGCGCGCTGGCAATGCCGTCGCCGAGAACCTGGCGGGCCTGCAACGGCGGCAACAGGACGGCGGCGCCGATTGCGGTGGCCACCAGCACGACACACCCGGCAGGGAGGAGCCGACGTGCCCGCGCACCGTAGAAGTGGGTGAGCCGGACGCGGCCGGTGGACGCCACGTCCCGCCACAGCAGCCCGGTGATGAGAAACCCCGAGACGACGAAGAAGATGTCGACCCCGGCGAACCCTCCGGCCATCCCGGGGACACCCACGTGGAACAGGACCACGGCCAGCACCGCAACCGCCCGCAGGCCTTCGATGTCCGGGCGGAAACCGGTGTCCGCCTGCGGCACGTCGTTCGGGCGCCGCGCCGCGGACAGCCGCCGCCGTTCCGGACTTGCGACGGTATTCATTCGACTGACGACCTGTCCATGCGACGAGCTCTCCTTCGGCTGCAGCACTGGCCTCATGATGACAGCGGAGCCGACGTTTTCCGGAAGCCACGCCGTACCGGAACGCAGCGGTTGTGAGCGTCTCAGACGTGCACGACCACCGATCCGTCGCGGATCGATGCGGTGTAGGTGCGCACGGACCCGACACCGTCGGACGCGCAGGCACCGGTGTCGAAGGAGAACGCGTACTGGTGGAGGGGGCACATCACGCCGCCGGCATCGATTTGCCCGTCGGCGAGGGGGCCGCCCCGGTGGGGGCACACCGCATCCATGGCCCGCACTGTTCCGTCCGACAACAGGAACACGGCGACCTGACGGTTCTGCACGACGTACGTCCGTCCTTCGCCCGGGGTGAGGTCGCTGACCGGCCCCACCGCGACGCCGGAGGGGTCGTCGATCAGGGCCGTCATCGGACCGGCACCTGGGGGAGCGGCAGCAGGGGGAGCGAGGGGGCGAACTGCGCCGGCGACTTCGGTGCGGTGCGTTCCATCCACGGGTCGCGGTAACCGTCCACGGCCGTCTGGATCCGTTCGTCCAATCCCGTCACGATGTCCTCCTCGTCTCGGACCAGCAGCGCCTGAAGGTGTTCGAGCCCCACCCGCGGCACGAAGTCGTAGGTGCGTTCGAGCCATTTCGCGTTCTCGCGGTAGTACTGGATGAACCGCCCGCCGAGTTCCAGTACCGCTCCCGGTGATTCGACCGTGGCCAGCAGGTCGCCCTTGCGGATGTGGGCTCCGGCGGCGCCGCCGACGTAGATCTCCCAGCGGCCGTCACCGACCGCGACCACGCCGAAGTCCTTGCACAGCGCCTCGGAACAGTTGCGTGGGCATCCGGCCACGGCGAGTTTGAGCTTCGCGGGTGTCTCCAGACCCTGGAACCGCTCCTCGAGTGCGATGCCGAGGCTCGTCGAGTCGCCGAGACCGTAGCGGCAGAAATCCGTTCCGACACAGGTCTTCACCGTGCGCATGCTCTTGCCGTACGCGAACCCGGACGGCATGTCGAGGTCGCCCCACACCCGGGGCAGATCTTCCTTCTTGATGCCGAGGAGATCGATGCGCTGCCCACCGGTCACCTTCACGAGCGGGACGGCGTACTTGTCGGCGACGTCAGCGATCTTCCGGAGCTGATCCGGCGTGGTGACGCCGCCCTTCATCTGCGGGACCACCGAGAACGTGCCGTCACGCTGAATGTTGGCGTGCACGCGGTCGTTGATGAACAGCGCGCCGCGCTCGTCCACCCACTCGGGACCCCAGACGGTGCGGAGCAGGGACGCGAGCGGCATCTTCGCGGACGCGTCCTCCTCGCCGCCGGTTGCGAGTGCGGCGAACACCTGCGACACGGCGCGGAGGTCGCGTTCCCGGATGGTCGCGACGAGTTCGGGCTTGCTCAGGGGGATGCACGGCACGTACCAGTCGGCGGACGGATCGGCCTCGAGTTCGCCGCCGGCGGCGCAGGCCACGATGTCGGCGACGAGGCCCTTGCACGAGCCACATCCCTTGCCCGCCCGGGTCTGCGCGCAGACATCGGTCAGGGTCTTGGCGCCGGAATGGACGCGGGCCACCAGATCTCCCTTGCTCACGCCGTTGCAGTTGCACACCTGCAGATCGTCGGGAAGGTCGGCGGCGCTCGCCGCGGCAGTCGGGGCCCCGACGTCGAAGAGCATGCTGATCCGCTCCTCCGGCAGCGGAACCTTGCCGTCGAACGCCTGCGTGAGGAAGCCCGCCTTGCTGATGTCACCCATCAGGGTGGCGCCGATCAGTTTGCCGTCCCGGACGACGAGACTCTTGTAAGTGCCGCTGCGGGGTTCGTAATACTGGACGAACTCGTCGTCCGCCGTCTCCGGGCCCTTGACGCCCATCGCAGCGACGTCGACACCCGCGACCTTCAGTTTGGTGGTGGTGCGCGAACCCACGTAGGCCGCTTCCGGATCGGAGCCGGTGAGGACGTCGGCGAGGATGACGGACTGTTCCCACACCGGTGCGACGAGGCCGTACGTCTCCCCACGGTGCTGTGCGCACTCGCCGACGGCGTACACGGAACCCTCGTCCTCACAGCGCATCTGGTCGTCGACGACGACGCCGCGCTCGACCACCAGTCCCGCGGCGCGCGCCAGTTCCGTGTTGGGCCGGATGCCCGCGGTGACGACGACCATGTCGGCGTCCAGGGTCGATCCGTCGACGAACGACACCCCGGTCACCAGGCCGGCCTCGTTCCGCAGCACGGCGGTGGTCCGCATCGACGTGTGGACGCCGACGCCCAGCTTCTCGATCTCGGCGCGCAGGACGCTGCCGCCGCGCTCGTCGAGCTGCTGGTTCATCAAGTGCCCGGGGGAGTGCACCACATTGACCGTGAGCCCTTGCGTGCGCAGCCCGTACGCGGCCTCGAGTCCGAGCAGTCCGCCGCCGATCACCACCGCCGACACGTCGTGGGCCTGCGCCATCTGGAGCATGCCGTTGGTGTCGGCGATGTTCCGGAATCCGAACACACCGCGGGCCAGGCGTCCGTCGTGCTCCCGCAGCCCGTCCATGTTGGGGAAGAACGTGTTGCTCCCCGTGGCGATGATCAGCACGTCGTAGTCGACGACGCGGCCGCTCTCGCACGTGACGGTCTTCGCGAACCGGTCGAGCGCGACCGCCCGGTCACCGGCGTGCAGCTTGACGCCGTTCGCGGTGTACCAGCCCACGGGGTTGAGGATGAGGTCCTCGTCGTCGACGGCCGCCTCCCCGGACAGCACGTGCGAGAGCATGATCCGGTTGTAGTTGCCGTACGGCTCGTCACCGATCATGGTGATCTCGAAACGCTCGCGTCCGCCGCGATTCAGGACCTCCTCGACGGTGCGCGCGCCGGCCATACCGTTGCCGACGACCAGCAGCTTGCTCGAACTCGGTGTGTGGGCCATGCACCGAGGCTCCGCCTCCGGAGTGTCGTAACGGCTGCGTGCACGTTACGTGGGAATCAGAAACACCTCACAGCCCTCCCGGACTCTGCGTCAGGCAGGTGGGCGGTCGCGCGGCATCAGCAGTGGGGCCAGCACGGCGAGGAGCGCGGCGGGCAGAAGGAAACCCGCGGCGGGCGACACCGCGTACACCGGGGTGAGGGTGATCGGTGCGAGCGCGTTGCCCATGAACCGCAACGCCTGCACGACCGAGACCGCGCCACCCCGGTTCGGGCCCGGCGACCCGAGCACCGCGGCATTGACCCCGACAAGGATGAACTGGCCCGCGGTTCCGGCCGCGAACCACGCTACCGCCACCACCGCGAGGAGCGACACGGTGCCGGCGGCCGCGACGAGAATCGCCCCCGCGAACGCGCCGATCAGCACGGCGGCCCGGGCCCCGATCCTGTCGATGACCCCGCCGACGAGCCGTGCGGTGAGGATCCCCGCCACACCGAATCCGGTGAGCAGCAGACCGCGCTGCGTGGGGCTCAGCCCGAACACGTCCCCGGCGCGGAACGCGACCAGGAAACTCAGTCCGCCCAGTGCGCCCCACCCCAGGAGCGCGACCATTCCAATTCTCAGGACCGGCGGGGTGAGAGCGTCGCGCAACCGCGGGCGGGCGGCACCGGTCTCGGCGGGAGCGCTGTCGGGCACACCGACCGCCCCCAGCACCGCGGCGACCAGCGCGATGACGAGGAAGGCGAGTCGCCAGTCGACCTCGGCCGCGAGTCCGCCGACGAGAGGCGCGCTCGACTGCCCCGCGGCCTGGAAAGCGCCGAAGATCCCCAGGGCGCGGCCGAGATGCTTCTGCGGCGTCGACGCGGCGAGCGCGGCCAGCAGCAGTGGCGTCGTGAAGGAGTTGGAACACCCTTGGAGCACGCGGGCGCCGAGAAAGAGCGGGAGCGTCGGCGCGAGGAAACACGCCAGCGACGACAGCAGGTAGACCCCGTAGGCGATGCGCACCGTCCGCGTCTGCCCCCACCGGGCGCCCAGCGTGCCCGACACCAGCATCAGCAATGCGAACGGCAACAGATACGCGGTCAGCGAACTTGCCGCGGCGGACGCGCTGACCCCGAGGTCGTTCCCGATCTCGGGGAGGATGGAGGCGACGACCCCGCCGCCGAACGGACCGAGGAAACCGCCGGCGTAGAGCGCCGTGCGCTGGAGCGAGGAACGAAGCGACCCGGGTGAGTTCTTCGTCACAGCCCGAAGCTGCCGGGCCCGCGCCTGCGGAGGTACCGCTCGAACTCGGCCGCGAGCGCGTCACCGTCGATCTTCGAGATGGCCTCGGAGATGTCGGTCTCGGCGTCGCCCCGCTCTTCGAGGGAGCGGACGTACTCGCCGATCTCTTCGTCGTCCGCGGTCATCTCCGTGACGGCTTCCTGCCAGTCGTCGGCCTGGGACGGCAGTTCGCCGAGGGGGACTTCCATGTCGAGGACATCCTCGACGCGCTGCAACAGCGCGACCGTCGCCTTGGGGTTAGGCGGCTGGGACACGTAGTGGGGCACGGCCGCCCAGAACGAAACCGCAGGCACACCGGCCCGGACGCACGCGTCCTGCAGCACACCGGTGATGCCGGTCGGCCCCTCGTACCGGGTCTGCTCGAGGTTGAACCGCTCGGCGGCCTCGCTGCTGTAGGCGCTGCCCGTCACCGGGACCGGCCGCGTGTGCGGGGTGTCCGCGAGCAGCGCTCCGAGGATCACCACCGTGTTGATCCGGAGTTGGTCGATCAGCTCGAGGAGGTCTTCGCAGAAGCTGCGCCAGCGCATGTTCGGTTCGATCCCGCGGAGCAGCACGACGTCGCGGGCGCTGCCGGGAGGGGAGCACACCGACAGCCGGGTGGTGGGCCACACGATCTCCCGGGTGACGCCGTCGACCTGTCGCACCGTGGGACGATTGACCTGGTAGTCGTAGTATTCCTCGGAGTCGAGCTCGGCGAGCGGCTGGGCGTCCCAGGTCAGCTCGAGATGCTCGACGGCGCCGCTCGCGGCGTCACCGGCGTCGTTCCAACCCTCGAAGGCGGCGACCAGGACAGGGTCACGAAGTACGGGCACGCCGTCGTCCGCCGCACCGGCATCCACGGTGTCGGGGGCGTCGTCGTCGCGGCCCGCAGGCGTGACAGGGAACTCACTGGAACTCACCCACCCAGCCTACGGCCAGCGTTGGTTCCCGCGCCCACTAGTCTGGACGGCATGTCTGCGCCATTTCACTCTGCCCTGCTCGATGCGTTGAACCAGCGCGTTGTCATCGGCGACGGAGCCATGGGCACCATGTTGCAGGCCGCGGATCTCACCCTCGACGACTTCCTCGGGCTCGAAGGCTGCAACGAGATCCTCAACGACACCCGCCCTGACGTGCTGAAAGACATCCACCGCGCGTACTTCGAGGCCGGGGCCGACGCAGTCGAGACCAACACGTTCGGCTGCAATCTCCCCAACCTGGCCGATTACGACATTTCGGACCGTATCCGGGAACTGGCCGAGAAGGGTACGCGGCTGGCGCGCGAGGTGGCCGACGAGATGGGTCCGGGGCGCGACGGCATGGGACGCTTCGTCCTCGGCTCGATGGGGCCCGGAACCAAGCTCCCGACGCTCGGCCACGCACCGTTCGCGACACTTCGCGACGCCTACGCCGAGGCCGCGATGGGCATGATCGACGGGGGCGCCGACGCGATCCTCGTCGAGACGTGCCAGGACCTGCTTCAGGTGAAGGCCGCCATCCTGGGCAGCCAGCGGGCGATGGAGACGCTGGGGTCGCGGCTGCCGATCATCACTCACGTCACGGTCGAGACCACCGGCACGATGCTCCTCGGTAGCGAGATCGGTGCCGCGCTGACCGCGCTGGAGCCACTCGGTATCGACATGATCGGCCTCAACTGCGCGACCGGTCCCGCCGAGATGAGCGAGCACCTCCGGCACCTGTCGAAGTACAGCTCGCTCCCGGTGTCGGTGATGCCCAACGCCGGACTGCCGCAGCTCGGACCGAACGGCGCCGAGTACCCGCTCACCGCGGAGGAGCTCGCGGAGGCGCTCAGCGGCTTCGTCACCGAGTTCGGTCTCGGTCTGGTCGGCGGCTGCTGCGGCACCACCCCGGAGCACATCCGGCAGGTGGCCGAGGCGGTACGCCTCGTGGAGAAGGCCGAGCGCTCCCCGGTGCACGAGTCGGGGACGTCCTCGCTCTACACGGCGGTGCCGTTCGAGCAGGACGCCAGCATCCTGATGATCGGTGAACGCACGAACTCCAACGGCTCCAAGGCTTTTCGTGAGGCGATGATCGCCGAGGATTACCAGAAGTGCCTCGACATCGCGAAGGACCAGACGCGCGACGGCGCGCACATGCTCGACCTGAACGTCGACTACGTCGGCCGTGACGGCGCCGCCGACATGGCCGCGCTCGCGAGCCGGTTCGCGACGGCCTCGACATTGCCGGTCATGCTCGACTCCACCGAGCCCGCGGTCCTGCAGGCCGGCCTCGAACACCTCGGCGGCCGCTGCGCCGTCAACTCCGTGAACTACGAGGACGGCGACGGTCCGGACTCGCGGTTCCAGAAGATCATGCGGCTCGTCAAGGAGCACGGCGCTGCCGTCGTCGCGCTGACCATCGACGAGGAGGGCCAGGCGCGTACGGCGGAGCACAAGGTCCGCATCGCCGAGCGCCTGCTCGAGGACATCACGGTGAACTGGGGCCTCGACGAGTCCGACGTCATCATCGACGCCCTGACGTTCCCGATCTCCACCGGTCAGGAAGAGGTCCGCCGCGACGGCATCGAGACGATCGAGGCGATCCGCGAGCTGAAGAAGCGGCATCCGCGGGTGCACTTCACCCTCGGTGTGTCCAACATCTCGTTCGGCCTGAACCCGGCGGCCCGGCAGGTCCTGAACTCGGTGTTCCTGCACGAGTGCACCGAAGCAGGCCTGGACACGGCCATCGTGCACGCGTCGAAGATCCTGCCGATGGCGCGGATCCCCGACGAACAGCGGGAAACGGCCCTCGACCTGGTCTACGACCGTCGCCGTGAGGGCTACGACCCCCTGCAGAAGCTGATGGAACTGTTCGAGGGCGTGTCCGCGGCGTCGGCGCGCGAATCCCGCGCCCAGGAGCTGGCGGCGCTTCCACTGTTCGAGCGGCTGGAACGTCGCATCGTCGACGGCGAACGCGCCGGCCTCGACGAGGACCTCACCGCGGCGATGGAGGAGAAGCCGCCGCTCGCGATCATCAACGAGACCCTGCTCTCCGGCATGAAGACCGTGGGCGAGCTCTTCGGATCTGGGCAGATGCAGCTGCCGTTCGTGCTGCAGTCGGCCGAGGTGATGAAGGCGGCCGTCGCGTACCTCGAACCGCACATGGAGGCCACCGACGAGGACGGGAAGGGCCGCATCGTCATCGCCACCGTCAAGGGCGACGTCCACGACATCGGCAAGAACCTCGTCGACATCATTCTCAGCAACAACGGCTACGACGTCGTCAACCTGGGCATCAAGCAGCCGATCGCCACGATCCTCGATGCGGCGATCGAGCAGAAGGCCGACGTCATCGGCATGTCCGGGCTGCTCGTGAAGTCGACCGTCGTGATGAAGGACAACCTGCAGGAGCTCAACGCCAAGGGTGTCGCGGAGAAGTTCCCCGTCCTCCTCGGTGGTGCCGCACTGACGCGTTCGTACGTGGAGAACGACCTGGCCGAGGTGTATGAGGGCGACGTCAGCTACGCGCGTGACGCGTTCGAGGGCCTGCATCGGATGGACGAGATCATGGCCGTCAAGCGGGGCGGCGCACCCGACCCGGACAGCCCGGAAGCGATCGCGGCCCGCGAGAAGGCGGCCGAACGCAAGGCCCGCCACGAGCGGTCCAAGCGGATCGCGGAGAAGCGCAAGGCCGCCGAGGTCCCCGTCGTGCTGCCGGAGCGGTCCGACGTGGCCACCGACATCGCGGTCCCGAGCCCGCCGTTCTGGGGCAACCGGATCGTGAAGGGCGTGTCGCTGTCGGACTACTCGGGGCTGCTCGACGAGCGTGCCCTGTTCCTCGGCCAGTGGGGTCTGCGCGGGCAGCGTTCCGGCGACGGTCCCACGTACGAGGAACTGGTGGAGACCGAGGGCCGGCCCCGGCTGCGGTACTGGCTCGACCGGCTCAGCACCGAGGGGATCCTCGCGCACGCCGCGGTGGTGTACGGGTATTTCCCCGCCGTCTCCGAGGGCGACGACGTGGTCGTGCTCACCGACCCGACGCCCGACGCGGAGGAACGGTTCCGGTTCACGTTCCCACGCCAGCACCGCGACCGGTTCCTGTGCGTCGCCGACTTCGTCCGGTCCCGCACCGAGGCGAAGGAGACCGGTCAGGTCGACGTGTTCCCGATGCAGTTGGTCACGATGGGGCAGCCGATCGCCGACTTCGCGAACGAGTTGTTCGCCGCCAACGCGTACCGCGACTACCTCGAGGTGCACGGCATCGGTGTGCAGCTGACGGAATCGCTGGCCGAGTACTGGCATCAGCGGGTCCGTGAGGAACTCGTGCTGCCCGGCGGTCACAACGTGGCCGAGCAGGACCCGTCCGAGGTGTCCGGATTCTTCGACCTCGCGTACCGCGGTGCCCGCTACTCCTTCGGGTACGGCGCGTGCCCCAACCTGGAGGACCGCGCGAAGATGGTGGCGCTGCTCGAACCCGAACGGATCGGCGTGAAACTGTCCGAGGAATTGCAGTTGCATCCCGAGCAGTCCACCGACGCCTTCGTGCTGCACCACCCGGAAGCGAAGTACTTCAATGTCTGACGGGCAGGCCGGTCTCGCAGGCGTTCTGTGGGACATGGACGGAACGCTGCTCGATTCCGAGAAGATGTGGGACGTCGCGGTCCGGGAGTTGTCGTTGCACCTCGGCGGTCCCATGACCGAGGAGACGCGGCTGAAGACGATCGGTGCGTCCAGCGCCAACGCTCTCGGCGTCATCTTCGACGCCCTCGGGCTCGACCGGGACCCGGCGTCGCTCGCCGAGGCCAAGGAGTGGATGTTCACCCGCGTCGAGGAACTGTTCGGCGACGGGATCCCGTGGCGGCCGGGCGCCCACGACGCCCTGCGGACCGTGCGGGCCCACGGCCTGCGGTCGGCGCTGGTGACCAACACCGAACGTCGGCTCACCGAGCGGGCACTCGAGACGCTCGGCCGGCATCACTTCGACCACTCGGTGTGCGGCGACGAGGTTCCGGCGGGCAAACCGCATCCGGACCCGTATCTGCGGGGTGCGGAACTGCTCGGGCTCGATCCGTCGCAATGCCTCGCCATCGAGGATTCGCCCACCGGCGCGGCGTCCGCGCAGGCCGCGGGATGCGTCGTGCTCGTCGTCCCGTGCGAGATTCCGGTGGACGACGGCCCGGGGCGGGTGTTCCGGGACAGCCTCGAGGGTCTCACCGGTTCCGACCTCGTCGACATGTGGGCGCAGCGGAGCGGTGTGCGTCTCTAGGTATCCTGATTTCCCGTGGCTGTCCCGAAAATCGTGCTGTTCTACGTGTTCACTCCGCTCGCCGACCCGGAGGCGATACGGCTGTGGCAGTACACGCTCGCCGCGGCACACGACCTCACCGGGCGGATCCTCGTCTCCGAGCACGGCATCAACGCGACCGTCGGCGGCGACATCCACGACGTCAAGCGGTACGTGAAGGGAACCCGCAGCTACGTCCCGTTCAAGAACGCCGACATCAAGTGGTCCGACGGGCTCGGGGACGACTTCCCGCGCCTGAGCGTGAAGGTCCGGTCGGAGATCGTGACGTTCGGTGCGCCGGGCGAGCTGAAGGTGGACGCGGGCGGTGTCGTCGGCGGTGGCACCCACCTGGCGCCGGACGAGGTGCACCGACTGGTCGAGGGCCGCGGCGACGACGTCGTCTTCTTCGACGGCCGCAACAGTTTCGAGGCGGAGATCGGCCGGTTCCGGGGCGCCGTCGTGCCCGACGTGTCGACCACCCGCGAGTTCGTGAACGAACTCGACAGCGGCAAGTACGACCACCTCAAGGACAAGGCGGTGGTCACCTACTGCACCGGCGGAGTGCGCTGCGAGGTCCTGTCTTCGCTGATGCGTGCGCGCGGGTTCGGGGAGGTCTACCAGATGGACGGCGGCATCGTCCGCTACGGGGAGACGTTCGGCGACACCGGTCTGTGGGAAGGCTCGCTCTACGTCTTCGACAAGCGGATGTCCGTCGAGTTCAGCGAGCGGGCGAAGACCCTGGGACGCTGCACGGAGTGCGGCGGTCCGACGTCCCGGTACGAAAATCTGCCCGACGACCGGGGCCGCGAACTCGTCCTCGTCTGCGACGGCTGCGCCGAGAACCGGACCGCCTGAGGTGGCCGGGGCGCCCCTGCCGGTCCGCAACGGGCTCGGTCCCGATCGCCTGAGAATGCCGGCCGGACTCGACACGAAGACGGTCGCCGACTTCCTGATTCAGACCTACCCGGACGAGTGCGCGCACTGGCTGTCCCTGATCGACGGCGGCGGAGTCGTCGACGAACACGGACGGGTGGTCGACCGAGGCACCCGGTATTCCCCGACCCGGTTCGTGTACTTCTACCGGGACCCGGCCCCGGAGATCCCCGTTCCGTTCGAGATCGACATCCTCCACCGCGACGACCACCTCGTGGTGATCGACAAGCCCCATTTCCTCGCCACGATTCCGCGCGGCGCGCATATCACCGAGACGGCGGTGGTGCGGCTGCGGAGGGCGCTCGACCTGCCCGACCTCACGCCGGCGCACCGGCTCGACCGGATGACGGCCGGTGTCCTGGTGTTCCTGGTGCGACGAGAGGACCGCAGGCCGTATCAGGACCTGTTCGTGTCAAAGCAGGTCACCAAGGAATACGAGGCCGTCGCCGCACACGATCCGGAGGTCGCGTTCCCGCGGACCATCCGCAGCCGCATCGTGAAGGAACACGGGATCATGACGGCGACGGAGGAACCGGGAGAACCGAACAGTGAAACCGTCGTCGACCTGATCGAGGCCCGCGACGGTCGCGGACGATACCGGCTGCTGCCGAAGACCGGCCGGACGCACCAATTGCGCCTTCACATGTCCTCGCTGGGGTTGCCGATCGAAGGCGACAACTACTACCCGGACTTCCGCCGATCCGAGCCCGGCGACTTCTCGACCCCGCTGCGCCTGCTGGCGCGGGCCATCGAGTTCACCGATCCCCGTTCCGGCGACGTCCGCCGCTTCGAGAGTCGCCGCACACTCGGGTGGTGACCGGTTCGGAGAGGTCCGCGGCGGCGTGAAACAATGGGTCCTCGTGAAGACCTTCGAATCCCTGTTCGCCGAGCTGACCGAGCGTGCCGCTACCCGCCCCGAGGGGTCCGGCACCGTTGCCGCCTTGGACGCCGGCGTCCATTCGCAGGGAAAGAAGATCCTCGAAGAGGCGGGTGAGGTGTGGATCGCCGCCGAGCACGAGAGCGACGAGGCGCTCGCCGAGGAGATCTCCCAGCTGCTGTACTGGACGCAGGTGCTGATGGTGGGTAAGGGCCTGAAACTCGAGGACGTCTACCGACATCTGTGATCGGTGATCGAGACTCCTCCACCCGCTCCCGAAAGGAACCCTCCGCCATGCTGCGCGTCGCAGTCCCGAACAAGGGCTCGCTGTCCGAGTCCGCCGCCGAAATCCTCAGTGAGGCAGGCTACCGCCGTCGCACCGACTCCCGCGACCTGACGGTCCTGGACCCGTCCAACCAAGTCGAGTTCTTCTTCCTGCGCCCCAAGGACATCGCGATCTACGTCGGATCCGGTGAACTGGATCTCGGTATCACCGGCCGCGACCTCGCCCGTGATTCGGGCGCCCCGGTCGCCGAGCGGCTGTCGCTCGGCTTCGGCCGCTCCACGTTCCGGTACGCAGCGCCCGCGGGCAAGGACTGGAAGGTCGAGGACCTCGCCGGACTCCGCATCGCCACGTCTTACCCCAACCTGGTGCGCGACGACCTGTCCGCCCGCGGAATCGAGGCCTCGGTCATCCGCCTCGACGGCGCCGTGGAGATCTCGATTCAGCTCGGCGTCGCCGATGCCATTGCCGACGTCGTCGGATCCGGCCGCACGCTGCGCCAGCACAACCTGGTCGCTTTCGGCGACACCCTGTGCGACTCCGAGGGTGTGCTCATCGAGCGGGCCGGTTCGCCCGCCGACGATTCCGCGCGCAACCAGCTCGTCGAGCGCGTGCGCGGCATCGTGTTCGCGCAGCAGAACCTGATGCTGGACTACGACTGCCCCAAGACGATCCTCGACGACGCGTTGAAGATCACCCCCGGCCTGGAATCGCCGACGTTGTCGCCGCTCGCCGACGAGAACTGGGTCGCGGTCCGCGCGATGGTGCCGATCAAGGGCCACAACGGCGTCATGGACGAACTCGCCGACCTCGGCGCCAAGGCGATCCTCGCGTCGAACATCCGGTCCTGCCGCGCGCTCTGAACCCGTTCCGCCGCACGACGATCCGCGCCCGTTCCGGTCAGGAGCGGGCGCGGACCTGTACGGTCTGGGCGATCCGGCCGACGGCGCCGGTCTCGTCGTAGAGAACCCCCGCGCACATCCCCACTCCGTCGGGGCCGATGGAGGTTTCGGAGCTGACTCCGACCCAGTCGCCTTCGGGTACCCGGAAGATGTGGACGGTGAGGTCGGTGTTGAGGAACGTCCAGTGCGCCGGGTCGAGCTTCGATCCAACTCCGTTGGCGATGTCCGCGATGGAGAACAGTCGCTCGAGCGGAGTCATGGTCTCACCGAGCACCAGCGCGGGCCGCGGCTTCGCCCACAGCTTGCCCGGGCCCGCGCATCCCATCTCGGCGATCCACCGCCAGTCGAGGGTGGTCAGGTAGCCGGAGTTCCAGCTGCCCCCGAATGCGCCGTCCCGGCCCGCGGATCGCGGTTCGAGGGGCGGGTCGACGACATGGACGGCGTCGTTGGTGTCGACGGTCTCCATGCGCCAGGCCGAGCCCCGCGCGACGGCACGGGGACGGTCGCCGACGGTCCACAGTTCCGCGACCACCAGTTCCACCCGGCGTCCCGGGCGCTGCACCCAGGATCGGACCTCGAGTTCGGCGATCGGGATGGGGCCCAGGATCTCGACCACCACCCGGGTGAGGCGTGCGTCGTCGCGTGCGGCACAGCGTTCGAGCGCCCGCACGAGCAGCGCGGACGGGGGAGCGCCGTGCTGCATCGTGTCGGCCCACACACTGATCGTCAGATCCGTGCTGTCGAACCGCTCCACGGTGACCTTCTGGTCCGAGCCCGGTGTCGGAGCACCCAGCGTTTCCGAACCGACTGGTACGTAGTAGGACTCGGAACTCATTCGACAATCTCCTCGAAACCCGGTGCGTCTTCGGCCGGCCCCTCGGGCCACCCGGGGTAGGGAGGCGGCGTTCCGCCGAACGAGGGGCATCGGGACTTATGATCACACCAGTCGCAGAGGCGACTCGGCTTGGGTCGGAAATCGCCGGTGACGCCGGCCGCGAGAATGGCCTTCCAGATTGCCGACAGCGTGCGCTCGAACCGCAGCAGTTCGTCCTCGTCGGGTGCGTAGGTGAGGACCGTCCCGGAGGCGAGGTAGAGCAGGCGCAGTTGCGCCGGGACGATGCCCCGGGTGCGCAGCAGGACCAGCGCATAGAACTTCATCTGGAACAGCGCCTTGGACTCGGACATCTCGCGGGGCGCACGACCGGTCTTGTAATCGACCACCCGGACTTCACCGGTGGGGGCGACGTCGATGCGGTCGACGAACCCGCGGAGTACCACTCCGTCGTCGAGTTCGGTCTCGACGTGCTGTTCACACGACTCGGCCTCGAACCGGGTGGGGTCTTCCAATCGGTAATAGGCCTCGACGAGGGACCGGGCCTCGTCGAGGAACGACTCGCGTTCGTCACCCGGAACCAGATCGATCAGGTCGGGGGCCTCGTCGAGGAGTCGCTCCCACGACGGGAGGACGAGGTCGACGGCGCGCGCAGGCACGCGTTCGGCCGCGGGGAGCCCGAACAGCGTTTCCAGTGCGGCGTGTACCACCGTGCCCCGCACCTGCGCCCGGGACGGAGCCTCGGGGAGCCGGTCGACGGCGCGGAAACGATAGAGGAGCGGGCACTGTTTGAAGTCGCCGGCGCGGGACGGGGACAGGGCGGGCCGCCTGCGGGTCGCCGAGGTGTCGTCGCGCTGTGACGGGGAACCCGTTACGACGGGGGCTGGCGACTCTGAGATGCTCACACCTGGCAGGGTAGGCCCCCGCTCCGACAGTCCTGTCGGGGCTGTGGTGTGGGCGCCGGACGGTGCCCGGACGAACAGGCTGAGGAGTCGGTGACGATGGTGGGACGCGAAACGCGACCGAGTGGACCGTTTCGGGTGGGCGATCGCGTCCAGTTGACGGACGCGAAGGGCCGGCACTACACGGTCAACCTGGAGGCGGGCAAGGAGTTCCACACCCACCGCGGCGGCATCCTCCACGACGACCTGATCGGCACCGACGAGGGCAGCGTGGTCAAGTCGACCAACGGCACCCCGTACCTCGCATTGCGACCGCTGCTCACCGACTACGTACTGTCGATGCCGCGCGGTGCGCAGGTCATCTACCCGAAGGACGCGGCACAGATCGTCCACGAGGGTGACGTCTTTCCCGGGGCCCGGGTGCTCGAGGCCGGCGCCGGGTCCGGAGCGTTGACGTGCTCGCTGCTCCGCGCGGTCGGGCCCGAAGGCCGGGTCATCTCGTACGAGGTGCGCGACGACCACGCCGAACACGCCGTCCGGAACGTCGAGACGTTCTTCGGGGAACGCCCGGAGAACTGGGACCTGACGATCGCCGACGTCGCCGAGTTCGACGCCGCGGCGGCGGGCGGCCGGGTCGACCGGGTGGTCCTCGACATGCTGGCCCCGTGGGACGCTCTGCCCGCGGTGTCCGAGGCCCTGGTTCCCGGTGGGGTCCTGATCGTGTACGTCGCGACCGTGACGCAGCTGTCGAAGGTGGTCGAGGCGATGCGCGAGCAGGAATGCTGGACGGAGCCGCGGTCCTGGGAATCGATCGT
The DNA here is from genome assembly GCF_014256275.1 of Rhodococcus sp. 4CII. Taxonomy (NCBI): domain Bacteria; kingdom Bacillati; phylum Actinomycetota; class Actinomycetes; order Mycobacteriales; family Nocardiaceae; genus Rhodococcus; species Rhodococcus sp. 4CII. Next base: position 6,792,404 of record NZ_JACCFE010000002.1, read on the forward strand.
CCGCGGATGGCACGTCGTCGGGCTCGCGGTGCGCCCGGAGCACCGGATGCAGGGCCACACCGCGTTCCTGGTGAGCGCCAGGCGGCTCGCCGAGGGAACGGTCACTCCCAAGCCGCAGCGCCGGTCCGGCAAGGGCTGAGCCCTGACGTCGGCGGCGCCCGGGCCGCCGCCGAAGCTCGGCAAGCTAGCTGCAGCCGACGCGCGCCATGCCGAGCAGGGTGCAGGTGCTCTCGTCGGACACCTTCCACGTGCCGTCGACGTTCTCCCACGTCCACGCCGTCGGGGCGGCCGTGCCGTGCGGGCTGACGATCGCGACGTTCGCCGTCGCCGTATCGCCCTCCACCTGCACATCCGTGACCGTGAAGGACACCGGATAGTTCGCCATCGCCGCAGTCATCGCCTCCAGGTTCGGGCGGCGTTCGTCGCCGTCGACCACCACGCCGGTCTTGTCGTCGACCGGGCGGGCCGGGTCCACGAGCAGCTGGAGCGTGCGCAGCAGTTCCGCGGAGGTGGGGGCCGCGACAGCCGCTCCGGACGCGGAGGACGTGGAGGACGTGGCAGCGGACGTCGTCGCCGTGGTGCCGGACGAGTCGTCTGACGAGCAGGCCGACATCCCGAGCGCGAGGACGACCGCGCCGACGGCGACCACGGACCTACCGATGGCGGATGTGCCGTTCAGGGGCTTGCGGATTATCACGACGAACCCTTTCGTTACACAGAACAGAGAGAAAACTGCTCGACAGGTAGGTAAGGCTAACATGAGAATTTCGGTGGTCCGGGGCGTCGCGTATGCCGATTCGCAATCGGCAGAATCCGTGTCACGGCGCAGAATTCGGGCAGTGCCGGTAGCGTTGATAGATCTCATTGGGAGGAGACGCACATGAGCTCGACAGAGAACCCCGATTCGGTTGCGGCCGCACGAGAGCTCGAGGCGTTGCGCGCAGAGGCGTCGGCACTGCGCAGGCAGCTCGCGGAGTCGCCGGAACAGCTTCGTGAGATGGAATCGCGAGTGGACTCGCTGTCCATCCGGAACACCAAGCTGATGGACACCCTCAAGGAAGCCCGCCAGCAGCTCATTGCGCTTCGAGAAGAAGTCGACCGCCTCGGCCAGCCGCCGAGCGGCTACGGCGTGCTGCTCGGAGTGCACGACGATCAGACGGTGGACGTGTTCACCTCCGGTCGCAAGATGCGGTTGACCTGCTCCCCGAACGTCGACGCCGAGACCCTCAAGCTCGGCCAGACCGTGCGCCTCAACGAGGCACTCACGATCGTGGAGGCGGGCAACTTCGAGCGCGTGGGTGAGATCAGCACGCTGCGCGAGGTCCTCGACGACGGTCATCGCGCCCTCGTGGTGGGTCACGCCGACGAGGAACGAATCGTCTGGCTCGCCGAACCCCTCGCCACCGTGTTCGAGGAGAGCGAGAAGGAGACCATCGCGTACGACGCGGACTCGCCCACCCGGAAGCTGCGCCCGGGCGACTCCCTCCTCGTCGACACGAAGGCCGGCTACGCGTTCGAGCGGATCCCCAAGGCCGAGGTCGAGGATCTGGTCCTCGAAGAGGTTCCCGACGTCCACTACGACGACATCGGTGGTCTCGGCAGGCAGATCGAGCAGATCCGCGACGCCGTCGAGTTGCCGTTCCTCCACAAGGACCTGTTCCACGAATACGAGCTCCGCCCGCCCAAGGGTGTGCTGCTCTACGGCCCGCCCGGATGCGGCAAGACGCTGATCGCCAAGGCGGTCGCCAACTCGCTCGCGAAGAAGATCGCGGAGGCGCGGGGGCAGGACAGCAAGGAAGCCAAGTCCTACTTCCTCAACATCAAGGGCCCCGAGCTGCTGAACAAGTTCGTCGGCGAGACCGAGCGGCACATCCGGCTCATCTTCCAGCGGGCTCGGGAGAAGGCGTCCGAGGGCACCCCGGTGATCGTGTTCTTCGACGAGATGGACTCGATCTTCCGTACTCGTGGGTCGGGTGTCTCCTCCGACGTCGAGACGACAGTCGTGCCGCAGCTGCTCAGTGAGATCGACGGTGTCGAGGGACTCGAGAACGTCATCGTGATCGGCGCATCCAACCGCGAGGACATGATCGACCCCGCCATCCTGCGTCCGGGACGCCTCGACGTGAAGATCAAGATCGAACGCCCCGACGCCGAGTCGGCGCAGGACATCTTCTCGAAGTACCTCGTCGAGACGCTGCCGGTGCACAGCGACGACCTCGCGGAGTTCGGCGGCGACCGCACCGCGTGCATCCGGGTGATGATCGAACGGGTCGTCGACCGCATGTACGCCGAGAGCGAGGAGAACCGCTTCCTCGAGGTCACGTACGCCAACGGCGACAAGGAAGTCCTCTACTTCAAGGACTTCAACTCGGGGGCGATGATCCAGAACATCGTCGACCGCGCCAAGAAGTACGCGATCAAGTCGGTGCTCGACACCGGTGCCCCGGGCCTGCGGGTCCAGCACCTGTTCGACTCCATCGTCGACGAGTTCTCCGAGAACGAGGATCTGCCGAACACCACCAATCCCGACGACTGGGCCCGGATCTCGGGCAAGAAGGGTGAGCGGATCGTCTACATCCGCACGCTGGTCACCGGTAAGAACGCGAGCGCGAGCCGCGCCATCGACACCGAATCCAACACGGGCCAGTACCTGTAGGCCGCTCACTGCCACCTGCGCGGCGGGACTCGAATCGAGTTCCCGCCGTGCAGGTCAGCCGTCGCGCCGGTGGTCCAGGGCGATGAGGTAGTCCTCCAGGAGAGCCCGGGTGTCCGGGACGAACGGCCACTGCGGGTCACGCAGATGTGCGACCAGTTCGTGGGGCGTCCACCACCAGCCGGCCGCGATCTCGCTGGCCTGGTGCACCACCGGCCCGTCCCAGCGCGTCTCGTAGGCGTACAGGTGGCAGCGGAGCCGCAGTCCGTGCCACCGTCCGTCCCACGCCACCTGCGCGATGGGGGTGAGCGCGACTCCGGCGATGCCGAGTTCTTCCGCCAGTTCGCGGGTCGCGGCCTCCTCCGCGGTCTCCCCGGGATCGACCACCCCGCCCGCGAGGCAGTCGTGCTGTCCGGCGAACACGGTCTTCGTGTCCGAGCGTCTGTGCACGTAGAGCCGCCGGCCGTCACCGGAGCGGACCAGGACCCCGGCGCTGGCGTGCCACAACCCCTCGGCGTAGACCCGGGAACGCTCGGCGGTACCGGCCGGTCGGCCCGCGCTGTCGAACACCGCCACCACTTCGTCCGCGCCGGGCGGGGTGTTCGGGACGGAATCCATGCGTCGATCCTGCCAGTACCCCGTCGGGGGCCGGTACCGTCGTGGGTGGTTGCTCGTTCCGGTGCCGAAGGGGTCCGAGATCATGGCGTTGCCGCGTTCGATCGCCCGGTTCAACCGGGTGGTCACCAATCAGGTGAGCCGTCACGTCGCGACGATCCTGCCGGGCTTCGCCGTCGTCGAGCACCGGGGCCGGAAGTCGGGCACGGCGTATCGCACACCCGTCAACGTGTTCGTCGTGGACGGCCGCTACCGGTTCGCGCTCACGTACGGCGCCCGGAGTGACTGGGTGCGCAACGTGGTGGCGGCGGGCGGGTGCACCATCGAGACGCGCCGACGCACCATCACCCTGACCGACCCGAGAATCGTCACCGACAGCACCCATGCCTGGGCTCCCACCGGGGTCCGAACGGTGCTCGGGGCGATCACAGCGGATCAGTACCTGGAGTGTTCGCCGGCCTGACCGCGCGACGCGAACGGCTCGCGCGGCAGGAGTGTGCCGCCGGGCGAGGGGACTGATCGCATAGGCTCGGCAGCATGCAGCGGATCATCGGTGTCGAAGTCGAGTATGGAATCTCCTCACCCAGCGAGCCTTCGGCCAATCCGATCTTGACGTCCACCCAGGCGGTGCTGGCCTACGCGGCCGCCGCGGGGGTGCCGCGTGCCAAGCGCACCCGATGGGACTACGAGGTGGAATCCCCGCTGCGCGATGCCCGTGGGTTCGACCTCGGCCGGCTGAGCGGCCCGGCGCCGGTGATCGACGCCGACGAGGTCGGCGCGGCCAACATGATCCTCACCAACGGCGCCCGTCTGTACGTCGATCACGCGCACCCCGAATACTCCGCCCCCGAGGTCACCGACCCCCTCGACGCCGTCATCTGGGACAAGGCCGGTGAACGCGTGATGGAGGCCGCCGCCCGGCACGCGTCGAGCGTTCCCGGTGCCCCACGACTGCAGCTGTACAAGAACAACGTGGACGGCAAGGGCGCGTCGTACGGCACCCACGAGAACTACCTGATGTCGCGGGCGACGCCGTTCTCCGCGGTGATCAACGGCCTGACGCCGTTCTTCGCGTCCCGTCAGGTGATCTGCGGGTCGGGTCGCGTCGGAATCGGGCAGTCCGGCGACGAGGCCGGCTTCCAGCTGTCCCAGCGCGCCGACTACATCGAGGTCGAGGTCGGGCTCGAGACCACGCTCAAGCGCGGCATCATCAATACCCGCGACGAACCCCACGCCGACGCCGACAAGTACCGACGCCTCCACGTCATCATCGGCGACGCGAACCTCGCCGAGATGTCGACGTATCTGAAGGTCGGGACCACGGCGATGGTCCTCGATCTGATCGAGGCCGGTGTCGACCTCACCGACCTGCAACTGGCCCGGCCGGTGACGGCCGTGCACCACATCAGCCACGATCCGACGCTGCGCGCCACGGTCGCGCTGGCCGACGGCCGGGAATTGACCGGGCTTGCGTTGCAGCGGATCTACCTGGATCGCGTCGACAAGTTCATGTCCGCGGAGGGCAACGACGACCCCCGCGTGGCCGACCTGCTGGAAAAGTGGGCGATGGTGCTCGACCTTCTCGAGCGCGACCCGATGGAATGCGCCCACCTGCTGGACTGGCCGGCCAAGCTGCGCCTGCTCGAGGGGTTCCGGAACAGGGAGGGGCTCAACTGGTCCGCGCCGCGGCTGCATCTCGTCGACCTGCAGTACTCGGACGTCCGTCTCGACAAGGGGCTCTACAACCGGCTCGTTGCGCGCGGGTCGATGGAGCGCCTCGTCTCCGAGCAGCAGGTGCTGGACGCGGTCGACACCCCGCCCACCGACACCCGCGCCTACTTCCGCGGCGAGTGCCTGCGCAAGTTCGGCGCAGACATCGCGGCGGCGAGCTGGGATTCGGTGATCTTCGATCTCGGGGGCGACTCCCTGGTGCGGATTCCCACGCTCGAGCCTCTGCGCGGCAGCAAGGCGCACGTAGGGGAGCTGCTGGAGTCGGTGGCGACGGCGAAAGAACTCGTCGACGAGCTCACGAACTGACCGAGCGACCGCTTCCGGACGGATCTGCGCCGGAACTCGCCGTCGCGTCGGCACACGTGCGGCGGCGTCGCTCGGTAGGGTGAAGGTCCGAGCGGATGATGTAGTCAGACTGCTTGGCACGACAGGACGCTCGGAAGAAGAGCTCCCTTCACAGAAGGAGGTCGGCGGCGATGGCGCAAGAGCAGACCAAACGAACTGGTGGCGGCGACGAGGACGACACCCCCGGTGGTGACGGTGCCGCTGGTCAGGAACGTCGCGAAAAGCTGGCCGAGGACACCGACGACCTGCTCGACGAGATCGACGACGTGCTCGAGGAGAACGCCGAGGACTTCGTCCGGGCCTATGTCCAGAAGGGCGGCCAGTGACGGCGGATCGACCGGCATTGCGGACGGGCGACGGTGACACGAGGCTCAGTTTCGGATCGAATCTGAGCTCGTTCACCGAGTTTCTGCGCGGTCACGCACCAGAATTGCTGCCGGAGAATCGGATCGGCCATCGTTCGCACTCGACACGGGGTGGTGACGGGATGGACAGCGGTGATCTCGCACCGCACGGAACGACGATCGTGGCGCTCACCTACAAGGGTGGCGTTCTGCTCGCCGGCGACCGGCGTGCGACCCAGGGCAACCTGATCGCGAGCCGGGACGTCGAGAAGGTGTACGTCACCGACGAGTATTCGGCGGCCGGTATCGCCGGCACCGCGGGCATCGCGATCGAACTGGTTCGCCTGTTCGCCGTCGAACTCGAGCACTACGAGAAGATCGAGGGCGTCCCCCTGACCTTCGACGGCAAGGCCAACCGGCTGGCGTCGATGGTGCGGGGCAACCTCGGCGCGGCGATGCAGGGTCTCGCGGTGGTTCCGTTGCTCGTCGGCTACGACCTCGACGCGGACGACGAGGCCCGCGCGGGCCGCATCGTCTCGTACGATGTCGTGGGCGGCCGGTACGAGGAACGCGCTGGATACCACGCGGTCGGTTCGGGATCGCTGTTCGCGAAGTCGGCACTGAAGAAGATCTACTCGCCGGACAGCGACGAGGAGACCGCCCTGCGGGCGGCCGTCGAATCGCTGTACGACGCAGCAGACGACGATTCGGCCACCGGTGGACCCGATCTCACCCGGGGTATCTACCCGACCGCGGTCACCATCACCCAGGCCGGCGCTGTAGTCGTGCCCGAGGAGACGACGTCCGAGTTGGCTCGGCGGATCGTCACCGAGCGCACCGAAGAAGGGGGGTCCGCGCGATGACCATGCCGTATTACGCCTCCGCCGAGCAGATCATGCGGGACCGCTCCGAGTTGGCGCGCAAGGGGATTGCCCGGGGACGCAGCGTCGTGGTGCTCACGTTCCGCGACGGTGTCCTGTTCGTCGCCGAGAATCCGTCCACGGCGCTGCACAAGGTGAGCGAACTGTACGACCGGCTCGGCTTCGCGGCCGTCGGCAAGTACAACGAGTTCGAGAACCTGCGGCGCGCCGGAATCGTCCACGCCGACATGCGCGGCTACTCCTACGATCGCCGCGACGTCACGGGCCGGTCCCTGGCCAACGCGTACGCGCAAACCCTCGGCACGATCTTCACCGAGCAACCCAAGCCGTACGAGGTGGAGATCTGTGTTGCCGAGGTCGGGCGCGTGGGCAGCCCGAAGCCGCCCCAGCTGTACCGCATCACCTACGACGGGTCCATCGTCGACGAGCAGCATTTCGTCGTGATGGGCGGCACGACCGAGCCGATCGCGACCGCCATGCGCGAGTCGTACCGGGCCGACCTCGATCTCGAGTCGGCGGTCGGTGTCGCCGTCAACGCGTTGCGTCAAGGGGGTGCCGGGGAAGGCGAGAAGCGGAACGTCGACGTGGCCAGCCTCGAGGTGGCCGTGCTCGATCAGTCCCGGCCTCGCCGGGCGTTCCGGAGAATCGCCGGCGCCGCGCTCGAGCAGTTGGTTCCTGCGGCCCCGGCGGCCGCCTCCGAGCCCCCTGCGGATTCGAAGGCGGCGCCCGAGGCGAAGCCGACCATCGGTGCCGAGGCGAAGCCGACCGGCGGTGCCGAGGCGAAGCCGACCGACTCTCAGGACTGAGGTCGGTACACCGCGATCGCCTCGGGCACCGTCCGGAAGTCGAAGCGGCGGGCGTCGGCCACCACTTCGCCGTCGGTGGCGAGGGCGACCGGCGCGCCGTTCACCCGGACGGTGACCCGGGGGACCAATGCGTGCACGTACACCCGACTGCTTCCGAGTGTCCCGGTCGCGGCCGCGAACAGGAGCCGCGGCCGGGATGCCCGGCGGTCCGCCCGCACGTACCGGACGTCGAGCAGCCCACCGGTGATGGCCGGGCGCGACATCGGAACCTGATCGGACGGCGAATACCGACCGTTCCCGACGAACAACATCCAGACCTGCACGGGCCGCCCGTCGATGGTGACGGCGAGCGGAGTTGCCGCGGAGAGAATCCGGATCATCGCCGCACTTGCTGCCGGCCACTTCCCGTAACGGGGTTGCCACTTCTCCCGCAGTCGCACCGCGTCGGGGTATCCACCGAGGCTGGCGGTGTTGAGGAACGGCGCGGATTCCGACACATCGGTGTGGACCACCGCCTGGTCGACGAGAACCGCTTGCCCGGTCTCGACGGCGGTTGCCGTGCCGGAGATGTCGGTGACGCCGACGTCCCGGGCGAAGTGGTTGAGCGTTCCGCCCGGGAACACTGCCAGCGGTAACCGGTGACGCGCGGCCGCCGCGGCGACGGCGACCACGGTCCCGTCTCCACCACACACGCCGAGGGCTCGCGGCTGCGTGTCGGCCACCCAGGCGTCGAGTTGCTCGGCGAAATCGCGGTCCGTGTCCAAGGTACGCACGTCGGCCTTGGGGAGAGCAGTCGCGATCTCCTCGCGGGGGTCGACGCCGTCCGGCCCCGATTCCGGGTTGACCAGGACGAGCAGGTCCTCACCGCCGGGCAGTGCGGGCGCGTCGACGGACGGTCCCAGCTCCGCTGGTTCCTCCGGGCGCACCGCCCACCACCGGCGGGTACCGGCCGCGACGGCCCCACCGAGGGCGAGTCCGGCGAGCACGTCCGACGGCCAGTGCACACCGTTGTGCACCCGGGAGTAGGCGACCGCAGCGGCGAGGGGCGCCACGACGGCCGCGGCCGCGGGCGATTCCAGGGCGACGCCGGTGGTGAACGCGGCCGCCGACGCCGAGTGTCCCGACGGGAAGGACGAGGACCGGGGAATCTCCACCCCGCGCAGCACGTTCGCCCAGACCCGCGGGGGTGGTCGCCGCCGCGGAAACACCGGTTTGAGGATGCCGTTGGCGAGGCCGCTCGCCAGCCCCAGTGACAGCAGGCCTCGCACACCGCCCCTGCGGGCACGCCCGCCGACCAGTCCCAGTACGGCCGCCACGGACCACCACAGAATGCCCTTGTCGGCGGCCCGGCTGAGGAAGCGCATCAACCGGTCGACGTGGGACGGGTTCAGATTCGCGCTGCGGTCGAACAGGATCTCGTCTGCCCGGTGGATGCGGCGTAGATGTGGGTTCACCACCTCAGCGTATGCGTGGTGCGTTGCCGAACCGTTTTAACGCTCCGCCGGGTGATCCGCGTTGTACTCTCGAGGTGTGCAGCGACGAATCATGGGAATTGAGACAGAGTTCGGTGTGACGTGCACCTTCCATGGTCACAGGCGACTGAGCCCGGACGAGGTTGCGCGCTACCTGTTCCGGCGGGTGGTGTCGTGGGGCCGCAGCTCCAACGTCTTCCTCCGGAACGGTGCCCGCCTGTATCTTGACGTCGGCTCGCACCCCGAATATGCGACGGCCGAGTGTGACAACCTCATCCAGTTGGTCAATCACGACCGGGCGGGTGAGCGAGTTCTCGAGGAGCTGTTGATCGACGCCGAACAGCGGCTCGCCGAAGAAGGCATCGGCGGCGACATCTACCTGTTCAAGAACAACACGGATTCGGCAGGCAATTCGTACGGCTGTCACGAGAACTTCCTCGTGGCCCGGGCCGGCGAGTTCTCCCGGATCTCGGACGTGCTGCTCCCGTTCCTGGTCACGCGGCAGCTGATCTGTGGCGCCGGCAAGGTCCTGCAGACGCCGAAGGCGGCCACGTTCTGTCTGTCGCAGCGCGCCGAGCACATCTGGGAGGGTGTGTCGTCGGCGACCACACGGTCGCGGCCCATCATCAACACCCGCGACGAACCGCACGCGGACGCGGAGAAGTACCGTCGCCTCCACGTCATCGTCGGCGATTCGAACATGTCCGAATCCACCACCATGCTGAAGGTGGGTACGGCTGCTCTCGTCCTCGAGATGATCGAGGCCGGGGTGTCGTTCCGTGATTTCGCGCTCGACAACCCGATCCGCGCTATCCGTGAGGTCAGCCACGACGTGACTGGACGTCGCCCGGTGCGGCTGGCCGGCGGCCGGCAGGCCAGCGCTCTCGACATCCAGCGGGAGTACCACGCGCGTGCGGTCGAACACCTGCAGAACCGCGACCCCGATCCGCAGGTCACGCAGGTGGTGGACCTGTGGGGCCGGATGCTCGACGCCGTCGAGACGCAGGACTTCGCGAAGGTCGACACCGAGATCGACTGGGTGATCAAGCGCAAGTTGTTCCAGCGCTATCAGGACCGGCACGGCTTCGAGCTGGCCGACCCGAAGATCGCGCAGCTGGATCTGGCGTATCACGACATCAAACGCGGTCGCGGTGTGTTCGACGTGCTGCAGCGCAAGGGGCTCGTGAAGCGGATCACCGAGGACGAGACGATCGAGGCGGCGGTCGACACCCCGCCGCAGACCACGCGGGCGAAGCTGCGCGGCGAGTTCATCACTGCCGCGCAGGAGGCCGGTCGCGACTTCACGGTCGACTGGGTGCATCTCAAGCTCAACGACCAGGCCCAGCGGACCGTGCTGTGCAAAGACCCGTTCCGGTCGGTCGACGAGCGAGTGGAGCGGCTGATTGCCTCGATGTAGCCGCGCTGAGGGAGTCCGGAACGGGCTCACCCACTAGGCTTCCGGGCGTGCCGACTTCCAAGATCGAGCGCTTGATGAACCTGGTGATCTGTTTGCTGTCCACCAGACAGTTCCTCACCGCCGAGAAGATTCGCGAGAGCGTTGCCGGGTACGCCGACTCCGCCAGCGACGAGGCGTTCAGCCGCATGTTCGAACGCGACAAGAACGAACTACGGGATCTCGGTGTTCCGCTGGAGACGGGGCAGGCGTCGCGATTCTCGACGGTGGAGGGCTACCGCATCAACCGCAACGCGTACGAGCTGCCCGACATCGACCTCAGCCAGGAGGAGTCGGCGGCGGTCGCGGTCGCGGTCCAGTTGTGGGAGTCGCCCGAGTTGACGTCGGCCGCCCAGGGGGCGTTGCTCAAGCTGAGGGCGGCCGGTGTGCAGGTGGATCCGGACTCGGCGGCTACTCCGATCACCGCCGTCCCGGCCCGGACCCGCGGCTCCGAGCCGGCGCTCGGGAAGTTGCTTGCGGCCGTCGACGCCGGCCGCGCCGTGCACTTCCCGCACCGCGGTGCCCTCAACGAGCCGTACATCGAGCGCACCGTGGAACCCTGGGGTGTCGTCACGGCGCACGGCCGGTGGTATCTCGTCGGTCACGACGTCGACCGGGGCGCGGTCCGGACGTTCCGGCTGTCGCGAATCGGCGACGATGTGCGGGAGTTCGGACCGTCGGGGGCCGTGCACAAACCGGCTGGTGTGGACCTGCGGGAGATCGTGGACCGCGTCACCGGTTCGGGGGAGGTCACCGGGACCGCCACGGTGTGGGTGGCCGAGGGACGCGCCCAGGAACTGCGCCGGCTGGGGACGGCGACAGGGGTGAAGCAGGTGAACGAGCGCAGCGGCACCGTGCTCGAGATCCCGGTCCGCTCCCGGGACTGGATTGCGCGGCTGGTCGCCGGCCACGGCGCGGACGCCCTGGTCCTCGACCCGCCCGAACTACGCCACGATGTGCTGACCAAACTGAAGGATGCCGCAGGGGACGGGGGCACGTCGTGAGCAACAGGCTGTCGTCGAGACTGTCGCGGCTCCTCAATCTGGTGCCCTACTTCATCGCGAACCCCGGGATGAGTGCGGCCGAGGCCGCCGCGGAACTGGGCGTCACCACCACACAGCTGATGTCCGATCTCAATCAGCTCTGGGTGTGTGGGCTGCCCGGATACGGTCCGGGCGACCTCATCGACCTCTCGTTCTCCGAGGAGAGCATCGAGGTGACGTTCTCGGCGGGCATCGACCGACCGCTGCGGTTGACCTCGACGGAGGCGACGGCCCTGCTGATTGCACTGCGTTCGCTGGTGGAGATGCCGGGGATGGTCGACCCGTCGGCGGCGCACAGTGCGATCGCCAAGATCGAGGATGCCGCGGGCACCGCGGCGGCCCGCGCGACGGTGACTCCGACGTCGGAGCGGGATGCAGCGGACGACGTGGCGGAAGACCCGATCGCCGCCGCGGTGCGATCCGCGCTCCATCGCCGCCGTGCTCTGCACCTGACGTACTACTCGGCGTCCCGGGACCGGGTCACCGAGCGGACCGTGGATCCGGTGCGGATCGTGCTCGTCGACAATCACAGTTATCTGCAGGCGTGGTGCAGGCAGGCCGAGGGGGTCCGGTTGTTCCGGCTCGACCGGATCGACGCGGCCACCGAACTGGACGAGCCGTCGAACCCGCCCGCGCAGGCCCTCGTGCGGGATTCCAACCTCGAACTGTTCAGCGGCGACGCGTCGCTGCCGCAGGCACTACTGCGCATCGGTGCCGACTGCGTGTGGGTGCTCGACTACTACCCGATGGATGTCCGCACGGTCGCCGCCGACGGCTCGGTCGAGGCGAGCATGAGCTACGGGGCACTCGAGTGGATGGCGCGACTGGTCCTCGGGTTCAGTTCCGGAATCACGGTGCTCGGACCGCCGGAACTGGTCGACGAGGTGCGACGCCGGGCGGTGGAGGCGTTGTCGGCGTACGACGCCGTCGAGGCGTGAACGACGCCGTGCGTGCGCCGCGGGTCAGCGTGTTCGGCGCGGGCAGCATCGGTTGCTATCTCGGGGGTCGACTCGCGGCGGCCGGCGCCGAGGTCACGCTGATCGGCCGTGAGCACATCGGCTCGGAGATCCGCGCTCATGGGTTGCGCCTGACGGACCTGCACGGCGCGGACATCCGGGTCGGTGCCTCCGACCTCGCCTTCACCACCGGCCCCGAGTCGGCGGCCACCGCCGATCTCGTTCTCGTCGCGGTGAAATCGGCGGGCACACCGGCGGCGGGGGTCGCTCTGGCACCGGTGCTCGGTCCCGGCACGGTGGTGGTGAGCACGCAGAACGGGCTGGGCAACGCGGACACCCTGCGTGCGGCGTTGCCGGGGCACGTCGTTCTGGCGGCGACGGTGCTGTTCAACGTGGTGCACCGCGGCGACGGACATTTCCATCAGGGCTCCGAGGGCGACCTCGAGATCGAGCAGCATCCGGCGGTCGGCGCCGTCGCGCCGATGTTCGGCGACGCCGGGCTTCCCCTGCACGCCCGCGAGGATTTCCGTGCCGTGCAGTGGGCGAAATTGCTGCTCAATTTGAACAACGCGGTCAACGCCCTGTCCGGTCTGCCGCTCCGCGAGGAGTTGTCGCGGCGGCCGTTCCGGCGCGTTCTCGCGCTGGCGCAGCGAGAAGCGCTCGCGCTCCTGGCTGCCCGCGGCATCGCTGTCGCCAAGCTCACACCGCTGCCGCCGCGATGGATTCCCCGGTTGCTGACCGTCCCGGACGGGGTGTTCCGGGTGGCGGGCAGCCGGATGCTGGCCATCGACCCGCACGCGCGGTCGTCGATGTGGGACGACCTCGAGGCGGGCAGGCGCACCGAGGTGGACTGGATCAGCGGGGAGGTCGTGCGGCTGGCGGCGACGTCTGGCACGGTAGCCCCGGTAAATGCGCGATTGGTCGAACTGATCCGCGAGGCGGAGGCGGGCGGCAATCGGCACTGGGCCGGGGATGCCCTCCTCGCAGACCTCCGCGCCCAGCGGGCACCCAGGAATCCGGCAGGCAAACGGCAGCGCAACTAGCCAGTTTCGACCGGGCTGGTGCCGTGTATGTCCGGTAGCATCGGGGTCACCTGATCTTTTGGAGGTTTCATCATGGGAGCCATGAGCCCCTGGCACTGGGCCATCGTTGCGCTGGTCGTCGTCATCCTGTTCGGTTCCAAGAAGCTGCCCGATGCGGCTCGTGGACTCGGCCGCTCGCTCCGCATCTTCAAGAGCGAAGTCAAGGAAATGCAGAACGACAACAGCAGCAGCCCGGCGCCCACCGCGCAGCCGAGCGCGCCCGCCGAGCTGCCCGTGGCAGACACCACGACCGCCCCGGTGACTCCGCCGGCGCCCGTGCAGCCGCAGCACACCGAGCCGAAGTCGGCGTAGCCCGAGCCGCCTGACAACCGGGGTGACACGTCACCCCGGTTGACTGCTGACCGAGACTAGGGCGAATAACAGTGCGAATTCCGTTCGATCCGCGCAACAGCAAGCGGAGGACCAATCCCGACGGCACCATGTCGTTGGTCGACCACCTCTACGAGCTGCGGACACGATTGCTGCTGTCGGTGCTGGCCATCCTGGTCACCACGGCGGTGGGCTTCTACTGGTACTCCCACCAGATCTTCGGGATCGAAAGTCTCGGTGCGCTCCTGCAGGGACCGTACTGCTCGCTGCCGTCGTCGAGTCGCGCCGACCTGACCAGCGACGGGTCGTGCCGCCTCCTCGCGACCGGACCGTTCGAGCAGTTCATGCTCCGGTTCAAGGTTGCGCTGACGGCGGGCATCGTGCTGGCGTGCCCGTTCTGGCTGTACCAGCTGTGGGCGTTCATCACGCCCGGTCTGTATGCGAAGGAGCGGCGCTACGCGATCGGCTTCGTCGTGTCCGGTGCGTTGCTGTTCATGACCGGCGCCGTCCTCGCTTACGTAGTGGTCGCGAAGGCCCTGCACTTCCTGCTGACGATCGGTGACAACGTCCAGATCACCGCGCTCGGCGGCGCCGAATACTTCGGGTTCATCATCAACCTGCTGATCATCTTCGGCGTCAGCTTCGAGATTCCGCTGCTCATCGTCGCCCTGAACTTCGTGGGCATCCTGCCCTACACGAGACTCAAGGCGTGGCGGCGAGGCCTTATCTTCGCTCTGTTCGTGTTCGCCGCGATCGCCACCCCCGGGCAGGACCCGTTCTCGATGCTCGCCCTCGCGTTCGCGTTGACCGTGCTGTTCGAGGTCGCCGTGCAGATCGCCCGTCTCAACGACCGGCGCAAGGCGCGTCGCACGGAGCAGGAGTGGGGCGCCCTCGACGACGACGAGGCGTCGACCATCGCGGCGCCGACGGATCTGGACGAGGCGTTCGACGTGGCCGCGACCCCGGTCCCCGAGCCTGCCGGCCGGTTCCGGCGGTCCCGCAAGCCGGGCAGGTCCGGTGGGTCGGACAAGAACGACGACGCGAGCACGACCGGTAGCAACACACCGGGTCAGGACTTCTCCGACACCCTGTGACAATCTGACGGGGTGGCAGTGACAACAGGTGACACGACCGGCGGCGCCGAACTCGATGTGTTCTCGGCGCAGCTCGGTTTCGTGCTCGACCCCTTCCAGATCGACGCCTGCCGCGCGCTCGAGGGCGGCCACGGCGTCCTCGTCTGCGCCCCGACCGGTGCGGGCAAGACCGTCGTCGGCGAGTTCGCCGTGCACCTGGCCCTCGCCGCCGGGCGAAAGTGCTTCTACACCACACCCATCAAGGCCCTGAGCAATCAGAAGTACGCCGAGTTGGTGCGCCGGTACGGCAAGGACACCGTCGGCCTGCTGACGGGCGACTCGAGCATCAACTCGGACGCCCCGGTGGTGGTGATGACCACCGAGGTGCTGCGGAACATGCTGTATGCCGATTCCCCGGCGCTGCGCGGTCTGTCCCACGTCGTCATGGACGAGGTGCACTTCCTCGCCGACCGGTTCCGTGGGGCGGTGTGGGAGGAGGTGATCCTGCACCTCTCCGAGGACGTCCGCCTCGTCAGCCTGTCGGCGACCGTCAGCAACGCCGAGGAGTTCGGCGCGTGGATGGAAACGGTGCGCGGCGACACCACCGTGGTGGTCGACGAGAACCGCCCGATCCCGCTGTGGCAGCACATCATGGTCGGGAAGCGATTGTTCGATCTCTTCGATACGAGGGTGGGCACCGGGGACGCCCGCAGGGATCTGGTGGTCGACCAGGACCTGGTGCGGCACGTCAAACAACGTCAGGCGCTGGAGCGGGCCGACTCGTGGGAGTCGCGGGGCCGGGGACGCCGCGGCGGCGGCCGCGGGTATTCGAGCGATTTCCGGCCGTTGCCCCGACCCGAGGTGATCTCTCGCCTCGACGACGAGGGACTGCTCCCGGCGATCACGTTCATCTTCAGCCGGGCCGGGTGCGATGCTGCGCTGGCGCAGTGCCTGCGGTCCCGCCTCGATCTGACGACGCCCGAGCAGGTCGCCGAGATCCGGACGATCATCGACGCGCACACCGCGGAACTGCCGAAGGCCGATCTGGAGGTCCTCGGGTACTGGGAATGGCGCAAGGCGCTCGAACGGGGCCTGGCGGCGCACCACGCGGGGATGCTGCCCGCGTTCCGGCAGACGGTCGAGGAACTGTTCGTCAAGGGTCTGGTCCGGGCCGTGTTCGCCACCGAGACGCTGGCGCTCGGGATCAACATGCCTGCCCGCACCGTCGTCCTCGAACGCCTCGTGAAGTACAACGGTGAGGCCCACGCCGAACTCACGCCGGGTGAGTACACGCAGCTCACCGGTCGGGCCGGGCGCCGCGGCATCGACATCGAGGGTCATGCGGTGGTCCTGTGGCAGCCGGGGGTGGAGCCGGTGGACGTCGCCGGCCTGGCCTCCACCCGCACGTTCCCGCTGCGCAGCTCGTTCCGTCCTGGCTACAACATGACCATCAACCTGGTCGATCGGATGGGTGCGGCCGAATCGCGGGCCCTGCTCGAGCGTTCCTTCGCCCAGTTCCAGGCCGACCGTTCCGTGGTCGGACTGACCCGCGGGATCGAACGCAACGAGGCCGCGCTGACCACCCTCCGCGAACGACTCGGCGGCGAGGACGGGGAGTACTTCGAGTACGCGCGTCTGCGGGAGGAACTGAGCAGCCGGGAACGGTCGCTGGAGCGCGCCGGCCGGTCCGAACGGCGGGACGCCGCTGTGGCCTCCCTCGTCGCGTTGCGGCGCGGCGACGTGATCGCGATCCCCGTGGGACGGCACTCCGGTCTAGC
This sequence comes from Rhodococcus sp. 4CII, assembly GCF_014256275.1. Taxonomy (NCBI): domain Bacteria; kingdom Bacillati; phylum Actinomycetota; class Actinomycetes; order Mycobacteriales; family Nocardiaceae; genus Rhodococcus; species Rhodococcus sp. 4CII. Next base: position 6,808,966 of record NZ_JACCFE010000002.1, read on the forward strand.
CGTGGTGCTGGAACCGGACCGGGATCCGACCGACCCGAAGCCGTTGATCCTCACCGAGGCGAAGTGGGCGGGCCGGGTGTCGGCCGGCGACTTCCCCGAGCCCGCACGGTCTTTGGGATCGATGCGGTTGCCGAGACGCTTCGATCACCACACCGCCCGGGTGCGCCGCGATCTGGCATCGGCGTTGCGCAGCACGGGAATCGTCGCGCCGGGACGTCACAAGCGGAAGAAGGCGGGCGGCGCAGGCGACGACGCCGAGATCGCACGGTTGCGGCGCGCCATCCGGCAGCACCCCTGCCACAGTTGGCCCGACCGTGAGCAACTGAGCCGGATCGGGGAGCGGTACAACCGGTTGGCCCGGGAGACCGACACGATGCGGCAGAAGGTGGCAGCCACGACGAATTCGCTGGCGCGCACGTTCGACCGCATCCTGTCGCTGCTCGCGGAACGCGACTACATCTCGACGGGCGAGCACCCCGACGCCACGGAACACGGCACGCGGCTGAGCCGAATCTATTGCGAGAGTGACCTCTTGGTGGCCGAATGCCTCCGGCAGGGGGTGTGGAAGGGGCTCGGGCCCGCCGAACTCGCCGCCGTCGTCTCCGCGGTCATCTTCGAATCGCGTCGCGAGGGGGACACCGTCGAGAGCGGCGGTCCGGGAGCGCTGCGGCATGCCCTCGACGAGACCGTCCGCGTGTGGCGGGAATTGCGGGCGGACGAGATCCGGCACAAGTTGCCGCCCACCCGCGAGCCGGATCTCGGATTCGCCGCGGCGATCTACCACTGGGCGAGCGACAATTCGCTGGTCGAAGCGCTGATCGCGGCGGGGGATCAGGGGCGGGCCCTGTCCGCCGGCGACTTCGTCCGGTGGTGCAGGCAGGTGATCGACCTGCTCGAACAGGTCCGGTCGACATCGCCCGATCCAGAGGTGGGCAAGGCCGCGGGTCGTGCGGTGGCGGCGATCCGGCGCGGTGTCGTCGCCGTGGATGCTGCGTGACCCGACGCCGTGTGGTTGGATTCGCACGCCGTCCGAAGGCCCGAATCCGATGGTGGGGCGTTACGGTGGGTACAAAACTTGACACGTGAGCGGGAGGCGACGATGAGCGGCCCTTACGGACCGAACGACCCGAACGGGCAATGGGCCCAGGGACAGCAACCGGGCCAGGGTAATCCTGACCAGACGGGCGGCCAATACGGGGCGCCGCAGTACGGTCAGCAGCCGCCCGCCCAGCCGTGGGGGCAGCCGGCGCCGGGTCAGCCTCAGCAACCGGGTCAGCAACAGTGGGGCCAGCACCCCCAGCAACCCGGACAACCTCAGTGGGGTCAGCAGCCGCAGCCCGGTCAGCTCGGACAGCCGGGTCCCGGACAGTGGGGTGGTCAGCAGCCCGGTCAGCCGCAATGGGGCCAGCAGCCGGGTCAGCCGCAGCAGTGGGGGCCGACTCCCGGGCAGCAGCAGTGGGGGCAGCCGCCGTCGTCGGGGAAGTCGAAGCTGCCGTTGATCATCGGCGGTGTGGTGGCGTTGCTGGTGATCGTGGGCATCGCGCTCGTCCTCGCGTTCACCGTGTTCGGCACGGACACGCTCGACCAGAAGGCCGCCGAGGACGGTGTCGAACGCATCGTCACCGATTCGTACGGCGCCGAGAACGTCTCCGGTGTGACGTGCCCGGCCGATCAGGAAGTGAAGAAGGGCAACAGCTTCACGTGCAGCCTGACCGTCGACGGCGAGAAGAAGCAGGTCACTCTCACCTTCACCGACGACAAGGGCACGTACGAGGTGAGCCGCCCGAGTTAGGCCAGCCCGTCACGGAACCCGTGCGGCGGCCACCTTTTTCATCGCCGCCGTGAGACGGCCCACGGAATTCTCGATCCCGAGTTCCTCCGCCAGTCTGCCGAGCCGGTCTGCGTCGACCGGTTCGGCGGGCAGTGTGTCTTCGCGGGAGAATTCGACGTCCGCGTCGCGGACCACCCGCACCACAGGAAGCGCCGCGTCGAGATAGTCGGCGGCCGCGGCGAATTTCGCACGCGCACCCTTCGCCATGTCGGATTCGGGATCGGCCGCGGCGGCCCGCAGAGCCGTCAGCGACCCGTACTGCATGATCAGGCTCGACGCGGTCTTCTCGCCGATTCCCTTCACACCCGGCAGCCCGTCGGACGAGTCGCCGCGCAGCAGCGCGAGTTCCGCGTAGGCGTCGCCGGCCCGGTCGGCGGGCACCCCGTATTTCGCCGCCACCTCGCCGGGCCCGAGCAGTTCGGCCTTCGCGAGGCCGCGCACCACGTACAGCACCCGCACCGGCACCGGGTGGTCGGTGACGACCTGCAGGAGGTCGCGGTCGCCGGTGACGACGATGGTCGGGTCCCGGGTCTCGGTGGCGGCGAGGGTGCCGAGAACGTCGTCGGCTTCGAGGCCCTCGGCGCCCGCGGTCGCGATTCCGGTGGCGGCCAGGACATCCAGGATCATCGGGACCTGCGGCGACAGGGTGTCGGGGACCTCTTCCTCGGCCCCGCCGGTGTCCTCGGCGACGCGGTGCGCCTTGTACGTGGGCACCGCTTCGACGCGGAACGCGGGTCGCCAGTCGAGATCGAGGCACACCGCGAGCCGGGACGGCTGGTGCTTGGTGATCAGTGCGGCCACCATGTCGGTGAATCCGCGCACCGCGTTGACGGATCGACCGTCGGGTGAGGTGATCGAGTCGGGCAGCGCGTAGTACGCGCGAAACCACAGGCTGGCACCGTCGAGGAGAAGCAGAGGCCCTGTCATGACCCTCATCCTGCCAAACCGGTTTAGCCTGAAGCCATGAGTTCCCTCGGCGCATCGACTTCACGCTTCCCGACCACCATCTATGCCGACCGGATCGTTCGCGCAGGCGCACTGGCCCGCGACGCCGGACTCGACGGCCTCCTCGTCACTCCCGGACCGGACCTGCGGTATCTGCTGGGCTCGCGTGCGGAGTCGTTCGAGCGGCTCACCTGCCTGGTGATCCCCGCGAACGGCGACACCGCGTCCGTCGTGGTGCCGCGGCTCGAACTGGCCTCGCTCACCGAATCGGCGGCGGCCGAACTCGGGTTGACGATCCGCGACTGGGTGGACGGGGTGGACCCGTATGCGTTGGTATCGGCGTTGCTGCCGTCGCCGGCCCGGACCGCCGTCACCGATGCGATGCCTGCGCTGCACCTGATTCCGCTGTCGGAGGCACTCGGTGCGCTGCCGGTGCTGGCCACGGGAGTGCTGCGGGAGTTGCGGATGGTCAAGGACGACGCGGAGATCGACGCGCTGCGCCGGGCCGGTCAGGCCATCGACCGCGTGCACGCCCGCATGGGGGAGTTCCTGAAGGTCGGCCGCACCGAGGCCGAGGTGGCGGCCGACATCACTGCGGCGATCCTCGAGGAGGGGCACACCGAAGCGGCGTTCGTCATCGTCGGGTCGGGCCCGCACGGCGCCGACCCGCACCACGAGGTGTCGGAGCGGGTCGTCGAGTCCGGGGACGTCGTGGTCATCGACATCGGCGGACCCGTCGAACCCGGCTACAACTCCGACTCCACCCGCACGTACAGCATGGGTGAACCCGACCCCGGGGTGGCAGCCAAGTTCGCGGTCCTCGAGGAGGCGCAGGCGGCGGCCGTCGACCTGGTGCGTCCCGGAGTCACCGCCGAGGCGGTCGACGCCGCGGCCCGGGACCTGCTGGCCGCGCAGGGTCTGGCCGAGGTGTTCGTGCACCGGACGGGGCACGGAATCGGGTTGTCGGTGCACGAGGAGCCCTACATCGTGTCGGGTAACGGCATCGCACTGGCCGAGGGAATGGCGTTCAGTGTGGAGCCGGGAATCTACTTCCGCGGCGAGTGGGGCGCCCGGATCGAGGACATCGTGATCGTGACCGCCGACGGCTGTGAGCCGGTCAACACCCGGCCCCACGGGTTGACCGTCCTTCCGGGCTGAGCGCCGGGAGCGTGCGGGGGCGGTGCGGCGCGGGTAGTAACATCTCCCATTTGTTCACGACCGCACTCGCCGCTGCCCGTCCACGGCACGGCGGGATCACAGATCACACGAAGGTGTCATGGAGAGCGTCGCCCCGAAGGTAACCGTCGTTGTACCCACCTACAACGAACGCGACAACCTGCCCAAGATCGTCGAGCTTCTCGCGGCGTTGCAGATCCCGAACCTGCACGTGCTCGTCGTCGACGACAACTCGCCGGACGGCACCGGCGATGTCGCCGACGCGCTCGCGCAGAGCGGCCCGATCCCGGTCGGAGTGCTGCACCGCACGGTGAAGGACGGTCTCGGGCGCGCCTACGTCGCCGGGATGACCCGGGCGCTGGCGGAGGGAGCCGACATCGTGATCCAGATGGACGCCGACCTGTCGCACCCCACCGAGGCCATCCCGCGGATGGTGGAGACGCTGGCGACGACGGACGCGGCCGTCGTGCTCGGCTCCCGTTACGTGGCGGGCGGGGCGGTCGCGAGCGACTGGCCCTGGCATCGCAAGGCGCTGTCCGCGTGGGCGAACTTCTACGTCAACGCCATCCTGCGGTTGCGGGTCAAGGACGCCACCGCCGGGTTCAAGGCATGGCATGCGGACACGCTGAGGGCCATCGACGTCGACGGCGTGCAGAGCAACGGGTACGCGTTCCAGGTGGAGATGAACTACCGGACGGTGCAGCGCGGCATGACCATCGCCGAGGTCCCGATCCGGTTCGAGGAGCGCACCGACGGCGTGTCCAAGATGAGCCTGGCCGTGCAGCTCGAGTCCGCGCTGGTTCCGTGGAAGCTGCGGTTCAGTCGTGACGCAGCGCAGCCGAGCCGAGTACGCGGCTGACGGCGATTTCCACGACCACCCGGGTCGGGTTCACCCGGGGCTGGCGGTACCTGGCTGCGTAGCGGGCCACGGCGTCGGCGACCGACTCGGGGTCGGTCAGGACCCGGGCCGGGCCCTCGAGGGTCATCCAGCGCGGTCCGTCCACCTGGCTGACGGCGCCGTACCCGCCGCGTGCGGCGTTGAGGGCCTTCTGCGAGGAGCCGTTGGTGATGACCCGAGCGAGCCCGCGCTCCTGATCCCACGTGAAGCCGACGGCGACGACGTGCGGGGTGCCGTTCTTGCGGAGCGTCGTGAGCGTCCCGAGGTGGTATTCGCCGAGGAAGGTGAGCGCCGCATCGGTCAAGCGGATCGAGGTGGAGGGGGTGCGGTCCATGCTCCGACGGTAATCCAGGACACTGGACGGGTGAGCGTGGGATCGAAGAAGCACAATGGGAAGCCCGGCGACGACGGGGTGGTCCTCCTCCTCGGCGGTCGCAGCGAAATCGGCCTCGAGATCGCCTCGCGGCTTGCGCCCGGCCGGACGATCGTTCTCGCGGCCCGCCGCAGCACCGAACTCGCCGCCGAACGGCAGTCGCTGCTCGACGCAGGTGCGTCCGCGGTGGACTGCGTCGAATTCGACGCCGACGATCTCGACAGCCACGAGAAGCTGCTGCGCTCCGTCGTCGATGCCCACGGCCCGCTGGCGGTCGCGGTGCTGGCGTTCGGCATTCTCGGCGACCAGGCGCGCGCCGAGCGGGACGCACGGCACGCCGTCGCCGTGGTCCACACCGACTACGTGGCGCAGGTGGGTGTTCTCACGCATCTCGCCACCCTGCTCCGCGAACAGGGGTCGGGGCGGATTGTCGTGTTCTCGTCGGTCGCGGGTGTGCGCGTGCGCCGCGCCAACTACGTCTATGGGTCCGCGAAGGCCGGCCTGGACGGGTTCGCCTCGGGTCTCGGTGATGCCCTCCACGGCAGCGGTGTCTCGCTCCTTCTCGTCCGGTCCGGGTTCGTGATCGGCCGGATGACCGAAGGCATGTCCCCGGCTCCGATGTCGAGCACACCCGCTCAGGTCGCGGATGCGGTCGTGCGCAGCCTGCACCGCGGTGCGAGCCGAGTCTGGGTGCCGGGACGATTGCGCCCCGTGTTCTTCGTCATGCGGTTGCTGCCGCAGGCCGTCTGGCGCCGGATGCCGCGATGACCGACCCGATCGTCGTCGTCGGGATCGGCGCCGACGGGTGGGACGGTCTGGCGCCGTCTGCGCGACGCGAGATCGTGGGCGCCGACGTCGTGATGGGTTCCGCGCGTCAACTCGCCCTGCTTCCCGACCTCGCCGCGCAATGGGTGACTTGGCCGTCGCCGCTGGTCCCCGCGCTGCCCGGCCTGTTCGAGCAGCACCACGGCCGGCGGGTGTGCGTCGTGGCCAGCGGCGACCCGATGTTCCACGGCATCGGCGTGACGCTCGTCGACCTTCTCGGCGCGGAGCGGGTGCGGGTGATCCCTCATCCGTCCTCGGCCACCCTGGCCTGTGCCCGCCTGGGCTGGGCGGCGCACGAGACGCCGGTGGTCAGTCTCGTGAACAGGCCCGTTGACACACTCCTGCCCGCACTCGGCGATCAGACGCGACTGCTGGTGCTGAGCCGGGACGAACACACCCCCGCGGCTGTGGCGGATCTGCTGACCGAGCGCGGGTTCGGACCCTCGCGCCTCAGCGTGCTCGGCGAGTTGGGCGGCCCGGGCGAATCGAGGCTCGACGGCACCGCGTCGGGATGGGCGCACGAACCGGGGCCCCGGCTGAACGTGATCGCGATCGACTGCCGAGCCGACGCCGATACCTCCCGGCTGACCAGGATGCCGGGACTGCCCGACGTCGCATTCACGGGCGATGGGCAGATGACGAAACACGAGATCCGCGCCCTGACGCTGTGCGCGCTCGCCCCCGCGGCCGGGGAGTTGCTGTGGGACGTGGGAGGCGGGTCCGGCACCGTCGCGATCGAATGGATGCGCACCCATCCGCGTTGCCGGGCAGTGATTTTCGAACGCAGCGCGGCCCGGGGCGATCAGATCGAGGCGAACGCGACAGCGCTCGGGGTGCCGTCCCTCGCCGTGTTCGGCGACGCACCCGCCGCGTTCGGAGTCGTACCACCCGCATCGGCCGCGCCCGACGCGATCTTCGTCGGCGGCGGTGTCACGCAGGACGGTCTGCTCGACGAGTGCTGGTCCCGGCTCCGGGTCGGCGGTCGGCTGGTGGTCAATGCTGTGACTGCGGAGTCGGAAGCGCTTCTGCTGCAGTGGTTCTCCCGGTGCGGTGGGCAGCTCCGCAAATTTCAGGTGTACCGCGGCGAGCCGCTCGGTGGGTTCACCGCGTGGCGGCCGCAACTGCCGGTGGCGCAGTGGTCGGTGACGAAGCAGTCGAAAGGTGATGCGGCATGACGGTGTACTTCATCGGAGCAGGCCCCGGCGCAGCCGACCTGGTCACGGTCCGCGCGCAGCGGATCATCGCGGCGAGCCCCGTATGCCTGTACGCGGGCAGCCTCGTACCGCACGAACTCCTGGCGGAATGTCCCGAGGGGGCCCGGGTGATCGACAGTGCACGGCTGAGTCTCGACGAGATCATCGCCCTGCTGATCGAGGCCGACGCGGCCGGTCAGGACGTCGCCCGACTGCATTCGGGTGACCCGTCGATCTTCAGTGCCGTCGCCGAACAGGTCCGCCGGCTCGAATCCGCCGGGGTCGCGTACACGGTGGTGCCCGGGGTGCCGGCGTTCACCGCGGCGGCGGCGTCGCTGGGTCGGGAACTCACCGTTCCCGGTGTCTCGCAGTCGATCGTGCTGACCCGCGTGTCCACACTGTCCACCGCGATGCCGGCGGGTGAGGACCTGCGGTCGCTGGGCCGCAGCGGCGCCACGATGGTGGTGCACCTGGGTGCGCACCGGATCGATCAGATCGCCGAGGAACTCACCGAGAACTACGGCCGCGACTGTCCCGCCGCAGTCGTCGCGTTCGCGTCGCGTCCCGACGAGATCGTGCTGCGGGGTACCCTGGCCACCATCGCCGATCAGGTGAAGGCGGCGGGCGTCACGAAGACCGCCGTGGTGATCGTCGGGAAAGTGCTTGCCGCCGAAGGCTTTCCGGACAGCTACCTGTATTCCGCTGCACGCGAGCGCAGCACCCACTGATTGTGGCTCGGATTCTGATCCTCGGCGGCACCGGGGAGGCCCGAGCGCTTGCCGCGGCACTCGCCGACACTCCGGGTATCGAGGCCGTGTCCTCCCTCGCGGGCCGGGTCCGTGATCCGCGCCTGCCCGTCGGTGACGTCCGGGTCGGCGGGTTCGGGGGAGCGGACGGCCTCGCGGAGTGGTTGCGCGGGCATCGCGTCGACGCGATCGTGGACGCGACGCACCCGTTCGCGGCACGGATCACGACCAACGCCGCCGACGCCGCCGACCGTTGCGGGATTCCTCTCGTCGTGCTGCGACGTCCCGCATGGTCCCCGCGGCCCGGCGACAACTGGGTGTGCGCCGCGAACCTCGCCGCGGCGGCCGGACAGCTGCCCGACCTGGGCACGCGAGTCTTCCTCACCATCGGCAGGCAGGAAGTGGACTGTTTCGCCGGCCTGCACGCACTGTGGTTTCTCGTGCGCGCAATCGACCCGCCCGACGTGGCGATGCCGCCGCAGTCGACTCTGCTCCTCGCCCGCGGACCGTTCGCTGTGGCCGACGAGACCGCGCTGATGCGTGAGCACCGCATCGACGTCCTGGTCACCAAGAACAGCGGCGGCACGCAGACCGACGCGAAACTCGACGCCGCACGCGAACTCGGGGTCCCGGTGCTGATGGTCCGCCGTCCCCCGCTGCCGTCGGCGACGGCAACGGTCGAGGACATCGCCGGAGCGGTCGAGTGGATCGTCGCGGTGACCCGATGAGCAACCGGCCACGTGACGATCAGCAGGCCGGTGCCGGCGCGTCCTCGGACAGAGGCTTGCCCTCCGGCTCGGTGTAGAACGCGAGCAGGACCAGTGGTTCCGATCCCAGATTCGAGCCCTCGTGGACGTGATCGCTGCCGTGGTCCTCGGTGATGGCCTGGCCGGTGGTCGTCACCGCTGTCGTGCAGTCCTGCAAGGTGCGCGACAGCACGCCGGATTCCACGAACGCATACACCGGACCGTCGTGGTAATGCCATCCCGTGGTGCCGCCCGGGGCGATCTCGATGCGTCGCAGCGTGAGATGCGTGCCCCCTGAGCTGCCGGCGACCGCGGGAACCGTGGTCTCGAACAGAATCTGCGCGGTCACGCCCGAAGACGGCGTGGCCTGGGCGGGCGAAGTGGACAGCACCGCGGCTACGGCGCAGGACAAGACGACCACACTCGATCTGAGGAGCATCGTGACGACCTCTCGGCGCGCGGGCCCTGCGCACCGTACGCAGGTATCCAGGGGGAGTGCATTTCGGCGTGTTCAGGGTAGGGCTTCGTGGGGAGGGGCCGCGGGGATATCCGCGAAACCCGATCATCGTGCGGACGACCTCGGCCTCGGTGACACTGGAAGGGCCTGCGCGTGCGAGAGCGGGCGGTGTGACGTCGGAGCGGAGTGAGCAGGACGACCATGACGATCGAGCAGTTGCTGACGACGCACTTTCCGGACGATCCCGTGTCGGACGCCGCCCTTGCGACGGCGCTTCTCCGTCGCACCGCGCGAGAGCCGAATGCCCCTGCACTGGTCCGCATCTACAGTCCCGCACCGACGTTGTCGTTCGGCCGGCTCGATGCTGTCCGACCGCAGTTTCCGGTCGCTGCCGAGGTGGCACGGCAACACGGATTCACCCCCCTCGTCCGAGGCGCAGGCGGTCGCGCGGCGGCGTACCACGAACAGACGCTCGTCGTGGAGATCTTCTCCCGGGACTCGGAAGGCATGCTCGGAGCCCGCCCGCGCTTCCAGCGGATCACTCCACGACTCGTCGCCGTGCTGCGGAAACTGGGGGTCGATGCCCGGATCGGACCGGTCCCCGGTGAGTATTGCCCCGGTGAGTGGACGGTGAACGGCGCCGGTCGCGTCAAGCTGGCGGGCACCGCGCAGCGAATAGTCGCCGGGGCGTGGCTCTTCGGCTTCGAACTCGTCGTCTCCGACTCGGCTCCGGTGCGCGCGGTGCTCACCGACGTCAACGCCGCCCTCGACCTCGAGTTCGACCCCGGCACGGCGGCGTCCCTCACGGACCTGAACCCGTCGCTCAGTCTCGGACAGGTCCGGGCCGCAATCCTTGCCGAGATCGGCGTAGTCCACGAACGGACCGCAGATCCTGACGTTCTCGCGGAGGCCGCGAACCTGCGCGATGCGCACGTGGCATGAGGGCCCGGCACTGGCGCATCCCTGCTCGATCACCGAAATAACCTCCAGTGTCCGATGATTCGACTATCCCAGTCCGGCACGATCGGCTCCGCGAGCGTTCTGTCCCGGAGAACGCAAGCTTCGGTACAAACCGTTGGACCCCTGTTCTGCCGGCTTCTAGCGTTGTCGCAAAGCGTCCGGTGTGACGTGCAGCACGTGGAGAACACGGCGACACGTCGGGAATGTGTGGAGGAGCCCAGCATGAGTCTGCAGAACCGTCTGACCGAGAAATTCGGAATCGAACACCCGGTAGTCCTTGCACCCATGGACTACGTCTCCGATCGGCGATTGGCTACTGCCGTCGCCGAGGCAGGTGGGTTGGGACTCATCGGCGGCGGATACGGTGACGAAACCTGGCTGCAGGATCAGTTCGACCACGTGATGGCCGACGCGGTCGGTTGTGGCTTCATCACCTGGTCAATGGCGCAGCAACCGCAGCTCCTCCAGAAGACGATCGGCTACCGACCGGCGGCCGTCTTCCTCTCGTTCGGCGACCCCGCGCCGCATGCGCCTGCGATTCGCGCCGCAGGAATCCCGCTGATCTGCCAGGTACACAATCTCGCGCAGGCGCGCCGCGCGATCGAGGTAGGTGCGAGCGTCATCGCTGCTCAAGGCGGAGAAGCGGGCGGCCACGGAACGGGAACCCGATCGACGTTCACCCTGGTTCCCGAGATCGCCGATTACCTTCAGCGAGAGTCGCCGGAGGTGATGCTGCTGGCGGCCGGCGGAATCGGCGACGGCCGGGGCCTGGCGGCCGCGCTCGCGCTCGGAGCCGACGGCGCGCTCGTCGGGACGAGGTTCTGGGCGGCCGAGGAGGCGGCGATTCCGCGTGCGGCCCAGCACCGCGCGCTGCGGGCGGGTGGGGACGACACGATCAGGCAGAGCGCCTTCGACATCGTGCGCGAGAAGCCCTGGCCGACCCGGTACTCGGGGAGAGTCCTGCACAACGGCTTCATCCGACGATGGCACGGCGACGAGCCGGGCCTGCGGAACGCGCTCCGGGAGATGCAGGAGCAGTTCCTGACAGCGGTGAAGGCCGAGAACTACGACGTCGCGAATCTGATCATCGGTGAGGTCATCGGTCAGATCGATCGCGTCGAGACCGTCGCGTCGATCATGGACGACATGGTCGGCACCGCCGCCGCCATCCTAGGCCGCAGTTCCCACGACCTGGTATCCATCGGCTCCTAGCACCCGATGGACGCAACCTCGCACACCCCACTCTGCGTGTCCCTCCAGAAGGATTCCCCATGGCCAGCCAGTCCGTCTCACCACCCCTTCCCGGCAGCGGTGTCCCGAAGAGCAGTCTTCGTAAGATCATTGCCGCGTCCAGCGTCGGAACGTTGATCGAATGGTACGACTTCTACATCTACGGCAGCCTCGCCGTTGTCTTCTCCGGGATGTTTCTTCCCCGAAGGAAACGGAACCGCAGCACTTCTCGTCACGATCGCGGCCTTCGGCACGGGATTCGTCGTACGCCCCATCGGCGCCATCGTGTTCGGCCGGATGGGGGACCGGATCGGACGCAAGAAAACGTTCATGACCACCCTGCTCATCATGGGCGGCGCCACCACGATGCTCGGACTGATGCCCACCTACGACCACATCGGAATCCTTGCGCCGATACTGCTGGTGACGCTGCGGTTGCTGCAGGGACTGGCGATCGGTGGAGAGTACGGGGGCGCGGTCGTCTACATCGCCGAGAACTCCCCGGCGGAGAAACGCGGCGCCCTCACGAGTGTTCTCCAAACCACCGCGACCGGCGGTCTGCTCCTGTCGATCGGCGTCATCGTGCTCTGCCGGGTCGGATTGGGCGAGGGTGCATTCAACTCGTGGGGCTGGCGGATCCCGTTCCTTCTGTCCGCGGTCCTCGTGCTGTTCTCGCTGAAGATCCGCATGAAGATGCACGAGTCGCCGGTGTTCGAGGAGATGCGAAAGAGTGGGAACCTCTCGCGTTCCCCGATCAGGGACGCCGTCGCGCACAAACCGGCCTTCGCGTTGCTGCTCGTGGTGCTCTTCGGGGTCACGGCAGGTCTGGGAGTCGCTTGGTACACGAGCCAGTTCTACACGCTGTACTTCCTGCAGACGATCCTGAAGATCGACTTCCTCACGGCCAATGTCTCCGTCGGAATCGCACTGGTCATCGCGACACCGTTCTTCGTCCTCTTCGGAAAGCTGTCCGACAAGCATGGACGGACCCGGATCATCCTGTGCGGCCTCGTTTTTTCGGCAGCCGGCTACCTTCCGCTGTTCGCGTGGATTCGTCACGCCGCCGTCCACGGCGACCAGTTCCAGATGGTCCTGGCTCTGACGATCCAGGTCATCTTCGTCACCATGATCTACGGGCCCACGGCGGCATTCCTGTCCGAGCTGTTCCCACCACAGATCCGCTACACCGGACTGTCCCTGGCCTACCACCTCGGGACCGGGGTGTTCGGTGGCTTCACCCCTCTGGTGGCGCTCTCGCTCAACACCGCGACCGGCAACGTGCTCGCCGGTCTGATCTATCCCATCGCGGTCACTGCGATCACGGCACTGGTGTTCGTGCTGACGCTGCGGCGCGGAGTGGACAGTCCGGTCGTCCGGCAAGCCTGGAAGCAAATCGACTCCGAGTACGCAGCCGAATCGATCTCGGCGACAGCGGAACACCCGCGCGAATCCGTTCCGGCGCCGGAGGCCGCGACATCATGAACGGCACGCCCCGGTACGGCGCGATCGCGTTCACCGCCCCGGTCGCCGAGCGGCAGAAGGCGACGGGAAGCATCCACCGGTACGGGCGGAGGCGAGCGCAGGGCGAAAACGTCGGCGGGCCCGACGAACTGGACACCCGGGTAACCGCACTGATCCGAGCTGCCGACTCGTTCTTCATCGCGACGGTGACGCCCTCCGGGTGGCCCTACATCCAACACCGGGGCGGCCCGCCCGGCTTCGTACACGTGCTGAACTCCTCGACGATTGCGCTCGCGGATTATCCGGGAAATCAGCAGTTCGTCACTATCGGCAACCTCGACGCGAACGACGCAGTCGCCCTCTTCTTCATCGACTACCCCACCCGCACCAGAGTCAAGGTCTACGGGCGGGCCGAGGTCGTCGAGCGCGCCGACGATCCGGATCTCGTCGCTGGGCTCCTCACCACCCCCGGCGGGGTTTTCAAGGCCGGCTGTGACCGCGCGCTCGTCGTCCACGTCGAGGCGCTGGACCGGAACTGCACGAAGAACATTCCCCCGAAGTACGGCGAGGCCCGAATGGGGGAATCGCTCACGTTGGCCCGGAAGGGACTGCAGGATGAAATCGACGTCCTGCAAACCCGTAATACGGAACTGGAGCGGGAGATCTCGCAACTGCGTGGCTGCGGGAACGGTCAGCGGGGTTGACGGACGGGGGAACCGATGGGCGGGGGAGAGTTGCGGATCGCGGCGTCCCGCAACACCCGCAGCAGTGGCGTCACCCGGTTGCGGCGGTACACGAATCTCACGACCGCGGGCGGAGCACCGACCAGCGGGATGAACCGGACATTGCGGTGTGTCACGCGCCTCCGGGCGACTTCCGGAACCGTGCCCACGCCGCGATCCGCGGCGATCAGTTCGAGCCACTCGTCGAAGTTCGAGCAGGTCACCACCGGACCGTCGTGGTTCGGCCACAGATCTTCGGATGTGGTTCCGCTCAGGGTGTTGATGACCAGAGGAAGCGTTCCGAACTCGGCCCAGTCGATGGACTCGCGCCCGGCGAGTGGCGAGGCCGCCGAGACCGCCGCGATCCGCTGCTCCTCGAACAACGGATGCTGCACGAACTCGTCACCCGGGACATCCCGGCGGACGACGGCAGCGTCCACGGTGGCGTTGTTCAGTGCGGCGATCGGGTCGTCGCAGCGACGCGGAACGACGGTGGCCCGAGAGTTCTTCTCGACGTCGTCGATCACCTGCTGCGCCCACGGATCGGGGAGAAGCCAACTGAAGCCGAGGGCGAGGGATCGGTTGGTGTACAGCGCAACCGCGGAATCGAGATCACCGAGAACGACGCGCACCTTCTCGACGAACCCGGCGCCGTCCTCGGTGAGGGCGAGCGCACGCGAGGTCCGGTCGAACAACCGTACTCCGAGCGAGGCCTCGAGTTGCTGCACCGTTCGCGTCAGCGCCGGCTGTGTGATGTGCACCGCGGTCGCCGCAGCGGTGAACGAGCCCGCCTCGGCGACCGCCACGACCGCCCGCAGATGCCGCAGTTCGATGGTCATAACTGCCAAGCATAGATCCAGCCGAAACGGCATTTCCGCTCCCCGACGCAGCGGTGCACGATTGTGGACGGGAGGGTGAGAACGGCGTGAACCGCGGCGGTCGCCCATCCATCGACCGAAAGGATCCTGGTGTTCGATTTCGAGGATGACCTCAGAATTCCCATCGTCGGGGCGCCCATGGCGGGAGGGCCGAGCACCCCCGAACTCGTTGCTGCGGTCTCGTCTACCGGTGGCCTCGGTTTCCTTGCCGCCGGGTACAAGAGCGTCGAGGCGGTTCGGCGTGAGGTCGATGCGGTTCGCGCGCTGACGGGCGCACCGTTCGGTCTCAATATTTTCGTCCCCGGCCGCCCCTTGGCCGACCGTGCCGCGGTGGAGGCCTACCGGGAGCGGTTGCAACCGCTCGCCGAACGCAGGCAGGTGGTTCTGCCCGAGGTCGTCGACCACGACGACGACGCCTTCGAAGCCAAGGTCGGCCTCGCGGTCGAGCTTGCCGTTCCCGTGGTGTCCTTCACGTTCGGGCTTCCGCCACGAGACGTCGTCGATCGGTTGCACGCTGCCGGCGGTGCCGTGGTCGCGACGGTGTCGGATGTCGATGAGGCGCGGTCGGCCGCCGAGCGGGGAGTCGATGCGATTTGTCTGCAAGGAGTCGACGCTGGCGGGCATCGGGCGACGCTCGACGCAGATGCGGAGCCGGACCCACGTTCGACCCGCGACCTGGTCGACGCGGCCCGCGCCGCCGTCGACCTTCCCATCGTTGCCGCCGGCGGAATAGCGACCGGAGACGACGTCGCTGCAATGCTCGCGGCCGGTGCGGCTGCAGTCCAGATCGGTACCGCGCTCCTGGACGCCGACGAGGCGGGCACCAAGCCCGCTCACCGCGCCGCGCTGCACGACGACCGGTTCACCGAAACCGTCGTCACCCGCGCGTTCTCGGGTCGTCCCGCCCGTGGCCTGGTCAACGACTTCATCACCGACTTCGATGCCCACGCGGTGACGGCATATCCGCAGGTCCACCTGCTGACGAGTGGGCTGCGGGCCGCGGCAGGCGCCGCTGACGACCCGCAGGGCCTCGCCCTGTGGGCCGGCGTCGGGTACCGCAGTGCCCGGTCGGCCCCCGCCGAAGTGATCGTCCGGGACCTGTGGCGAGAAGCACGCGAAGTGTCATGGACATCGGCGACCTGAGCTTCTTCCTGGCCGTAGCCCGCGCCGGGGGAATCTCCCGGGCTTCGAAAGAACTTCTGACGGTTCAGTCGAACATCAGCTCACGGATCCGGGCGCTCGAAGACGAACTCGGAGTGGAACTGTTTCGCCGCCATGCGCGTGGAGTGACTCTGACGAACCCCGGCGAACGTCTGCTGCCGTACGCCGAACACATCACTCGGCTCGTACGCGAAGTGACGCAGGTCGTCGGCGACGATCGAGATCCTTCCGGTCGACTCGCGATCGGCTCCATGGAGACCACCGCGGGTTTGCGGCTCCCCGGGGTGCTGGCCGCCTTCAGCGAAGAATGCCCCCGTGTCGACTTCATCCTGACGACCGACACGACCGACGCCCTCACCGCCCGGGTGCTCGAGCATCGACTCGACGGGGCCTTCGTCTGCGGACCGGTGCGGCATCCGGATCTGGTCTCCCAGCAGGTGTTCATCGAGCAATTGGTGCTGGTGAGCGGTGTCCGCATCGTGGATCTGGACTCGGCGCGAGCCGACGGACGGCGGCACAAGGTCCTCGTCCTGCGGGCCGGCTGCGCCTACCGGGCCCGACTCGAGCGGCTCTTCGAACAGCACGAACTGCCGGCGCCGGACGTCCTCGAGTTCGGAACTCTCGAGGGCGTCCTCGGGTGTGTGGCCGCGGGAATGGGCGTGACCCTGCTGCCCCTGGGTGTGGTGACCGCGTCGCCGCTGGCGTCGTCCTTGAAGGTGCATCACCTCGCGCCGGCCGACTCGCGTGCGGAGACGCTCTTTGTCCGCCGTAAGGATTCGACGATGACACCGGCCCTGTCGCGGTTCCTGTTCCACACCCACGAGTCCAGGCGCCCGGCGTCGCTGAAATCCGTCGCTCGCTAGATCGGTGGCGAGTCCCCCGAACGCCGTTGGAAGAGAAGGCATGAATGCAATAGGTAGCGCCGACACGCGAATCACGCTCCGAACACCGACATCCCCGTGGCTCACGGTCGGCCAGGTGGGGGCGGCATTGGCGGCCGCCATGGGCATCGGACGCTTCGTCTACACCCCGGTTCTGCCTCTGATGGAGGCCCAGGCGGGATTGACACCGTCGGTGGGCGCCGCCCTGGCGACGGCCAACTATCTCGGCTATCTCCTCGGGGCGCTCGCCGGAATCGTCCTCCCCGCGGTGGTGCGCTCGGCGGTGGCCATGCGCGTCTCGATGCTCGTCCTGGCCGCCACGTTGGCGCTGATGCCGGCGACGTCCAGCGAGACAGCTTGGGGTATATTGCGATTCGGGGCGGGTGTGACCAGTGCGATGGTCTTCGTCATCGCCGTCAGTGCCATGCATTCCACTCTGCGCGGGCACGCGGCGCACCTGTCGGGTTGGGCGTTCGGCGGAATCGGAGCGGGCATCGCGCTGTCCGGGCTCGTCGTCCTCATCCTGCGGTCGTTGAGCACGTGGGGTTCGGTGTGGTGGGCGGCGGCGCTGCTGACCGTGGTCTGCACGCCGGCGGCGTGGACGCTTGCACCGACACACGCGGCCACCGCGACCGCCGCGGAGCGGACACAGTTCGGCGGCAAAGTGTTCCGCCGGTTCGGTGCTCTTTTCGTCAGCTATTTCCTGGAGGGCGTCGGCTACATCATTGCCGGCACGTTCCTCGTCGCGGCGATCAATCGGACCGCGGGCAGCCTCGCCGGCAGTGGCGCCTGGGTGCTCGTCGGGTTGGCGGCGTTGCCATCCGGTCCGCTCTGGGCGTTGCTCGGCCGACGATGGTCCCGTCCGATCCTGCTGGTGATCGCGCTCGTCGTTCAGGCCGTCGGCATCGCGCTGCCCGCGGTGGCGGACGGCATCTGGCCGGCCCTGATGTCCGCGTTCCTGTTCGGGGGAACATTCCTCGGCATCAGCCAGATGTCGCTGGCGATCGGGGCCGACCTCCAGTTCCCACGAGCGGTCGCGATCTTGACCAGCGGATACAGCCTCGGCCAGATCGCGGGCCCGCTTCTCGTCACGCCGCTGCTGTCCGACGGCTACCACCTGGCGTTGCTGGTCGCCTCGGGCATCGTGCTCGCCGCGGCACTCGCCGCCGCGGCGATGCCCGTCCTCACATGGCGTCTGTCGACACGAGACGGAGCCACAGCCTCAGGCGTGTGGTCGGATCGTCGAAGTCGATAGAGAACTCCTCGGTGAGACGGGTGAGCCGGTAGCGAATGGTATTGCCGTGCACATGCACTCGGTCCGCGGCCCTGGACACGTTCGCGTCCGAATCGAAGTACGCGCGCAGGTGATCAGAAAGTTGGTGTGATGGGCGGCGTCGTACGCTCGGATCGCATCGATGACGTCGAACCTGTCGAGATGCTTCTCGGCGATGCCACCCACCGCGGCGACGACGGGAGGTGCACTGATCGTCGTTGCGTAGGAGCCGATGTCACGAATCACGCGACGGTGGGCTGCCCGGGGATACTCACCCTCGCAGGGGAGATGTGCGTAGACGACCGAGTCGATCAGGGCGCTGTACGCACTGCGGAACTGGGGCGAAGGCCGCAATGGCGAATCCATCGGTGAACTGCAGTCCGAGTTGCGCAGCGCCCGGATCACCGTCCGAGACGGATCCGGCGTAGCGATGTCGGCAGTTCGATCCCCGAGCGCAGCGGTGGCAGTCACGGGCGGTCCGCCGCGGCGGCACGGCGACCGGCCCTGCGCTGCCCGTACCGGCGGCAAACCGCGACGTCATCACCTCGGTCATCTCCCGCACCAGATCAGCAACTACCCCCATCACGAAAGGCATATACGGCTGTGAGCGCCGGACGTTAGCCGGGCGTACGTCCGGTCGCGTCTGCATCGTTCTCGCAGACAGAAGTGCCGTTTTTCGAATGAGTTATTCGGGGTATTCCGTCGTAGGACGAGGAGGTCTGAGGAAATGCCTGTTTGGGGATGGATCTTGATCGCGGCGGTCGTCGTGATCGCCGTGCTGGCGGTCATTGCGTCCCGCTCGGTGAGCAGTCGCAAGAGGACCGAACGGCTGAAGGAACGATTCGGTCCCGAATACGAGCGGACCGTCGGGGAGGTCGGCGACCAGAGCGCCGCGGAAGACGAACTCGCCGCACGGGAACGAAAGCGAGAGAAGCTCGATATCGTGCCGCTGTCGCCCGATGCGCGAGCGAAGTACGCGGACTCGTGGCGGACGGTGCAGATCGAGTTCGTCGACAATCCGTCCAGCGCGGTCGGAGCTGCGGACCGACTCGTGATCCACGTCATGCGCGAACGGGGCTACCCGATCGACGACTTCGACCAGCGGGCTGCGGACATTTCGGTCGACCACCCGAAAGTCGTCGAGAACTACCGCACGGCGCACAACATCTTTCTGTCGCAGGAGCAGGGCGACGTCGGTACGGAGAAGCAGCGCGAGGCGTTCGTGCACTACCGCGCACTCTTCGAAAAATTGCTCGAGACGGACGAGACCAAAGACAAGCCAGAGGAGACGCGCGCATGACCACCCAGGATCAGCAACCCGAGAACATTGGATCGGTGGCGGAGTCGTCACCCGCACCCGCACCCGCCGGTCCGGCCGAGCAAACCGGACCTCCGGCTCAGGCGGCAGAACCTCCGACCGAGCAGACCGGACCCGCGACCCAGGCAGCCGAACGCTCGACCGAGCAGACCGGGCCGCCGGCTCGGGCAGCCGAACCTGCGACTCCGGGAACCGAACCGCCGGCAGCGAGGGACGAAACCTCGTCTGGACAGTCACTGTTCGCCGAGGACGAGCTTTCGGTCCTCCGACTACGCTGGGACGAGGTGCAGTCGAGCTTCGTCGACGATCCCAAACAGTGCGTCCAGAAGGCCGACGGCCTCGTACAGGATGTCGTCGACCGGCTGACAACCGGCTTCTCGGAGGCACGTTCGCGTCTCGAGGAGCAGTGGGCTCGCGGTGAAGAGGGCTCGACGGAGGATCTTCGTCTCGCGCTCAAGCGCTACCGCGAGTTCTTCCAGCGGTTGCTCACGGTCTGAGAGAGCCGAGGGAACAGTTTGTGGGCGTTGCGGGTGGTCGACGACCGCCACGTGGCGGGCGCGGGCTGCTCGGCGGCGTCGAGGGAGGCGATCTGGCGGGCGGGTCGCAGGGGTCCAGCAGTAGTCGCTGCCGTAGAGAACGCGGTCCGAGCCGAATGCGGTCGTCGGTGCCGGAATCTGGTGCGGGGAGGGAGTTCCGGCCGTGTCGAACCACATTCGGCGCAGCTGATCGGGAACGCTCGGGGCGTTCCCGCTGGGTTCCGGGATCAGCCCACGGTGCGAGAAACCGCAGAAAGTGCTCGTCGATGACATGGCGTGAGTTGTAGACCGCCGGTGCCACGATGGTCTCGTACATCCAGGCGTGAGCCGGTGTGTAGATCGCGGTGGATGGGGTCGAACGGCGCCATCGGCATCGTCTCGCTCCTTCGTATCCGGCCGTCGCGGCGCTCCGGCCCCGCCCTCCCGCTGGCGTGGCTCCGCGCCGTCGGTACTTCCAGACGGAGAGGATACGGGTGCGAGGTTCGGTACTGCACTGGGATGGACGTAATTCGGGCGGAGAATGCACTTTTGTTCCGAAGAGAATCGAGTCCGCAATACGTGATCCGACAGCTACGCTTTATTGGTTCGTTCGGTCAGTTTCCGTACCCGTCATTCTCAACGGAGGTTGGTATGAATGCCAAACCGTGCGGCGTGGGCTTAGTCATTCTCGCAGTGGCGATGTCTGCAGTCTCGTGTTCGTCGGGCAATTCGTCGGCTGACGACGGCAATTGTGTCCGCGCGACCGACAGCGAGTTGGATGCGCTTTTTACGAAATGGAATGATGCGCTGGTATCCGGGGACGCGAGCAAGGTGGCCGCGCTGTACCGCTCGGATGCAGTACTGCTGCCTACACTTTCGGTGCCGATCGCCGACACTCCCGTAGAGATCACGGCGTATTTCGTCAACCTGATCAAGACCAACGCCACCAGCCGAATGGTGGAGAGCTTCAAGTATTCGGAATGCAACCTCGCCTATAATGTGGGCCGTTGGGTCATCAATTCCAACGGTCAAGACGTGGAGGCCCGGGTGTCATGGGTCTATCGGTACGAAAACGGAAATTGGTTGATCGCCAACCACCATTCCTCGGTGAATCCCCAGAGCTGACGCATGCATGGCGCGTGTTTCCTGCCGACAGCAACCACCGCCGCAGACAGGGTGATCGTTCTGCGGCGGTGGTCACGCCATATCGTGATCTACGACGACGAGGTTGCCTGGCGCCCGGCGACATAGACCTCGGCAATCGACGACTCGCGGATCCCCATCAGCAGCCCGAACAGGGTCTGATCGCGGGCCAGGTCGGGATCGGCGGCGCGGACGGCGTTGCGCATCTGATGGTCGAGCGCGGGCGTGCCGGACGGGTCGACGACGATGAAGTCGGCTTCCTTCCCGACGTCGAAGTTGCCGAACCTGTTCTCCATGTCCAGGGCCCGGGCACCGCCGAGGGTGCCGATGAACAACATCTCGGCCGGATGCATCGACACCCCGTCATCACCCGGTTCGGTGATGTGCACCTTGAACGCATCGCCCAGGACCCGCGGAATCAGCCATTCGTCGCCGCCGCCGAAATCGGATCCCACCGAGATGGTGACGCCCGACGCGACGGTGCGCTTCCAGGGCATCGTTCCGGACCCCAGGAACAGCTGTGAGATCGGGCAGTGCGAGACGGACGTACCCGTCTCGGCCATCCGTTCGAGCTCGGCATCCTGACAGTGCACGCAGTGCGCGAGGATGGTCCGCCTGCCGAGCAGGCTCTTTCCGCCGACCGCCGAGCCGGGCAGGAACTTCCCGTCGTACGTGTCGAGGTACGAGTTCACCTGATAGGTCTGTTTGGTGGAATCGACCTCACCGGTGCTGGGGCGATTGTTCTCGTTGAGGTGGGAGTGCACGTACACCCCGCGGTCGCGCACCTCGTCGTACAGCTCGCCGAGGTTCTTCAAGGTCTCGGGCGTCACCGACAGCGAGAACCGCGGGATGATCGCCACGTGCAGCAGCGCGGTGGCGACATCGCCGGTGTCGGCGCCGTGCCACTTGTCGATTTCCTCGCGGGTGAGGCGGATGGCGTCCTCTTCGGAGGTCATCAGCGGCCGCGCGGTCTCGTCGCCGACGGTCTGGATTCCGCGACCGCTGACGATGCGCAGACCGGCCTTCTTCGTTTCGGTGAACAGTGCATCCTGAGCGTGGGGGAACGCCGATCCGAACACCATGGCGGCGGTGGTGCCGGCCGCGATACGGCGGTTGGTGAATTCGACGGCTGCCTGCTGCGCGAACTCGGGGTCGGCGAACTTCGCCTCCGACGGGAACATGCACAGGGTCAGCCACTCCAGCAGCTGGCCGCCGCCGTAGGAATCGCCTGCGTAGGTCTGCGGAAAATGGACGTGGGTGTCGACGAATCCCGGCAGCAGAAAACCGGGGCGATGGTCGTGCACCGTGGCGGACTCGTAGTCCGACGGAATCTCGACTCGATCCCCGCAGAACACGATTCGCCCGTTGTCGTCGAGCACCAGAGCACCGTCGGGAATCGATGTCAGAGCGGCCGCGGCTTCGGTCACTTTCGGCGCGCCGGCGATGTGGAAGATGTGCCCGAGGTGGGTGTGCGTTGCCATGTGCTGAACTCCCGTCGAGTGATAGCGGATCATGCCTTTTGCAACGAACTTCGGCTCCGGCAGCGCTCTCGCGACGAACACTGCCGCACTCACGATTGGATTCGTACCCGCATTTACAATGCCACGGATCGACCCCGGCGTGCGGCTGAACAGGTACAACGGAAGATCTGCCTGTGCGTGCCCTTTCGCACGCGGGAGAGGGTCACGCCGGGTCGGTGCCTCCGGGGGGCCGGCGGCGCTGGTGGAACCGTGCACGCTGGAGATCGAGGAGTGTCGCGCTCTCGGCATCGACTTGCTGTTGCCGACGGGTGATTGCGACGCGGACGGCGGCGGTGTGTCGGTCCAACTCTGCTGCACGGTCGTCGGCGTCTTCGTCG
Source organism: Rhodococcus sp. 4CII (assembly GCF_014256275.1). Classification (NCBI taxonomy): domain Bacteria; kingdom Bacillati; phylum Actinomycetota; class Actinomycetes; order Mycobacteriales; family Nocardiaceae; genus Rhodococcus; species Rhodococcus sp. 4CII. The sequence goes on from NZ_JACCFE010000002.1 coordinate 6,831,556, forward strand.
TCGAGGAGGTACGCGGCTGCCCGGTCGCATCGAATCAGCAGTTGTTCGTAGGCGAGGCGGCTCGGTGCCTGCTCGTCGAGTTGCGTCGTCGCGATGCGTCCCACCAATTGCAAAGGGATGCGCAGTAATTGGTAATTGATTCGCAAAAAGGTGATCGGCACGGCGCGCAATGTTGTCACGATCGGCGATGCTAGCGCTCGTGGACGACACGTGCGGAGCATTTCGGGCCGACCCGGGATCGGAGACGCAGCCGAGTGGACCGGTACGCGCTCCCCCGGAGTGTCAGCTTGGAGCGAACGCGGGCATAGCCGGCGGCGTCCCGGCGCTGTAGTGATTATGGGTGAGCTCGACGAGTTGGACGGATACTCGCGGACGGTGGTGTCGGTCGCCGATGCCGTGCTGCCGAGTGTGGCCAGTCTGGGTGTGCGCACGTCGCGGGGGAGTGGATCGGGAAGCGCGACCGTCATCACCGACGACCGACTCTTGTTGACGAGTGCGCACGTCGTCGCCGGTGCGAGCGAGGCGGAGGCGGCGTTCACGGATGGGACCACGGTTCGCACCGACGTCGTCGGACGTGACCCGTTGTCCGATCTGGCCGTCCTGCGTGCCCGAGGCGATGTTCCGCCTCCGGTGGAACTCGGTGATGCCGCGTTGCTGAGGGTGGGACAACTCGTCGTCGCCCTGGGCAATCCGCTCGGTCTGGCGGGCAGCGTGACGGCGGGCATCGTGTCCGCCCTGGGCCGTTCGTTGCCGACGGAGTCGGGGCGCGTGATCGATGAGGTGATCCAGACCGATGCGGCGTTGAATCCGGGGAACAGCGGGGGCGCGTTGGCCGACAGTGCGGGCCGGCTGGTCGGGGTGAATACCGCTGTCGCGGGGATCGGGGTGGGGCTGGCCGTGCCGATCAACTCGACCACACGGCGGATCATCGCCGCACTGATATCGTCCGGGCGCGTGCGGCGGGCCTGGTTGGGGATCGCGGGAATGCAGGTTCCGTTGCCGCCGACGCTGCAGCAGCGGATCGGGTCGAAGACCGGGTTGCAGGTGGCCGGCGTGTCCCGGGGCAGTCCGGCCGCGGAGTCCGGGCTTCGGCGCGGCGACATCATGGTCGAACTCGACGGCGAACCGATCGTGACGACGACCGCGGTTCAGAAGCTGATGGTCGAGGATGCGATCGACCGGGAGATCGAGATCACGGTGTGGCGCAACGGTGCGCTCGTGGATGTGTTCACTCGTCCACGCGAACTCAGGACCTGACGAGCACACGGCAGTCGCGCGGGTCGGAACCGGTTCGAGGATCAGCTATGTCGGGTCGGCTACCCATCGAGGGTCGCGGCCGGACAGGCCGATCAGCCGTTCGATGAGCGGTGCGGACTCCGGAACTGCCACCGGCGGTCCGAACAGACCCGGTGTGCCGCTGGGGTTCTGTTCGGCAGACGCCTTCACGAACTCGTACGCGGCCGTGAGCAGTTCCGTGTCGCAGCTGAAGCTCTGCCCGGTGGCGACAGCGAGGTCCCAGCCGTGCACGACGATCTCATCGATCGCGACGGCTCCCGCGACGTCGGCTGGCAGGTCGAGCCCGCCGGCCTTGGTCATCCCACACCACGCCGTGTCCTCACGCCAGGCAACGGCCAGTGCGGCCAATCGCTCCGGAATACGATGGCGCCACTCGGTGCCCAGCCGGGCGGCGTCGGCGGACGGGGGTTGGCTGCCTTCGTCCAGCGGTGCCTTCGTCGCGGCGGCGGTGAAGGCCGACGACAGCCCGTCGACGTGGTCGAGGAGATCACCGACGGTGAGCTGCGGACAGGGGGTCGGTGCGGTGAGCTGCTCGTCGCGTACGCCGCTGACGAGGGCGGCCATCACGTCGGTGGCGGGTTCGAGATCGAACATCGTGAGGCACTCCTCTTGTTGGTCGCCGAGTGCCGGTCGCTGACCGTGGCAGTCCTACGCTACGACGGACCTCAGCACCGCGGTCGAAGAACGGAGCATCGCATCGGTGGCCTGTCCACCGGATCACTCGATGCGTTCGGTGAGGTGGATGGTGACGGTGTCGCCGGGACCCTTTCCGATGGCCGTCCGGGTGTCGGCCTTCACGGCAAGCTTGTGGGTGCCGTCGCCGAGGGCCATGAACGAACTTCGGAACGGGTGACCGTCGATCGTTCCGCGAATCTTGACCAGGCCGCGAGTTCCGAAATACGTCGCGGAGTCCGGCATCACCACGTACGTCCAGGCTCCCTTGCCGGGGCCGCGGATCAACGTGGCCGTGAACGATCTGTCCAACGGGCCCGGTCTGCAGGCAGGCAATGATGTGTGCGGCACGGTCGTCTCCTTCCGGGTGGGGATACGGGAATGTTTCGTCCTAGAGGTTGACCTCGCGCCGAAGCGAAACTCATCGGTCGCCCGCGTGCGTAGAGACTCCCAGCATGTTCCCAGCTGGAAGCCGAGTTCTCCCGCGCTGACGCCGAGTAGCGTCCGGGCATGACCTCACGTCTCGCCCTGATCGCCGCGCCGCTTCTCGTTGTTGTCGCGATCGTTTCCGGATGCAGTTCAGGAAATGGTGACGGCTCCGGGAACTCCACACCGTCCGCGTCTGCCGTACCGTCGACTTCGACCGCCGCCCGCAGCAGTTCGACGGATTCGACCACCGGGGCCACAGTGTCTCAGGTTGATCCGAACACTGCCAGCGAAAGTCAGATCGCGGCCGCATTCACTGCCGCCGGGGTCGCCAACGCGGACAAGTGGGCCAAGGAGGTCACCGAATACGGGCCGTACACGCCCGACACCATCTCCGACACCCTCACGAAGGAACTCGGCAAATATGGCATCGATCAGCAGACGCTCCACACCATCCTCGGTGTCCTCGCCCCGCAGTAGCCGGTGCGTGCGATGACCGGGACGTATCCGGTGTCACCGGCCGCTACCGCCGGCAACGACGCGAGAGGGGGCGTGCTGGTCGCGCGGTTCCAACGGTGGCTGCTCGGATTGTCGTTACTCTCCTGCATCTTCGTTGCCGTCGAGTTGGCCTCGTTACGCCACTGGAAGACCGCTACTCAGTATGTGCCCTGGTACGTCCTGGCGGTGATCGCCGTTTCGGGGCTTGTCGTGGCACTCGCACCGACACGTCTCGGCGTGCTCCAGGCACGGGTGGTTTCATCGGTGTCGGTGCCCGCCGCACTGTTCGGGGTGTACGAGCACGTCGCTGCAAACCTCGAGACCGGGGTCCTCGACCACAGATACGACTGGACCGCCCTGCCGGGATGGGAACATCTCTGGCTCGCATCGACCGGTGCCGTCGGCGGAACCCCGGCGCTGGCCCCGCTCGTGCTCGCACTGGCGGGCACACTGCTCGGTCTCGCCACCGTCGGAATGACCGCGACGGCCGGGGACCGGCTCGCACCCCGGTAGAGCACAATAATCGGACGCGAATCCTATGCTGCGCTCGTTGAGAATTCGCTGAGAAACGGGCTCCGGTCGCGTCTGTGTGAAATGGCTGAGCGCCACGACGATCTGGAGCGGATCGTCATTCCTGATAGTGCGCTGAGAATGGCAGGCGCGGGGTTTTGTTACGGGCTTGTGCTGGAATAGCATTGGCGTGCTGCCCATCGCTGCAACCGATACGAGGCAGTAGATCGGCCCTCCTCTTCAGGCGAGTGGAGAGGGGCCGGTACAAAGGCTCCCGCCGGCGCAGAACCAATTTGCACGGGCGGGAGCCTTCGGTGTGCTCGCCGTACTACTGAATTCCGCGTCGGCGGGATGCCACGCCGTGCGCAGCGGAGTGGAAACGCTACGCACGGCATCGAGTGTACAGGCGCGAATAACACACGCGCTCATTGTTATTCGGCCATATCGACACGCAGCTCAGTTGAGTTTCTGTGGCACACCGTACGTCATGACGGTGTCACCGTTGGCGGTGACTGCCGTGGCGTACGGACGGATGGTGACCGGACCGACCGCGCCGGAGATCGAACCGTGAACTCCCTGCATCCGCACCGTGGCCGCCGGACCGTCGAACGACTGATTCTCGAGGAGCGGCACGGTGGTGATTCCGCCCGGTTCCAGGTCGATGTCGAGTTCCTGCGACGGGATGATGTCACCGACGAGATCGGCGTGGTTACTCGCATTCAGGCTCAACGAGGGGTCCGGGACGAGCCCGAGGTCGATGCCGTTGCTGGTACCGATCGCGAACCCCAATCCAGGTGAATTGAGGACGATGGTCGCGCCGGTCAAGGATATCGGGTAACCGATCTGGTAGCCGACGGTCAGTTTGGTGCCCTTGAACTCCGAGGCGTTCGGTCCGGTGATATCGACCCCGGCGTAACCGTTGTGGAAGAACTCGACGCTGGTCGGCACCCCGTCGAGCGGCGGAACAGCCTGGAACTGTGTATCACCCTGCAGGACTTCGATGCGATTGCCTCGCGCGTCGACGACGGAACTGGAATTGTCCACCCCGGCCATGGCGGTGCCGTTGCTCATGGTCAGTCCCAGCACCGCGATTCCCACGACTGCGACTGCGCGAGTGAAGATTCGGAACCCACGGCGGGAGGTACCGGTGTCTTTCATGTCTACCCCATTCTGAGTGCACTTCGATCGAGACGAGAAGGAACGCCGAGCGTATCCAGTGGGGGAATGCGGCGTCCTCGTAATGATGAGAAGTTCACGAAATCGCCTTGTATTCAACAAATTTGGGCGATTTGTCCGCGCGGGAGCGACGAATGGGGCGGCCACGCACGAGGGCAGGTGGTGCCCTGGCGTGAGCAGGTGTCAGCTGCGTGCACGCCGTGGGACGAGCGGTCCGTTTCCGCCGCTCGACGCCGCGGTCGACAGGACTGGGTGCCACGTGGGGGATCAGCTACGACCGCGGACGCGACGGTAGCACCGGCTCGCTGAAGATTCGCTGTGAAATCCGTGATGCCGGGGCCCACTCACTGCCGCACAATGCCCTGCGGCCGGGCATCACCGGTTGACGTGGTGGCGTGCCGCCGCGAGCTCGTCGGGTGTGCCGAGGGCTATCAGAATCGTGCCGGACTCGAGTGTGAGGGTGGGTGCCGGATTGGCGACGAACTGACCCGAAACAGGCCGCACAGCTAGGAGCAACGCGCCACTCGTCTCCTGGAGTCGCATCTGCGCGAGCGTACATCCCACCCACGGTGATGCGACCGCGACCGTGATTTCTTCCATCCGGTAGTCCAGGCTTTCGTCGTGCATGACGACGTCGAAGAATTCGGCCACGTGAGGTTGCAGGGCAAAAGATCCCATCCTGCGGCCGCCGATCAGTTGCGGGTTGACCACCCTGTTCGCTCCCGCCCGCACGAGTTTGGACATCGATCCCTCGTTGCGGGCGCGCGCGATGATGACCAGATCGGGGCGCAGCGCCCTGCTCGACAACGTGACGTAGACATTGTCAGCATCGGTGTCGAGTGCGGAGATCAACGCATGCGCATGCGCGATGCCGGCAGCTTCGAGGGTGCGGTCGTCCGTCACGTCGCCGACGACGGTGGGATGTACAACGTCCCGGAGCCTGTCGGGATCGCGGTCGATGACGACGATTTCCCGGCCGAGGGAGGTGACGTGCTGCGCACTCGCAGTGCCCACCCGACCCCAGCCGCAGATGATGATGTGGCCGGTCATCCGGCTGATGCGTCGATCCATTCGCCGTCTTTCCATGAGGTGGCGCAGATGGCCTTCGATGAGCGCCTCGAGGAGGACGCCGAACATGTAGAGCGCGGTGCCTACCCCCGCCAGGATCAAGACGATCGTGAACAACTGTCCGACACCGGTGAGCGCGTGTACTTCGCGGAATCCCACGGTCGTGATCGTGGTGACGGTCTGATAAAGCGCGTCCAGAAGCCCGAAGCCGAGGACGAGGTAACCGACCGTTCCGATGACGACAACCAGCGCGAACGCGAGGAGTGCTCGGGCGATCCGTCTCAGGGGACTCACCGCATGATTGTTCCCCCGGAAGGGCGATGGCGGGTCAATTTCCGGCATCGAAACGGTCGACAGCCGATGCCATTGCCAGCAGACTCCCAGGTTGCTGACAGGCCCCGTACAACCGGGCGTGCATGAATGTGGTGTGACAACGACGACGACACCATCGGCACCCCCGCTCGTACCCCTGGGCCTCCCTGGAATCACCCGGTGGGAGCGCGGCGGACTGGCGGCACTGCTCGTCGGTACGGCGGCGATGTATCTGTGGAACATCACGGTCAACGGAATGGGGAACCAGTTCTACGCTGCCGCCGCCCAGGCAGGCGCCGCCAACTGGGAGGCGTTGCTGTTCGGATCGCTCGACTCCGGAAACTTCATCACCGTCGACAAGCCACCCCTCTCGCAATGGGTCATGGGCCTGTCCGGGCAGATCTTCGGCTTCAGCAGCGCCAGCATGATGATCCCGCAGGCGATGATGGCGGTCGGTGCCGTCGCCCTGCTGTACGCGGCCGTGGCGCGGATCAGTGGCCGAGGTGCCGGTTTGCTCGCCGGCGCCTCGCTCGCGCTGACCCCGGTGGCCGCATTGATGTTCCGGTTCAACAATCCCGACGCGGTGATGGTGCTGCTGATGACGGCTGCTGCCTACTGCACGGTGCGTGCGACCGAACGGGCGAGTGCGAGGTGGATCGCCGTGGCCGGCGTCGCGTTGGGTTTCGCATTCCTGTCCAAGATGCTCGAGGGGCTGATGCTGCTGCCGGCACTCGGGCTCGCCTACCTCGTCGCCGCTCCGGCCCCCGTGCGCAGTCGGTTGGCGCATCTGATCGGCGCAGCGGCCGCGCTCGTCGTGTCGTCCGGGTGGTACGTACTGCTCACCGTGCTCTGGCCCGCATCCTCCCGCCCGTACCTGGCAGGGTCGACGGACAACAGCTTCATGAATCTGGTCTTGGGCTACAACGGGTTCGCCCGCGTTCTCGGCCGCAACCACCAAGGCGGCGGACAGGGGCCCGGACCGGGGCCAGGAGCATCCCCGTTCCGGACAGGGGAGGTGCCGAATGCCGGTGGAGCGATGACCGGGCAATCCGCTCATGGGGGATTCGGCGGGTTCGGTGGTCAGGTGCAGGGACTGCCCCGGTTGTTCACCGGTGAATTCGGGTTCGAGATCTGCTGGCTGCTGCCCGCGGCACTGCTCGCGACCGCCCTCGTCGTCGCGTCGCGGTGGCGGACACCACGCACCGACCTGGTGCGGGCGGGCGTGATCGTATTCGGCGGCTGGACGATCGTCGACGGGCTCGTACTCAGCTACATGCAGGGCACCATCCATCCCTACTACACCCTGTCCATCGCCCCGGCGATCGCGGGAGCGTTCGCGGTCGGTGCCGGCGAAATGTGGGCAAAGCGGGCATCATGGCTGGGACGAGCCGGTATGGCCTCGCTCGTGCTCACCGCCGGGATCTGGGCCTGTTGGATACTGGGCCGCAACAGCAGCTGGTTCCCACCGCTGCGATGGACGCTGCTCGCGCTGGCGGTGATCTCCGCCCTCGCGATAGCGCTGACCCCGGCGGGGCGCCGGGCCCGCTGGCTCACCGCAGCGGCGCTCGCGGCCGGTGTGATCGCATCGCTCGGGGGATCCACCGCGTATGCCATCGCGACGATCGGACAACCGCACGCCGGCGGCGGCCCCACCGTCGGACCTGCCGCAACCGATCCGCCCGGAAATCTGGGAGGAGGCGGAGGCCGGTTCGGGGACGCCCCGGCCGATCCGCACCTCGATGCCCTGCTCGCGGCGACCACGACCACGTGGTCTGCGGCGATCGACCGTTCGTCGCCCGCCGCCGCCCTCGAACTGTCCAGCAATACCCCGGTGATGGCGATCGGCGGGTTCACCGGCACCGACCCCACCCCGACGCTCGACCAGTTCATTCGGGACATCACCGATCACCGGGTGACCTATTACATCGTCCAGAGCAGAGGCGACGACCGCCCGCAGGATTCGACGCCGGGGACAGACGGGGGAGCAGCGAACACCGGGCGGGCCGACAGCCGCCACTCCGAGATCGCCGACTGGGTGGCGGCCCACTTCCCCGCCGAGACCGTCGGCTCGGCCACCGTGTACGACCTCTCCGGCTACTCGGGGTGAGCAGGCGACGAGGACCGGACTCTCGCCGTCGCGGTCATCACCCACGGAGGCGGTCATCATCTCGTGATACATCACCGGATCCGACCCCGGCGAGCGTGCGGCGCAATGTCTGCAGTGCCCGATGTTGATCGAGGAGCACCTCGCCGGGTGTACGACCGAGTGAGGTTGCGGTGTCTTCGATGTCGAGTCCGAGGATCAATCGCAACGTCAGAACGTCGCGTTCGGGTGTAGGCAATCCGGCGAGGCCGGTCGATGCCGGATCGCGGCGATCCGACGTGGGTATTCGCGCAATCAGCCGAGTCGTCGTCGCGCACACGAGGCGGAGGAACGGTTCGTCCGGCATGGTGTGGCCCCCGAGCGTGCGCAAGACTGACGTCCAGGCGACGTCGGCAACCATGTCCGCGACTCCGGGGGTGAGCTCGGCGCGGCATCGGCGCACCACCATCGGCCGCACGGCCGCCGACAGCCGCGCCATTGCCTCATCGTTGCCCTTTGCCGCCGCCGCGGCGAGACTGTCGAGCGAATCATGTTGGAGTGCAGGTCTCATCGTGGCCACACCCGCCTCTCCGTGAGTGGACTGTGTCGACCAGTTCAGGCCCGCATCCTGGATCTCAGCTGGCACGAACCTGGCAGTTTCCTGGCAAGGATCCGCCGAGCCCGGTCGCCCCTTCGATCGCCCGCTCGGGTTTGCCATTTCCGTGCGAATCGGCGCAGCGATCGGTATCCGTTGTCGCTGACCAGCACGCGGATCGTCGCCAGCAGCCGTTGAGCGGTGTCGATCACCGCCGCGGTCCACGATGCCTTGTGCGGGTCAACGCCGATCACTATCCGGGTTCCATCCGTGTCGACTCCCTGTGTCATCACCATTCCTCCCCTCGGTCCGAAGCGGTAGCGAGGAAGGAACACCAACTTCGGGCTTTCCGACGCGTACCGCCTTCCATTTGTTCGGGGCCCGTCAGATGACTTCATCCGGAGCGTCATCTCTTCTGGGAGGCGACCCATGAGGCGATCGGTGTGAGTGATGCGAAGCCTCACTTGATGAGGATGCGTTCGACGTGGCCGTCGATGGGGCGTGGAGACAGCACCAAGGATTCGGCGATGGCGCGGTTGCTCAATCCTTCTGCCACCAGCTTCGCGATCTCGTCTTCTCGTTTCCTCAGGATCGATCTTGCGGGTGCACTGGCGCTGCGGGCATTGCATGGTGCGGGCGTCGAGGTGGTGTCGGCCTCTTCGGCGTGGTCGTCGTTGACAGGGACGCTCGACACGCGGCACGCCACCACTGAGTCGAGGGGAGGGGTCAGTGCGGGGTTCCGCCCGCGGCCAGGTAGGTGTCGATGGCCTGTTGTAGTCGATCCAGAGCCGCGCCGTACGTGGTGAAGTCGCCGGTGTGTTGCGCCTCGCGCAGGTTGGCCAGGGCGGCGTTGAGTTCGAGGACCGCGGCGGTCAGCTGTTCCGATGCCGCCGGCGGTGGGGCGGGCGGGGTGTCCGGTGGGGGTGCCGGCGGTGGCCCCCCGGTAGGTGGTGGTGTGGTGGCATCGCCGCCGGGGGCGGTGGCCGCGGCGCCGGTGCCGGCGGCGAAGACCTGGTCGAGCGCCTCGGCGAGGGTGGGGGCGTAGCCGACGCGGACCCCGCCGGTGCCGGGTTCGCGGTAGCTGACCAGGACCCGAGCCAGCTGCGGGAACGTCGAGGCCTCGGCGGTGCTGGTGAGGCGTTCGGTGAAGAGTGGTTCGACGTAGAGGATGCCGCCGTCGGCGATCGGCAGGGTCAGCAGGTTGGCGTAGTAGATCTTGTTGGACCGCTCGAGCAGGGTGCGCTCGGAGGCGACGCGGGTGTCGGAGATCATCGAGTTCTGGGTCTGGCGCGGGCCCTGGGTCTGGGTGTCCGTCGGCAACCGCAGAATGTCGATTCTGCCGTAGTTTTCGGGGTCGGAGTGCACCGAGAGGTAGGCGGAGAGGAATTCCCGGTTGAAGCCGACCATGGCGCTGGTGAGCCGGAAGGACGGGGCCGCGGTGCCGGCGTCGCCGACCAGGACGTAGTACGGCGGCTGTTCCCCGCCGGTGTCGGCGGTCGGATCGCTGGGCACCGACCAGAATGCGTTGGTGGTGAAGAACTCCCGCGGATCATCGACGTGGTACTTCGCCAGCAGGTCGCGCTGCAGGCGGAACAGGTCCTCGGGGTAGCGGAAGTGCGCCCGCAGCTCGGCCGGGATCGCCTCTGCCGACTGCACAGTGCCGGGGAACGCGCTCATCCACGCGCGCAGGACCGGGTCGTTCTCGTCGACCTGGTAGAGGGTGACGGTGCCGTCGTAGGCGTCGACGGTGGCCTTCACCGAGTTCCGCACATAGGACACCTGCTCGGGGAGCTGGGTGCGGCCGGTGCCGGCGACGGCCGGCTCGGCAAGCGAGCCGACCTGCGAGTACGGGTAGTGCGCGGCGGTGGTGTAGCCGTCGACGATCCACACGATCCGGCCGCCGACCACCGCCGGATACGGGTTGTTGTCGGTGGTCAGCCACGGGGCGACGTGTTCGACCCGGGTGGCCGGGTCCCGGTTGAAGATGATCTTCGACTCGGGCCCGATGGCGCCGGAGAACAGGATGTTGCGCTCGCCGTACCGGGCGGCGAATGCCAACCGATTGACCCAGTTGCCCACCGGCACCCCACCGGTGCCGGTGTAGGTGTACTGGGCGGTGTCGGTGTCGTACTCGCGCGGCGGCGCACCCTGCGGGCCGCCGACGATGGCGTAGTCGGGATCCGCCTCTGCGATCACCTCACCGTAGTAGATGCGCGGTTGCTCGACCGGGATCAGCTGGTGGCCGGCGGCCTGGGAGGCGATGTCGCTGACCGCGTAGAGCGGGTATCCGCTGTCGCTGCTGGTGGACTGCCCGGCGGCGTCGCGGGCGGCGGCGTTGACCCGGTTGGCCGGGGCGGCGACGAATCCGTTGCCGTGGGTATACACGGTGTGCCGGTTGATCCACTGGGTCTGGTTGCCGCTGAGGCTGTTCGGGGACAGCTCGCGGGCGGCGACGATGTAGTCGGCGAGTTGTCCGTCGATGGTGTAGCGGTCGATGTTGAGGTGCTCGGGGAAGCCGTAGAAGTTCTTCAGCTGCTGCTGCTGGGTGAAGGTGCGCGAGAGCACGGTCGGGTCCAGCAGGCGGGCGTTGGCGATGGTGGTGACGTCGGCGGGAATGTCCCGGGGCGGTCGGGTGCCCACCCCGGGGTAGTCGAGGTACTCGACCCGGTCCGGGCCGAGGCCGTAGGCCTGTCGGGTCGCGGCGATGTTGCGTTCGATGTAGGGGCTCTCCCGGTCGGCGGCGTTCGGGCGGACCGAGAACTGCTCGATCAGCGCCGGATAGATTCCGCCGACCAGGATCGCCGAGAGCACCAGCAGTGCCGTGGCCATCGCCGGGATCCGCAGGTCCCGCAGAACGATGGCGGCGAAGAACGCGACCGCGCACAGCACCGCGATCGCGACCATGATCAGCCGGGCCGGCAGCACCGCGTTGATGTCGGTGTATCCGGCCCCGGTGAAGGTGGGCTCCTTCCGGCCGCTCCACAACAAGGAGTACCGGTCGAGCCAGTAGGAGGCCGCCTTCAGCGCGATGAACGTGCCGGCGAGCACCGCGAGCTGGATGCGCGCCGGCCGGGACACGTCGATGAGGTGGTCCTCGCTCGGTGCCAGTCGGATCCCGCCGAACAGGTAGTGGGTTCCCAGGCCGGTCAGCAATGCCAGGAACACCGCGATGAACAGCCACGTCAGGATCAGGCGGTAGAACGGCAGGTCGAAGACGTAGAAGCCGATGTCGTACCCGAACTCCGCGTCTACGGTGCCGAAGCCGCCGCCGTGCAGGAACAGTTGCACCGTCTCCCAACTCGCCTGTGCGTGCAGCCCGAACGGCAGCGCCAGCAGCAGCGCGATCCCCACCGTGAACGACCGCGGGCGGCCCAGCACCACCGTCCGGTACCGCTCGAGCGGATCCTTCGCCGAGGCCGCGAACAGTGGGCGGGACCGGTACGCCCACACCATGGCCGCGAAGATCACCGCACCCACCAGCAGCGTGACCGCCGTGAACAGGATCAGCCGGGTGACCAGGACCGTTCCCCACACGCGGCGGTAGCCGACCTCACCGAACCACAGCCAATCGGTATATCCCACGACCAGACGCGGCCCGATCACCAGCAACGCAACGAGAGCCACCGTCAGAATGATCATGACCCGGGCCCTCCGCGGCAGCACCCGGATCCGGTCGGACGGTTGCATGGCCACCTCCCACGGGTCCGCTCACGCGCAGCCCCGCCGCGGATCACCTCGCCCGATGCAGCGAAGGCGGGCGCATAACCCCCATTCTAGGCGGCGCCGGGCTCGTTCTGGCCGGCTCACACTCGGCACTGGATTGCGAGCAGTGGATCCCGCAAGTGGAACGAATGCCGCCGGGTCGATGCCGCGGCTCGTCGCCGTTTCCTCCTCTGCCTGTGACAGACTGCTCCTCCAGGTCGCGGTGACCGTGATCGGCGGAACTGCGACCACGGCCGTCAAGGCGCCAGGGCACTCGCCGGCCGGGGCCGGCAGTCGATGCGGGTCAGCTGGCTGCAGCGAGAGCTTGTTGCTGCCGATCGGTCCTAGCGGCCAGCAGGTCTCGGTCGGCCGTGGCAACCCGGCCATGAAGGCGTCGGCCACCTCGACCGGTGCCCGGACGCACAAACCCGCTCCCGGTGTACGACGTGGCTTCGTCTCCCCGAACCGATAATCGCCCGCCGCGCAGACAGCGGCATTCGAGCCGCTGCCGGCTGCGCTCCCGAGTACGGCGTGAGCCGTACCCTGGCCAATCGGAAGAAGTGGACGATCAACTGCGGGTCCTCGAACGAATGCAAACCCTTCAACGAGGCCCCCGGGGCCGGATCGAAGCCTCGACCGCCCGGTGTGCGGAACCCCTCGGCCAAGTCCCGCGGCCTGCGACCGGTGGGGTGCGCTCATACGGCCGACGCTCCCATCGTCGCAGTGAGAACTCGTCGAGCGCGCGCTAGCAGATGCAGGGGCGCCTCGTCTTGCCTTTCACGATTTAACCGCTGTGAGATTCTTCGGCCATCCATTCGGGCATACGTCTTGCCGCCGATTGTTGTTCGTGGTGTTGTCGATAGGCGCCGACGCACCCCATCTCAACCTCATAGTCGGTGATACGAACCCCGCCAGCAAACCCCCCGTTGCTGGCGGGGTTCTCCCATCAAGCCCCCGCATTCCGGGGCATGTGGTCGGTTTTACGTGCGCTCGGCTTGGTCTCGAGGGGGGTTCGTCCGCATCGCGCACCAACAGGCGCCACTTGTCGCCTCCCGCTGACGTGGCGGCAAGACCCCGGCCGATATGCGCGGCCGGGGTCGACCAAACAGCAAGGATGGCCCAAATCCGGGCTTTGAGGATGGCAAGAACTCGCCGAGAAGTGCTGCCGGGGAGGTTGAATTCGGCCGATCCGCCCGCCCCGGCGGCCCGGAGTCGATGGCGGCGAGATGGTGGGCCAGCGCCGCCGACACGCCCTGATGCTGCGCGACAATTCAGCACCCCACCTGGGTGGTCGGCACCCTCGACGCGCTGACCCGACACAGAGAGTAGCGGCACATCTGGTGAGTGGGAAGTCAGGCGCGGTCTGTCGGGCGGCGGCGACGTTCAACGAACCGTGCGCGCTGATCGGCCAGAATGATCACAGCGTCACGATGGGCGCGTCGCTGCTGGCGGGCGATCAGCAGCCGGACAGCGGCCGTATGTCGTTTCAGGTCTGCGGCGCGCTTTGCCGCGTTCTCGTCGTTGAGCAAATAGGCGGCGGCACGGTCGCAGTCGATGAGGAATTGCTCGTAGGCCAGGCGGGCGGGTGCCTGCTCGTCCAACTGTGCCATTCCCACGTTCTCGACGACCTGCAGCGGGATGCGCGCAAGCTGGTAGTTCATGCGGAGGATTGCCCTCGTGAGGGTGCCTGGTGTCACAGGCTGGATCGTAACCTAGCCGATATGCCCTGTGGACAACTCTGTGGATGGGTGTGGACACCAAAGTCATCGCCAACAGTGATGGGCACACCTGCAGACAGTTCGATAGTCAATCGCAGAATCCGCCCCTACCGGGGTGACGCGCGGCTTAGGGTCGACAGAACCGGACATCCTCTGTTTCGTCGGAACGGAGTCGAGCCATGGATGACACGATGCTCCTGTGCTTGCCCTACGCGGGTTCGGGGGCCTCGTTCTTTCGAGGCTGGCGCGGGTTCGCCCCCAAAGGATTGTCCGTCGTGCCCCTGCAACTGCCGGGCCGGGAGGAGAGGTTCGTCGAACCGCCGTTGACCGATGTCGCAGCGGCCGTCGAAGATCTCTTGTCCCGCGCGCTTTCCGAGGGGCAGGGTGCCCAGAGAGTCGCAGTGTTCGGGCACAGCCTGGGTGCCGTTCTCTCCTACGAACTCACGCATCGGCTGGTTGCGGAGGGCAGTGTGCCGGTGACGCGGCTGTTTGTCAGCGGGGCACCGGGACCGCGACATGTTCGCGAGATTCGCGCAGCCCTGCTCGATGACACCGAGTTCCTGGCCCGTGTCCACGAACTGGCCGGATACACGCACCCGGCTCTGGAGAACCCCGAATTACGTGAGCTGTTGCTACCGGTCCTGCGCGCGGACGTCGACATGCACGAGAGATATCGGCCCCCACCGCACCCGCTTCTGGACATTCCCATCACAGCCCTGCGTGGTCGTGACGATCACTTGGTCAGCTCGGTTCAGGCCGCCGAGTGGAAAACGGCTACCACGGCCGCCACCTCGGTGCTGGAACTCGACGGCGGCCACATGTACCTCACTGATCACCCGCACGCTCTGCTGCGCCTCGTCGCTGCCCAGCTCACGGGGCCAGTTCCCCGATGAGTCCGAGTCTGGACGGCAAGGCGGCCGTCGTGACCGGGGCGGCCAGGGGCATCGGCCGGGCGTGCGCGGTGGCGTTGGCCGCCGGGGGTGCGGACCTGATGCTCGTGGATGTCGCGCGGAATCTGCCGGGTGTTCCGTACCCACTCGGTTCACCGAGCCAGCTCGAGTACACCGCCGAGTTGTGTCGCACCCAAGGGGTCTCGGTGCTGACGAGCGCGGTCGACGTGCGCGTGCTGGGCGAGGTCAGGGACGCGGTGGACGCCGCACACGAACGGTTCGGCCACATCGACATTCTCGTCAACAACGCCGGGATCGCGGCGCCCTCGGGGAAACTGGCACATGAGATCGAAGAGGGCGAGTGGCAGTTGATGCTCGACGTCGATCTTTCCGGCGCATGGCGCACGATCGCCGTCGCCGGAAAGATCATGGTCACGCAGCGCAGCGGCAGCATCATCAACATCTCGTCGACAGCGGGCATCGTCGGTTACCGCCGCTTCGCAGGGTATGTGGCTGCCAAGCACGGATTGATCGGACTGACGAAGGCCGTCGCGCTCGACTATGCCCCGAGCGGGGTCCGGGTGAACGCCCTGTGTCCTGGTTCGGTGCGCGACAGTCCCGCGTTCGAGGGCAGGATGCTGGCCGAGATCGCGCGCTCGCTCGGTCTGGAGGTGGATGAGCATGAATCCGTGTTCGTGCAGTCGCAGCCGATCAACGCGCTCATCGAACCCGAGGACGTCGCATCCGCTGCGCGATGGCTCGCCTCCGACGACTCGCGGCGTATCACCGGCACTGTCGTGACGGTGGACGGCGGGTTCACGGCGCGATGACGGCGGGTCGAGAGGTGGCACTTCGGCGCTTATGATGGGGAGCGTTTTTCGGTAGAATCTCCCTATGCACCAATCCCATTGGGGTCGGGCTGGGCTGGCGCGCACGGCGTACGGCCATGCGCAGTCGGTGCGAATAACCAGCGGTGTCGATCCCGATGCGACAGCAGCGGTGCTGGAGTCCGCGAGTGCCCGATGGTGGGGGGATGAGGTTGCGGCCCCGCGCTTGTGGATCGAACGGGTGGACGGATCTGCCGCGGATGCCGCCGCACGGTGTCGTCGAGAACGCGAGTTGCGGCGGCCGGTCGGCACGAACGGGCGCGGGGTCCGGGCCGTCCTGCTGCTTTACTCGGACGGAGTGGCCGACCTGGTTCTCGCAGCGGACCGCCGGGATCTGGATGCGACGTCGCTCGCCACGATGAGTGACGTCCTGACCGGCGACCTGGATGTCGAAGCCGTATCGGCGGGGCCGCTCGGCGAGCACCATGACGGCGAAGCCCTCGATTCGTTGCCGTCGGCGAGTGCGGGACGCCATCGATTCCCCTGGGCTGCAGTCGAACAGCGCTCCGGACCGGCGTCCTACGCGTTTGCGCTGGGGCGAATCGATGGGGATGTCACTGCCACGATCATCGTCGCTGCCGCATTGGTCCTGGGCCGGTACGAGCATCGTGACACCGTGCGAGTGGCGGCATGGTGCGAGGATCGAGATCGCCCGCCGCGGGTCCTGGGCAGTTTCTGGCACTGCACGGTGCAGACGGTCGACTGCTCCGAAAACGCTGTGCTGCAGGAGGTCCTCCGCAGTGCGATCGACTCGCTCGATCAGGACGCTCGCGCTCCCCTGGACACGGACGCTGCCTACGGTCCGCGCGGCATTCGTGCGGTCGGAGTCGGTGTGCTGGGTACCTCCGGGACGTTCCCCCGGGTCGCCCGGGACTGGCTGGCGTGCCAGTCCGCACCGCTTCCGCTGACCCTGGCTCCCGTCGTCGACGCCACCGGCGCAGTCGTGCTCCAGCTACATCGTCAGCAGGACGTGGTGGACGACGAGGCTGCACAGCAGTTCGGGCGGCACGTAATGCAGATGTGTCATCAGATGCGCGGCGCGGGGACGGACGTTCGCGTCGGCGACCTTCCCATGGGGGAACAGATGGATTCCGGGGTGGGTCTCGAGGTGGTCGCGCCGGCCGTCCCAGGTCCCGGTCGGATCGAGGCGTTGTTCCGGGCTCGCGCGAAGGAGCAGCCCGATGCGATTGCCGTGGTGCACGGTCATCGTCAGCTCACGTATGCCGAACTCGACGAACAGTCGCGGTGGTCGGCAGCCGGCCTCCGGATGTGCGGCATCCGCCCGGGTGACCGCGTCGGTATCTGCCTGGATCGGTCCGTGGAGTTGATCGTCGCCATGCTGTCGGTGCTCGACGTGGGTGCGACGTACGTCCCGATGGATGTGCGGCATCCCGCGGACCGGCTCGCGTACACCGCTGACGACGCCGACGTGCAACTGGTCGTCACCGAGGTCGAGGACCCGTTGTGGAGCAGCGAGATTCGGGTGATCTCACCGGGGGAGCTGGCATCGACCGGAGACGACGCCACGGATACGGACGGGGACGGGGACGGGCTCGACGCGGACGCAGCGGCTTACGTGATCTACACGTCCGGATCCACCGGTCGGCCGAAGGGTGTGATGATTCCGCACCGCGCTGTGTTGGCGCTTTTCGCGGCCACTACTGCGGACCTTCGTCTCGGCCGCGAGGACACCTGGTCGATGTTCCACTCGTCCGCCTTCGACTTCTCGGTCTGGGAGATTTGGGGTGCGCTGCTCACGGGAGCGCGACTCGTCATCGTGCCCTACTGGATTTCTCGGTCGCCGGTCGAATTCCACGCACTGCTCGCGGACGAGCGGGTGAGTGTCCTGAGTCAAACCCCCTCGGCCTTCGCGCAACTCGCGGAGGCCGACCGCGAGCTCGATCGGCTCGATGCGCTGCGCCTGGTCGTCTTCGGTGGCGAGTCGCTCGATGCGCGGGCGCTTCTGCCCTGGATGGACCGGTATCCGGAGTCGGGATGCCGACTAGTCGACATGTACGGAACAACGGAGACGACCGTGCACGTCACGGCGCACACCGTGACACGCGGAGACGCCGTGGCCGGCACCCGGGTGGTGGGACGGCCGCTGCCCGGTTGGTACGTGTTCGTGCTCGACGAACGAGGACGACCGGTTCCGCGGGGTGTGGACGGCGAAATATATGTCGGCGGTGCGGGGGTCGCGCTCGGGTATCTCCGCCGGCCCGAGCTCACCGCGGAGCGTTTTCTCCGCGTGCCGTCGTGCGGGAACCGAAGGTTGTACCGAACCGGAGATCTGGGTCGACTCCGTCGCGACGGCACGCTCGAACACCTCGGCCGGTTGGACACTCAGGTGCAGATCCGCGGCTTCCGGGTCGAACTCGGTGAGGTGCGCAGTGTGCTGCTCGACGATCCGGCCGTCGTCGATGCGGCGGTGGTATCCAGTGGAAGTGAGGGCGCGCCGGGCGGCTTCGGTCTCGACGCATATGTGGTTCTCTCGGGCGAGAACGGCAAACCGATTCGGCAGCGGGCCCAGAGGTTCCTTCCGGAGTACATGCTGCCGCGCACCATCACAGTGGTCGACGCCCTTCCCCTCACGATCAACGGCAAGCTCGATGTGGCCCGTCTTCCCGAACCCGATCGGCCCGCGCCGCGCTCTCCGGCGCCGCATGTATCCACTCCGGGTGGACTGGCCGAAAGGCTCACCGATATCTGGGAATCGGTGCTGGGGGTGCCGGTCGCTGCCGACGACAACCTCTTCGAGCTCGGCGGTAACTCGTTGTGCGCCATCAAAGCCGACAGCATGATGCGCCGTCAGGGGTTGCCGGTGCTTCCGATGCGGGAACTGTATCTGCACCCGAGTATCAGTGGCATCTGTGCCACCCTCGACAGGCTCTACGCGCCGCCCGACAGATAGGCGTCGACGATCGGGCCGATCTGCAGTGCGGGTTCGGGTTGCATCATGTCGTTGTGAGCGCACGGCACCCGCTGTTCACGGATGTTTCCGGTGATCGAGGGTCGCCAGGCGTCGAGGGCTGCGTCCGTTCCCGGCGTCGTTTTCGCGGCGGTGAAGAAGAGCACGTCCCCGTCGAAAACCTCGGGCGTGAAGCGAGCCAGCATACGAGACGAGCGTTCGTATCCCTCGTTGATCCGGCGCAGGTGCTCGGGTGTCAGAGCCGCCGCAGGCCCGTACACCTCTTCGACGACTTCTGCTGCTCGCGCGTAGGTCAGCTCGCCGTCGTCATTCGTTCCGGCGTCGACGCCGAGACCTTCGAGGAGCTGACCGATACCCAGCTGCGCTGGTGGTGTGTCGTCCGCGTTCCCGGGGTAGCTGTCGAGGAGGACGAGGGAGGCGACGTCGTCGCCGTCGCGGCGCAGCTCCGTCGCCACCGCGTAGGCGATGGTCCCGCCCAGCGACCATCCGAGGAGATGGTACGGACCCGCCGATTGGACAGTCCTGATTTCCGCGACGTAGTGGTGGGCCAGATCTTCGATCGAATCGAACTCCGGTCCACCGCCGATCGACGGCAATTGCAGACCGTATACGGGTCGACCCGGTGAGAGGTGGCGCACCAACGCCGTGTACGCCCATGCCAGACCGATTCCGGCGTGCACACAGAACAGTGGTTGTCCGGTGCCGGTCGGACGCAGCGGCACCAGTACCCGTAGTGCCTCGTCCACCGTGTCCGGTGCGGATCGCGCGTCGATCCGTGCGGCCAGCCCGGCCGGGGTGGGATCGAGAAACAGAGCCTGTAATGGGACTGTGCGACCGAGCCGCTCCTGCAGGGCGGTGAGCGCCCGGGTCGCCGTCAAGGAGGTACCGCCGAGGGCGAAGAAGTCGTCGTCGGCACCTATCCTCACGGACCGTCCCTGCTCGGTGCCGAGGACCTCCGCGAAAGCATCAACCACGTCGCGCTCCACCGATGTCCGAGGTGGACGGAATGCTGCTGTGCGAGAATGGAACTCTGGCTCGGGCAGGGCGGCACGATCCAGCTTTCCGGCGGGGGTCAACGGGACGTGTTCGAGCCTGACGAAGGCCGCCGGAACCATGTGCGCGGGCAGCCGCCGGGACAGGTACTCCTCGAGGTTCTCGGCGTCGACGGTGGAACCGGGACGGGCAACGACGTAGGTGACCAGCACGGTGTCTCCGCCCGGGGCGGGCCGGCCGAGTGTGACGGCGAAATCCACGTCCCGCCGAGCTGTCAGTGCGGAATCGATCTCGCCCGGTTCGATCCGGAATCCCCGGACCTTGATCTGGAAGTCGGTGCGACCGAGATGCTCGAGCGAGCCGTCGGGGAGCTTGCGCACCAGATCCCCCGTGCGATACATCCGTTCACCCACGCCGGCGAACGGACAGGCGACGAAGTTCCGTGCGGTCTCGGCCCGTCGCCCGTGGTATCCACGGGCGAGCCCGGGCCCGGCGAGGTACAGCTCGCCGGGCGTTCCCGATGGGACGGGATGCAGCCGGCTGTCGAGTACCGCGACAACGAATCCCAGGGCAGGATGGCCGATGGAGACCCGGTCGCCCGGAGTCAGCTGTTCGCTGATGTGCGACATGATCGTCGTCTCGGTAGGGCCGTAGGCGTTGAACATGCGCCGGCCTGGTGCCCAGCGCGCGGCCAGCCCTGGAGGGCACGGCTCGCCCGCGACAATCAGGACCCGCAGTGATTCGAGACCACCGGGCTCGAGGGAAGCGAGCGCGGTCGGGGTGATGAAGGCGTGACTGACCCGGGCGCCGTCTAGGAGCCGGGTCAGTTCTGGTCCGCCATAGGTCAGGGGCGGCACGATCACGACGTGAGCGCCGGCGCAGAATGCCATCGTCAACTCGAAGATCGATGCGTCGAAGCTGGGTGAGGCAAGGTGGGATACTCGTGCGCCGGTTGCGACCGTCAGCTGCGTGCGTTCGTGTTCGGCCAGATTCGCCAGTCCGGTGTGGGTGAGCACGACGCCCTTCGGTGTCCCGGTCGACCCGGAGGTGTAGATCAGATACGCGGGATGGGCGAGCCTCAACGGAGCGAGCCGATCCGAATCAGCCAGGGCCGTACGATCATATGCGGAGAGGGAGTCCTCGAAGTCCGGGTCGTCGAGAATCAGCCAGGGCACCGTATCGGGGACGCGTGCCCGATACGTGGACGAGGTCACGCCCAGTATGGCTCCGCAATCCGTCAGCATGTGGTTGATGCGGTCGGCCGGGTACGTCGGGTCGACCGGCACCGGGGCGGCACCGGATTTCACTATCGACCACAGGGCCACAACCGACTCGATCGATCGTGGGAGAGCCGAAGCGACAAAGGTTTCCGGCCCTGCCCCGCGATCGACCAGAAGTCGGGCCAGCTGACTGGAACGCTCGTCGAGTCGACGGTAGGTGATGTCGCGTCCGTCGCAACTCACGGCCACGGCATCGCCCCCCATCCGGGCCGCATCGGACAGCAGTTCCGGCCACGGCCGGGGATCCGGTCCCTGGGCGCCGACATCCGGTTCGCGCTCCACGGGGTCGACGATCTCGATGTCACCGACCGGCTGATCCGGGTCGTCGGCAACCGCTTCGAGGATGCGGATGAACCGCTCCGCGAACCCCGCGACCGTCGTGGAGTCGAACAGGTCGGTGGCATAGGTGAAGGCCGCAGCGATTCCCGAAGGTGCACCGCCGCTGTCGAACTCCTCGACGGCCAGGAGCTCGAGATCTTCCTTGGCGATCGCCGTCGCAACGTCGACGGCCTCGACCTCGACCTCGGGCAGGGTGAGGTGCGCGGGCCGGGCGGTGTTCTCGAACTCCAGTGACACCTGGAACAGCGGGGAGTGCGAGGTGGAACGAACCGGAGCCAAAGTCTCGACGAGTCGCTCGAACGGCAGGTCGGCATGGGTGAACGCGCCGAGATCGGTTTCGCGAGTGTGCGCGAGGAGATCGGTGAAGGTACCGGCGGCCTCGACGCGAGTACGCAGGACGAGGGTGTTGACGAACATGCCGACCAGATCGTCTAGTGCCGGTTCCGGCCTGCCCGCGACCGCGGTACCGATGGCGATGTCGGAGGTCCCGGTCAGCCGCGACAGCAGCGCGGCCAGTGCCGCGTGCACCGTCATGAACAGGGTGGTGTTTCGGTGATGTGCCATCGAGCGTAGGGCGCGATGCACGTCCGCGTCGATGCGGAACTCCCACCGGTCGCCGCGCAGGGTTCGCTGCTGTGGTCGTGGCCTGTCCGTGGGAAGGGGCAGAACCTCGGGCAGTCCGTCGAGCGTGCGCGTCCAGTACTCGAGCCGGCTCGCGAGCAGGCTGTGTGGGCCGGCCGGCGTCCCGAACAACTCGTTCTGACGGAGAGCATAATCCGCGTACTGGACGGGGAGGGGTGACCAGCGGGGCGGCTCGTGACGCGTCCGGGCGGCGTAGGCGGTGACGAAGTCCCGGGTCAGCGGGGCCATCGACTGGCCGTCGGCGCCGATGTGGTGCAGGACGAGGACGAGGATGTGGTGTTCGGGCGCGAGACGGAGCAGCCGGCAGCGCAACGGGGGATCGGCGGTGACGTCGAACCCCGTGGTCACGAACCGGAAGATGCGGGGCGTCAGGTCGTCGTCGGTGGCATTGACGATGTCGGCGTGCGGGACTGCATCCTCGGGAGGCAGCACGTGCTGGACGGGCTGTCCGTCGCGCAGCGGATAGATAGTGCGGAGCGCTTCGTGCCGTGCCACGACATCGGTGAGTGCCGCCGAGAGTGCGTCGGTGTCGAGCTCGCCGGTGAGTCGGAGCGTAACGGGAATGTTGTAGGCGGGCGAGGCGGTGTCGTACTGGTTGAGGAACCACATCCGGTGTTGTGCCGGTGAGAGGGGCAGTACGGGTGGGCGGGGTCCGGCAATCAATGGACGCGGGGGTTCACCCGACCGTCGCGCCAGCTGGTGGGCGAGGGTGCGTGGCGTCGGGTTCTCGAACAGAGTGCGGACTCCGAGATCGGTGTTCAGGGCCGCATCGACGCGGGCGACCGCACGCGTGGCGTTGAGCGAGTTGCCGCCGGCGTCGAAGAAGTTGTCGTCGATGCCGACGTGGCCGACGCCGAGAACGACGGCGAAGACGTCCGCCACGATTTCTTCCACCGGTGTTGCGGCGCGGTGCGATCGGGGGGTGTTCGAGTCGAGCCGGGGCTCGGGAAGCGCGGAGCGGTCGAGCTTGCCGACGCGTGTCAACGGGATCTCGTCGATCGTCACGACGGTGGCGGGGACCATGTGCGACGGCAGACGATCGGCCAGGTAGGTGCGCAGCTCGGCGGGCTGGGGGTCGGTGTCCTCGGCGGGCAGTACGTAGGAGACGAGCATCGCGTCTCCGGTAGGTCCCAGCCGGCTGACGGTGGCAGCGTAGGCGACCTCGGGATGCAGGGTGAGTGCGTTGTCGATCTCGCCCGGTTCGATGCGGAAACCGCGGATCTTCAACTGGAAGTCGCTCCGGCCGAGGTATTCGACGGCGAGGGCGTCGGATGTGCTGTCCCAGCGCACTATGTCACCGGTCCGGTACATCCGTTCGCCGGGTTCGCCGAAGGGGTTGGCGACGAACGACGCGGCGGTGAGTCCGGGACGCCGGTGATAACCTCGGGCGAGCCCGCCACCGGCGATGTAGAGCTCACCGGGAACACCGGCCGGGACCGGCTGCAACCGGTAGTCGAGGACGAGTTCGGCGACTCCGCGGATCGGGCCCCCCACTGTCACCGGGGATCCGACGGACATCGGCTCACTGATACTGCACATCACGGTTGTTTCGGTCGGGCCGTAGCCGTTGCGCAGCCGGCGACCCGGGGCCCAACGGGAAACCAGACCGGGCGGGCACGCCTCGCCTCCGACCACCACATCGGTCAGGGAGTCGAGGTCTTCGGGATCGGTCGACGCCAGCGCCGCCGTGGGAACGAACGCGTGGGTGATCTGTTCGGAGGCCAGCAGCCGGGCCAGCTCGCTGCCGCCGTACACCGTCGGCGCGGTGATCACCATCGTTGCCCCCACCCCGAAGGCCAGCAGATAGTCGAAGATCGAACCGTCGAATGTGGGCGACGAGAAGTGCAGGACACGCGACCGTCGATCCGATCCCGTCAGGCCGGCCTGCGTTGCCGCGAGGGGCGCGAGTCCACGATGGCAGACCACCACTCCCTTGGGAGTGCCGGTGGACCCTGAGGTGTAGACGAGGTAAGCGGGGTGATCTACCCGCAGCGGCATCCGCCGTTCGGAGTCGCCGACCGGGGTCGCGGGGTAGCGCCCGACCGTCGCGGTGACGTCCGGGTCGTCGAGGACGATCCATCGGACGGTAAGCGGCAAGCGGCTCCGATGGGCCTCGAGCGTGACACCGAGTGTGGAACCGGAATCGGCGAGCATGTGCTCGATCCGGGCGTCGGGATAGGTTACGTCGAGGGGCATGAAGGCCGCACCGGTCTTCACCACCGCCCAGGTCGCGACCACGGAGTCGATCGACCGGGGAATCGCGAGGGCAACGAACGACTCCGGGCCCGCTCCCTGCTCGACGAGTAGGCGCGCCAACCGATTCGATGTCTCGTCGAGCTCGCGGTAGGACACCATCCGACCGTCGTACGACAGTGCCGGTGCCGCAGGGTCGAACGCGGCCGCGTCGGCCAGTATGTCGGCGAATGTCCTGTCGGGCCCGGAGACATCACCACGCGCGGGAAGGAGTTCGCGCACCTCGGTGTCACTGAGCAGGTGCAGCCGAGCGAGTGGAAGATCCGGACGGGTGGCGATCGTCTCGAGCACGCGGATCACCTGCCGCGCGAGGGATTCGACCGTGGTGCGGTCGAGTGCGGCGGGAAGGTATTCGAACTTCAGGTGAAGTGCGATTCCCGCGGTTGCGGCGAGGGCGAGCGGGTAGTGGGTGGCGTCGGTGCCCCGGACGTCGGTGACGTGGAGGCCGGTGCTGTCGGGGGTGGTGGTGAGGGTGGTGGTGTCGAGGGGGTAGGACTCGAGGACGGTGAGGGTGTCGAAGGTGGCGGCGGGTCCGGTGGCGGTGTGGATGTCGGTGAGGCCGAGGTGGTGGTGGTCGAGGAGCTTGGTGTGGGTGGTGTGGGTGCGGTGGAGGAGGTCGGTGAGGGTGTCGGTGGGGTGGAGGGTGATGCGGACGGGGATGGTGTTGATGAACAGTCCGATCATCGTTTCGATGCCGGGGATGTGGGGTGGGCGTCCGGAGACGGTGGTGCCGAAGACGACGTCGTTGCGGTGGGTGTGGGTGGACAGGACGATGCCCCAGGCGGTGTGGAGGATGGTGTTGAGGGTGAGGTTCTGGTCGCGGGCCAGTGACCGCAGTGCCCCGGTGTGTTCCGCGTCCAGGGGGAGTACGAATTCCTCGGGGAAGGTGGGTCTTTGGGGGTCCGTCTCTCCACCCACGAGCAGTGTTGGTTCGTCGATGCCGTCGAGGGCTTTCTTCCAGGCGGTGATGCTGTCGGTGGTGTCGCGGTGGGTGAGCCAGGTGAGGTAGTCGCGGTAGGGGGTGGTGTGGGGGAGGTGGTGGTCGTTGCCGGTGGTGTAGAGGTGGAGCAGTTCGTGCAGGAGCAGGGGGGTGGACCAGCCGTCGAGGAGGATGTGGTGGTTGGTGATGGCGAGGCGGTGGTCGTCGGGGGTGAGGGTGATGAGGGTGAGGCGGATCAGTGGGGGGTGAGTGAGGTCGAAGCGGGTGGTGCGGTCGGTGGTGAGGAGTTGGTCGGCGGTGGTGTTGCGGTGGTGGGGGTCGTGGGTGGTGAGGTCGTGGTGGGTGAAGGGCAGGTCGGTGTGGTCGGTGATGATTTGGGTGGGGGTGCCGTCGGGGGTGTGGGTGAAGGCGGCGCGGAGGTTGGGGTGGCGGTGCAGGAGGGTGCGGGCGGCGGTGTGGAGTCGGTGGGGGTCGAGGGGGCCGTGGAGGGTGAGGACGAGTTGGACGGTGTAGGTGTCGAGGGTGTCGGTGAGTTCGGAGTGGTAGAGGAGTCCGGTTTGGAGGGGGGTGAGGGGCCAGATGTCGGTGAGGGTGGGGTAGTGGGTTTCGAGGGTGTCGATGGTGTGTTGGTCGAGGGTGATGAGGTCGAGGTCGGTGGGGGTGAGTCCGCCTGCGTGGGGGGTGCGGGTGTGGGTGGTGAGTGCGGTGAGTGCTCGGGTCCAGAGTTCGGCGAGTTCGGTGACGTCGCCGGTGGTCAGCACCCCCGTCGGGAAGAGCCACGTCGTCCGCATCACGGGTCCGTCCGCCGAATCGGTGGTAAGTGCATTGATGTCGAGTGTTGTTGCCACAGGCATTTTTCCACACGCCACGTACTCGAGTTCGGTGTCCGTGTCCGGCATCCATCCCGTGATCTCGGACGTCCCCGGGGGGCTGGTGGTGAAGCGGCCGAGGTAGTTGAAGCTGATCTGGGGTTCGGGGAGGTCGCGGAGTCGGTCGGCGGTGTGGGGGTCGAGGTAGCGCAGTTGTCCGTATCCGGCGCCGTGGTCGGGGATGGTGCGCAGTTGTTCCTTGACGGTTTTGAGGGCGGTGCCGGCGGCGGGTCCGCCGGTGAGGGCGTCGCCGAGGTCGATGCCGGTGAGGTCGAGGCGGACGGGGTGGATGGTGGTGAACCAGCCGACGGTGCGGGAGAGGTCGGCACCGGGGATCAGGGTGTTGTCCCGTCCGTGACCTTCGAGGCTGAGCAGTGTGCTGTCGGCGGGGTGGCCGCGTCTGCGTCTGAAGGTGCTGACCGCGAGGGCGAGGGCCGTGAGCAGTGCGTCGTCGACGTTGCCGTGAAACTGTCGCGGGATGTCCCGGAGGAGTGCTTCGGTGACCTCGGGTGAGGTTGTGGCGGTGACCGTCCCGGTGGTGTTCTCGGTGTCGAGGGTCGGGTCGAGGGGGCGGGACCCGAGCGGGGGGTCGGGGCCGTCGAGGATGTCGAGCCAGAGGGGGAGTTCGTGGGCGCGGTCGGGGGCGGTGTCGGTGAGGGCGTGGGACCAGCGGCGCATGGAGGTGCCGACCGGTGGGAGTGCGGGTGATGTGCCGGTGCTGACGGCGGCCCAGGCGGCGGCGAGGTCGGGGACGAGGATGCGCCAGGACACTCCGTCGACGGCGAGGTGGTGGATGACGAACAGCAGCCGTCCCCGGTCGGGGTGGTCGTCGGTGGATTCGAACCAGACGACCTGCATCATGACACCGTGCCGGGGGTCGAGCCTGCTTGCCGCACTGTCTGTTTCGTCTGCCACCCGCGCCGTGAACGGCGTGCCGGCGACAGTGTCGACCGCGATTCGGGACACCAGAGCCCCGGCCTGGACGACTCCGGCCGGCGGCACCTCGATCGCCGGTTCGCTGCCGGGACCGGGGTCGCAGAGCCGCGCCCGCAGGATGTCGTGGTGATCGAGGACTGCTTGTACGGCGCGTGTGAGAGCGTCGAGGTCGAGTCCGGCGGGCGCGATGAGGAGGGCGGCCTGTGAGAACCGGCTGACGTCACCGCCGCGGTCGAGCAGCCAGCGCGAGATGGGTGTCAGGGGGAAGTCCCCGGTACCCGCCCCGGGAAGTTCTTCCAGTCCCACGGTATCGGCAGCATGTGCCACCTCGGCAAGAGCCGCTACCGATCTGCGCTCGAATACATCACGCGGTGACACGAAGACACCTTCGGCCTTTGCCCGTGCCACCAACTGGATGGCCATGATGCTGTCGCCGCCGAGGGTGAAGAACGAATCCTCGACTCCGACGTTGCGGAGTCCGAGCACCTCGGCGAACAACCGAGACAATGTCTTCTCCGCCGGGGTGGCCGGCTCCCGGCCGGGTGTGACGTGGCTGGCGAAATCGGGCTCCGGCAACGCCTGCACATCGAGCTTGCCGTTGGCCGTCAGTGGCAGCCGGTCGAGGACGACCAGGATGGCGGGCACCATGTGGGCGGCGAGCTGTGTTCGGGCGAATTCGAGGACCTCGTCGGAGTCGACGTTCCCGGCTTCCCGCGTTTCGGCGGTATCGGGTACCACATAGCCGATGAGCCGGTCTGCGCCGTGCTCGTCGCCCCGGACCCGGACCACTGCCTGTGCGACACTGGGATGACGCACCAGGGTGGATTCGATCTCGCCGGGTTCGATCCGGTAGCCGCGTAGCTGCACCTGAAGATCACTGCGTCCCAGGTATTCCAGTTGGCCCTGTCGGTTCCAGCGGGCGAGGTCCCCGGTCCGGTACATGCGGTGCCCGGGCGCTCCGTCCGGGTCCGCCACGAACCGGCAAACGGTCAGATCCGGACGACCGAGATAGCCGCGCGCCAGTTGGAGTCCGGATACGTACATTTCACCGACCACTCCCGGCGGAACGGGATGCAGCCGCCGGTCGCGGACGGAGACCTGCAATCCGGGTATCGCCCGTCCGATCGGGAAGCCCGTCGACGGGGCGGAAACGGAACGATCGAGCGGCAGAAGGCTGACGTGCACCGTGGTCTCGGTGATGCCGTACATGTTCACCAGCCGCGGACGAGTATCACTGTGCCGGTCGTACCAGCGGGCGAGGTAGCCGAGGTCGAGGGACTCGCCACCGAAGACCACGTGACGCAGCGCCAGGTCGTCCGGGCCCGGGGCCCGCCGGTCGGCCTCGAGGAGTTGGGAGAAGGCGGTGGGGGTCTGGCTCAGCACGGTCACGTGTTCGCGTCGCAGGAGTTCGAGGAACATGCCCGGAGACCGGGCGGTGTAGTGGTCGACCACCACGACCCTGCCGCCGAAGAGCAATGCACCCCACAGTTCCCAGACCGAGAAGTCGAACGCGTGGGAATGGAACATCGTCCACACATCGTGCTCGTCGAAGTCGAAGCTCGGCAGGGTGTTCGCCAACAATGTCGCCACATTCCGATGCGACACCACCACACCTTTCGGGCGACCGGTGGATCCCGACGTATAGATCACGTATGCAACGGCGTCCGGCAGTAACCGCGCGGTCCGTTCGGTATCGGTCACCGGGCCGGGTGCGGCTGCGGCCACGTGGCCAGCGACCTCGGCGGAGTCCAGCAGCACCCGGGGAACGCCGAAGCCACGTGTCGCCGAGTCCTGCTCGCTGGTGGTCACCACACATACCGGCGCCGCGTCGGCGAGCATGAATGCGAGTCGATCGCGGGGGTTGTCGATGTCGAGCGGGAGGTATCCCGCGCCCGTCTCGATGGTGGCGATGATGGTGACGATCAGGTCGACGGACCTGGGGAGCGCGACGGCGACCAGTGATTCCGGGCCGACCCCCAGTGAGATCAGATGGCGTGCCAGCCGATTGGCGTGTTCGCTCAATTCGGAGTAGCTCAGGGTCGTGTTCCCGACCGTGACCGCATCCGCGTCCGGGAAGCGCTGCACGGTCCGGGTGAACCGGTCGGCGAGGGTCGTCTCGTCGTTCACGCCTTCCGAATTCCAGGCCGTCAGCACCGTCTGACGCTCGACTTCGTCTGTGATGTCGATATCACCGATCACGAGACGGGGATTGTTGGCGACGGCGTCGAGTATGCGGACGAGACGCTTCGCGAAATCCTCGATCGTGGCGGTGTCGAACAGGTCGGTGGCATAGGTGAAAGCGGCCGAGATGCCGGCGGGTTCGCCGTCTGAACCGAGTCTTTCCCCCAGTGTGAGCTGCAGATCGAACTTTGCCGCGCCGAGTTCGACGTCCATGACGTCGGCGGTCACACCGGGCAGCTCGAGGGTGAGGGAGTCGTTGTTCTGGTATTCGAGAAGAACCTGGAACAACGGTGAATGGGCGGTCGAACGATCTGGCGCGAGCATCTCCACGAGTCGTTCGAACGGGAGCTCGGCGTGGGTGAAGGCGCCGAGATCGGCGTCCCTCGTGCGGTCGAGGAAATCGTCGAACGCCAGGGCCGGGTCGACGCGGGTGCGGAGCACCAGGGTCCCGACGAACATTCCGACGAGGTCGTCGAGGGCCGGGTCGCCGCGGCCTGCGATCGGCGTCCCGACGACGATGTCCGCGCTGTCGCTCAGCCGTGCCAGCAACACCGCCAGAGCGGCGTGAGCCGTCATGAACATCGTGGAATCGTGACGGCGCGACACCGTCGCCAGTCGGCCGTGTATGTCGGGGCCGATGTCGAAACGGAATGACGCCCCGCGCAGGGACCGCTGGACGGGCCGGGGGCGGTCGGTCGGCAGTCGGAGGACGTGCGGGAGGTCGGCCAGCGTCTGCGCCCAGAATGTGGACTGCTGGGCGGCGAGGGACTCTGGGTCGTCGTCCGATCCGAGCAGTTCGTGTTGCCACAGTGTGTAATCCGCGTACTGGACCGGCAGCGGTGGCCAATCGGGTGCCCGCCGCCGTATACGGGCCGCGTAGGCGGCGACCACGTCGCGAACGAGGGGGCTCACCGATTGGCCGTCGGCACAGATGTGGTGGACGACGAGTGTCAGGATGTGGGCGTCGGCATCGAGTTCGAGCAGCTGGATTCGGACGGGAAGGTCGCTGGTCACGTCGAACCCGGTCCCGATGAACCGGGAAATATACGCAGGCACTTGCTCTTCCGTCGCAGGAATCGCGTGGAGGTCGAGGAGTGCTCGCTCGGGCGGGAGCACGTATTGGATCGGCTGGCCCTCGTGCACCGGGTAGAGGGTTCGGAGGGTCTCGTGCCGAGCGATGACGTCGGTCAGCGCCTGACGCAGGGCAGTGACGTTCAGGCTTCCGTGGAGGCGAAGAGTGACCGGGATGTTGTATGCGGGGGATGCGGTGTCGTACTGATTGAGGAACCACATTCGTTTCTGCGCCGGCGACACCGGAACCCACTGCGGTCGGACCGAGATCTCGAGAGTGGGGCGGGCCCGGGTGCCCGTCTGCTGTCGCACCGACGCCCGCGCGAGCAAGCGGGGCGTCGGGGCGTCGAAGAGTGTGCGGACGCCGATGTCGGTGTGCAGGGCATTGTTGATGCGGGCCACGGCCCGGGTGGCGCTGAGCGAGTTGCCGCCGGCGTCGAAGAAGTTGTCGTCGACACCGAAGCGCCGGGATTCGACGACCGCCGCCAGAATGCCGGCGATGGATTCTTCCAGGGGTGTCGC
This sequence comes from Rhodococcus sp. 4CII, assembly GCF_014256275.1. NCBI lineage: Bacteria > Bacillati > Actinomycetota > Actinomycetes > Mycobacteriales > Nocardiaceae > Rhodococcus > Rhodococcus sp. 4CII. Next base: position 6,862,344 of record NZ_JACCFE010000002.1, read on the forward strand.
CGGTGGCTGAGCCTCCGCCGGGGTGGAGGTGCCGGAAATCGCTGTGACGGCGCCGGCTTCGAGGGCGGCCCGGTCGAGTTTGCCGGCAGGGGTGCGAGGGATCGTCGTGACCGGCACGATCGTTGCCGGAACCATGTGGGCGGGAAGCTGTTCGGCGAGATACGAGACCAGTCCCGGAGGGTCGACGGTCCGATCGGTGGCGGACAGCACGTACGACGTCAACGAGGTGTCACCGGTCGTGGTTGTGCGCGCGATCGTGGCGGCGAAGGCGACGGCGGGGTGACGGGTGAGCGCGGCGTCGATCTCGCCGAGTTCGACCCGGAATCCTCGGACCTTCACCTGGAAGTCGCTCCGGCCGAGGTATTCGAGTGCATGTGCGTCACTCGTCCACCGCACCAGGTCACCGGTCCGGTACAGGCGTTCGCCCGGTTCGCCGTACGGGTTGGCGACGAACCGTGCGGCGGTGAGCCCGGACCGCCGATGGTAGCCACGCGCGAGACCGTCGCCGGCGATATAGAGCTCTCCGGCGACACCGATCGGGACCGGTTGCAGCAGGCGGTCGAGGACGAGTTCGGCGACACCACGGAGGGGGCCACCGATCGTCACCGGCTCCGCCGCGGTCAGGTCCGACGTCATGTCGGCCGCCACGGTGGCCTCCGTCGGTCCGTAAGCGTTGAGCACCCGGTGTCCGGTCGCCCACCGCTGCACCAACCCAGGTGGACACTCCTCCCCGCCGGTCAGGACACAATCGACATCCGGGACATCCCGGGGGTCGATCGAAGCGAGTGCGGTAGGAGTGAGAAATGCGTGGGTGACTTTCTTCTCCGCCATGATCCGGCTGAGTTCGTGCCCGCCGTACACCGTCGGCGGCACGATCACCATCGTCGCCCCCACTCCGAACGCCAGCACGTATTCCAGAACAGATGCGTCGAAGCTCGGCGACGAGAAGTGCAACACCCGGGATCGGGAGGTCACCCTCGCTCGGTCGCGCAACTCCTCCGCCAGCGCGTTCAGTCCGCGGTGCGGCACGAGTACACCTTTCGGCACACCGGTGGAGCCCGAGGTGTAGATGGTGTACGCGATGCCGTCGACACTCGCCGGCGCAATGCGGGACACATCGAGTGGGTGCGCAGGGCGGTCCTGCCGGACCTCGTCGAGTTCGACCCAGACGACGGTGTCCGGTAGCTCGTCGCAATGACGGGTGAGGGTGAGACCGAGTACGGCCCCCGAGTCGGCGAGCATGTGCTCGATCCGGGCGGCAGGGTAGGTGGGGTCGACGGGGAGGAAAGCGGCGCCCGTCTTGACCACCGCCCAGACGGCGAGTACCGACTCCGCCGAACGCGGTATCGCGACGGCGACGAGGTCTTCGGGACCGGCACCGAGTTCGATCAGCGCCGTGGCGAGGCGATCGGACCGCGCCTCGACCTCGGCATAGGTGAACTCTCTCGCACCGTCCACCAACGCGACTGTGTCAGGGAAACGGGCGGCGGTGAGGATGTCTGCGAACGTGCGAGGTGAGGCTCGGTGGTCGCCACGGGCGGGCACGAGCAGCTCGAAGTCACTCTCCCCCAGCAGGTTCAGCCGGGACAAGGGCATCGCGGGATCTGCCGCCATCGACGTGAGAACCTTGGCGACTTGACCGCGCAGAGCATCGACGGCAGCGGTGTCGAAGAGCGCGCGCTGGAAGGTGATTCGCAGATGCAACCGAGAGTCCGGCGTGACGGCGAGGGCGAGCGGGTAGTGGGTGGCATCGAAGGTATCGGCGGCCATGACGTGGAGGCCAGTGGTGTCGGGGGTGGTGGTGAGGGTGGTGGTGTCGAGGGGGTAGGACTCGAGGACGGTGAGGGTGTCGAAGGTGGCGGCGGGTCCGGTGGCGGTGTGGATGTCGGTGAGGCCGAGGTGGTGGTGGTCGAGGAGCCTGGTGTGGGTGGTGTGGGTGCGGTGGAGGAGGTCGGTGAGGGTGTCGGTGGGGTGGAGGGTGATGCGGACGGGGATGGTGTTGATGAACAGTCCGATCATCGTTTCGATGCCGGGGATGTGGGGTGGGCGTCCGGAGACGGTGGTGCCGAAGACGACGTCGTTGCGGTGGGTGTGGGTGGACAGGACGATGCCCCAGGCGGTGTGGAGGATGGTGTTGAGGGTGAGGTTCTGGTCGCGGGCCAGTGACCGCAGTGCCCCGGTCAGCTCCTCTGTCAGCGTCACCGCACGCTCGGCCGAGGGACCGGTCCGCCGACCGGCCACGTCGGGCGGAACGAGCAGTGTGGGTTCGTCGATGCCGTCGAGGGCTTTCTTCCAGGCGGTGATGCTGTCGGTGGTGTCGCGGTGGGTGAGCCAGGTGAGGTAGTCGCGGTAGGGGGTGGTGTGGGGGAGGTGGTGGTCGTTGCCGGTGGTGTAGAGGTGGAGCAGTTCGTGCAGGAGCAGGGGGGTGGACCAGCCGTCGAGGAGGATGTGGTGGTTGGTGATGGCGAGGCGGTGGTCGTCGGGGGTGAGGGTGATGAGGGTGAGGCGGATCAGTGGGGGGTGAGTGAGGTCGAAGCGGGTGGTGCGGTCGGTGGTGAGGAGTTGGTCGGCGGTGGTGTTGCGGTGGTGGGGGTCGTGGGTGGTGAGGTCGTGGTGGGTGAAGGGCAGGTCGGTGTGGTCGGTGATGATTTGGGTGGGGGTGCCGTCGGGGGTGTGGGTGAAGGCGGCGCGGAGGTTGGGGTGGCGGTGCAGGAGGGTGCGGGCGGCGGTGTGGAGTCGGTGGGGGTCGAGGGGGCCGTGGAGGGTGAGGACGAGTTGGACGGTGTAGGTGTCGAGGGTGTCGGTGAGTTCGGAGTGGTAGAGGAGTCCGGTTTGGAGGGGGGTGAGGGGCCAGATGTCGGTGAGGGTGGGGTAGTGGGTTTCGAGGGTGTCGATGGTGTGTTGGTCGAGGGTGATGAGGTCGAGGTCGGTGGGGGTGAGTCCGCCTGCGTGGGGGGTGCGGGTGTGGGTGGTGAGTGCGGTGAGTGCTCGGGTCCAGAGTTCGGCGAGTTCGGTGACGTCGCCGGCGGTCAGCACCCCGGCCGCGAAGGTCCAGGTGGACTTCAACTGCTGATCACCGGCAGGTCCGACCGCCGCGGCGTTGATGCTCACGACCGCCGGGGACGGCAGAGGTGACCCCTCGTTCGGCGCCAGATGTTCGCTGTCGAGTGGACTCCAGCCCGAGTTAACCTCTCCCGAATCCATGCCCGCAGTGGCTCCTGCGGTGGTGAAGCGGCCGAGGTAGTTGAAGCTGATCTGGGGTTCGGGGAGGTCGCGGAGTCGGTCGGCGGTGTGGGGGTAGAGGTAGCGCAGTTGTCCGTATCCGGCGCCGTGGTCGGGGATGGTGCGCAGTTGTTCCTTGACGGTTTTGAGGGCGGTGCCGGCGGCGGGTCCGCCGGTGAGGGCGTCGCCGAGGTCGATGCCGGTGAGGTCGAGGCGGACGGGGTGGATGGTGGTGAACCAGCCGACGGTGCGGGAGAGGTCGGCACCGGGGATCAGGGTGTTGTCCCGTCCGTGACCTTCGAGGCTGAGCAGTGTGCTGTCGGCGGGGTGGCCGCGTCTGCGTCTGAAGGTGCTGACCGCGAGGGCGAGGGCCGTGAGCAGTGCGTCGTCGACGTTGCCGTGAAACTGTCGCGGGATGTCCCGGAGGAGTGCTTCGGTGACCTCGGGTGAGGTCGTGGCGGTGACCGTCCCGGTGGTGTTCTCGGTGTCGAGGGTCGGGTCGAGGGGGCGGGACCCGAGCGGGGGGTCGGGGCCATCGAGGATGTCGAGCCAGAGGGGGAGTTCGTGGGCGCGGTCGGGGGCGGTGTCGGTGAGGGCGTGGGACCAGCGGCGCATGGAGGTGCCGACCGGTGGGAGTGCGGGTGATGTGCCGGTGCTGACGGCGGCCCAGGCGGCGGCGAGGTCGGGGACGAGGATGCGCCAGGACACTCCGTCGACGGCGAGGTGGTGGATGACGAACAGCAGCCGTCCCCGGTCGGGGTGGTCGTCGGTGGATTCGAACCAGACGACCTGCATCATGATGCCAGTGTCGGGATCCAGACGCGCTGTGGCCGAGCGTAACTCGGAGTCGACGATCGACTGGAACCGTGCACCCTCGATTTCGCCCACCGGAACTCGGTGCAGCAGGTCGGCAGCGGTCACGGAGCCAGCCGGCAGAACCTCCATGGCCGCATCCCGGGGCGACGCCGCCCGGAGGAGCCGCGCACGGAGCAGGTCGTGGCGGTCGAGGACGGTCTGCACGGTGCCGGCGAGAGAATCCGGGTCCAGTCCGGGAGGTGCGGTGAAGAGAGCGGCCTGTGAGAACCTGCCGATGTCCGTGCCCCGGGCGAGCAGCCAGTGCGCGATCGGGGTCAAGGGCATCTCGCCCGTCCCGCCCCCGGGTAGTTCCTCGAGGACCGGCGATTCCGTGACCGTCGATTCGATGGCCCTCGCGAGCCTGCTGATGGTTCTGTGCTCGAACACATCTCGCGGCTTCAGGACGACTCCGGCTTCTCTGGCGCGCGCGACCAACTGGATGGCCATGATGCTGTCGCCGCCCAGGGCGAAGAACGAATCCTCGATGCCCACCTCGTCGAGTCCCAGGACGTCGGTGAACACCGACACGAGTACGCGTTCGATGTCGGTTGCCGGCGGGCGGCTCGATGATCGTGCAGCGAAGTCGAACTGTGGCAACGCGTCGCGATCGACCTTGCCGTGCGCCGTCAGTGGGAGCGTGGTAAGGGGAATCACCGCGGTGGGAACCATGTGAGCCGGAAGGGTGGCGGCGAGGTGGGCAATCAGATCGGCACCGTCGAGTTCGGTTCCCGTTGTGGCTACGACGTAACCGATCAGGTGCGCGGTACCGTGGGCGTCCTGTTGGAGAACTACAACGGCCTGCGCGACACCGGCATGCCGGAGCAGGGTGTTCTCGATCTCTCCGGGTTCGATCCGGTAGCCGTGCAGTTGCACCTGGAAGTCGCTACGCCCCCGGTACTCGAGCTGTCCCCGGCCGGTCCAGCGGGCCCGGTCGCCGGTGCGGTACATCCGCGTCCCGGGTGTGCCGTGCGGATCCGCCACGAAGCGCGCTGCGGTCAGCGGCGTGCGGCCGAGATAGCCGCGGGCCAATTGCCTTCCGGCGATGTACAGGTCGCCGACAGCGCCGGGAGGCACGGGGTGCAGGCGCCGGTCGAGGACGTACATGCGGGTGTTCCACACGGGCGCGCCGATCGGCACGGTCGGGTCGTCGTCGTTCGCGTCGACGTCGCAGTAGGTGACTGTGACGGCTGCTTCGGCGGGGCCGTACATGTTGCCCAGTCCTATACCGAGTTCCAGCACGCTTTCCGCGGTCAGGCGGGAGATCGTCTCGCCACCGGAGAGGACTCGCCGGAGCGAAGCGGGCAGAGCGTATCGGGTGTCGTCCACGAACACTGCGAGCATCGACGGTACGAACTCGACGACGGTGATTTCCTCGGCGGTCATCGTGGCCGTCAGGTAGTCGAAATCGAGGTGTCCGTCCGGCCGCAGAAGGATCAGGGACCCGCCGGCACACAGGGGCGCCAGGCACTCCCAGACCGCTACGTCGAAGGCGATCGGCGCCTTCTGGACCGTGCGATCACCGGGGCCGAACGGCAGCTGGGATCGGGACCATATCAACTGACTGGTGATCGCGGCGTGTGAGACCGCCACCGCCTTCGGGTTGCCGGTCGATCCGGACGTGAACACGATGTAGGCGATGTTGCCGGCCCGCAACGGCGCGACTCGATCGTCATCGGTGATCGGCGCGCAGTCGTGGCCCGAGACGTCGAGGCTGTCGAGCCTGAGACCGAGAAGTCCGTCGGGCAGGGGGATGTCGGCATCGCCCCCGATCAGCACGAGCGCGGGAGTGGAGGTCCTGAGAAGATAGGCGATGCGCTCCGGGGGGTTGCCGAGATCGAGCATCAGGAAAGCGGCCCCGGTCTTGGTGACGGCATAGAGTCCGGCTAGCAGTTCGAACGACCGCGGTGCCGCGAGCGCGACAATGTTCTCCGGACCGATATTTCGCGAGATCAGTTCGCGAGCGAGCCGATTCACCCACATGTCGAAGTCCCGGAACGTCATCGACCGGTCCTCGAATAGCACTGCGCCCGCGTCGGGAGTGCGGGCGACCTGAGCGTCGAACAGGTCGACGATCGTCTCCTCCGGACTCTCGTGCACCGTCGCGTTCCATCGCTCCAGGACGAGGTCGCGCTCGGCGTCGTCGAGGACTTCGAGGTCACCAACGACGACCGTGGGGTCGGCGAGGGCGGTGTCGATCACGCGGAGGAATCGGTCGGCGAACCGTTGAACTGTGTGCTCGTCGAACAGATCGGTGGCATAGACGATCTGTGCGCTGATTCCGCCCGCGGATCCGGCGCCGTCGACGTGCTCGCGAAGCACCACGTTCAGGTCGAACTGCGACAGGTGTGCGTCCAGATCGACGACGGAGACGGCGAGTCCGGGCAGTTCCGGTTTCGGCCGCTCCATGTTCTGGAACGAGAGCATGACCTGGAACAAGGGGTGGGCCGCGGCCGAGCGGGCGGGGTTGAGTTCCTCCACCAGTCGCTCGAACGGTATGTCGGCGTGGGCGAACGCGTCGATATCGGTGTCGCGGACGCGAGCGAGCACCTCGTCGAACGATGCTGCCGATTCGATGCGAGTTCGCAGGACAAGGGTGCCGACGAACATTCCGACGAGTTCGTCGAGAGCCTCTTCGCCGCGACCGGCGATCGGAGATCCGATGGCGATGTCAGCAGAATTGGCGAGGCGTGAGAGCAGGACGGCGAGAGCGGCGTGCACGGTGACGAAAGGTGTCACGCCGTGTTCGAGTGCGAACATGTCGATCCGTCGGTGGACGGCCGGTGGAATCTCGAACCGGACCGTGGCGGCGCGAGTGGAGGCGGTCGCGGGCCTGGGATGATCGAGGGGAAGTTCGAGCCGGTCGGGAAGACCGGCCAGCGCCGACCGCCAGTAGTCGAGTTGTGCCGATATGGGTGAATCGGGATCGTCGGTGGATCCGAGCATTTCGCGTTGCCACACCGCGTAGTCGGAGTATTGAATCGGCAGCGGCGGCCACTCCGGTGCGCTGCCCTGGTTGCGGGCGGTGTACGCGACCGTCAGATCGCGTGCGAGCGGTGCCAGCGATGTGCCGTCCGCCGAGATGTGATGGACGACGACGGCCAGCACGTGGACGTGTGGGTCGACTTGCCACAGGAAGGCGCGCAGCGGGAGCTCCGTCGTGACGTCGAAGCCGGTGGCAACCGCGCGGTGAATGCGCTCGTCGAGGTCGGATTGGTCCGCTACCGGGATCGGTGCCACCGCGAGAGGCATGTCCTCGAGAGGTGACACGACTTGGATGGGGCCGTTCTCGGTGAGGGGATAGACGGTGTGCAGAGCGTCGTGTCTGCCGGCGACGTCCCTCAGTGCCGCGCGGAGCGCATCGACGTCGAGCGGTCCCTCGATGCGCACGACCATGGGGATGTTGTAGGTGGCTGCCGTGGTGTCGAACTGGTTGACGAACCACATCCGCTGTTGCGCGAAGGATACCGGGGCGGGCTCACTGTGCTGGCGCGGTCCGAGTGCCGGGCGGTCCGTGGGCAGGTCTTCCGACTTCTCGAGGATCGCCGCCAAAGCCTCCACCGTCGGCGCTTCGAACAGCGTGCGCACTCCGATCTGGGTGCCGAGAGCGGAGTTGAGCCGGGCCACGACCTTCGTCGCGATGAGGGAGGTGCCGCCGAGTTCGAAGAAGTTGTCGTCGACCCCCACACCCTCGTTGCCGAGCACGCGGGCGAAGACTCCGGCGACTGCTTCCTCGTGCACTGATCTGGGGGCGCGGAACTCCGCGATGTCCACGAGAAACTGTGGAACGGGCAGCGCTGCGTGGTCGATGGCACCGGCGGCGTCGAGGGGGAACGCGTCGACGATGACGATCGCGGTCGGCACCAGGTGGGCGGGCAGGGTTGTCGCTGCGTACGTTCGGACTGCGGCCGGGTCCACGGAGGCTCCGGGTGCCGCCGCGACGTAGGACACGAGGATCGACTCGCCGGCGGTGCGAGTGTGGTCGATGGTGACAGATCCGTCGAGGGATCGATGCTGGCGCAAGACCGTGTCCACCTCGTCGGCCGCGACTCGGTAACCACGCAGTTGTCGCTGAAAGTCGCAGCGTCCCAGCATCTCGAGGCGTCCGTCGCGGGTGACTCGCGCGAGATCACCCGTGCGGTACATGCGTTGCCCCGGGTCCCCGAAGGGGCACGCCACGAAATGTGTGGCGGTGAGCGCAGGCCGGGCGTGGTACCCGCGTGCCAGTTCGGCGCCGCCGGCGTACAACTCGCCGATGACACCGTTCGGCACGAGATGCAGCCTGCGGTCGAGCACGACGGTGCGTCGATCCGGGCAGGGTCGCAGAGCGATCTCGCCCACCTCACGCGCCGTGGTTGCCGTCGCGGAAGCGAGGCACGTGAGGGTTTCGGTGGCCGTGTACAGGTCGACGACGGCCGACGACGTAGTCTCGACCCAGGAGGACAGCAACGAGAGAAGATCCTTCGTGGGCGGCTCACCGGTCAAGACCACCAATCGGAGTGCCGCGGGGTCACCGGCTGTGGACGTCCATGCGTGTGCTGTCTGCTCGAACGCGGTGGGAGTCTGACTCAGTACGGTCACCCGCTCGTGTCGAAGCAGGGTACACAGATCCTGCGGTGAGCGTGCGGTCTCGGTGTCGACGATCACCAGGCGAGCTCCGTGCAGAATCGCACCCCACAACTCCCAGAGCATGAGGTCGACGGCGTGCGAAGGCACCATCGCCCAGACGTCGGTTCGGTCGAATCCCCACGTGCCGGGTGTCTTCTCGAACGCGGAGATCAGGCCGCGATGCGTCACCGTCACCGGTTTCGGGCGTGCAGTGGACCCGGCGGTGAACACGAGATACGCGGCCGAGTCCGGCCGGAGCGAGTAGGCCCGCTCCGCATCTGTGACCGGTGCTGCCGAGATCTCGGTGACTTCCGCCACCACGTCGGGCGCATCGACGAGAACCGGTGTCGCACCGAGACCGAGTAGATCGGCGGCGTCGGCGCGCCGGGTCAGGACGAGGGTGGGCCCCGCCTGCGTGAGGGAATGCGCAATGCGAGCGGCGGGCCAGGACATCTGGAGTGGAAGACAGACGCCACCCGCGACGAGCACGGCGATCGTCGCGACCACAGCGTCGATCGAGGGTGGAAGTGCCACCGCTACCACGGTTTCGGATGCGACATCGCGGCGTTTCAGATAACGGGCCCATCGGTTGACGCGGGCCACGAGGTCGGAGTAGCAGAGGGTCTCGCCCGCAAAAGTCAGCGCCTCGGCATCCGCATACCGTGCGGTGCTGCGCATGAATTCGTCTACGAGAGTGCCGGCCACGGGCGCCGCGGGAGGCTCGCGCCACGCGGTCAGTGCAGCCTCCCGCTCCCCGGCATCGAGAAGGTCGATCTCTCCCACAGGGACGTCCGGATCGGTCGTGACGGCCTCGAGAATCCGGACGTATCGGTCCGCGAACGTGTTGATGGTGTCAGGGTCGAACAAGGCGGCGGCGTAGACGAGACCACCCCGCATGCCGAGCGGTGTTCCGTCGTCAGCAAGGTTCTCGGTGAGCCACACCTGGAGGTCGAACTTGGAGATGCCCGCGTCGTACTCCACCGGATCGATGCGAAGGCCGGGAAGCTCGAGGTCGTACAGTCCCCGGCCTGAGGGAAGTATGTTCTCGAATTCGAGAAGCACCTGGAACAGAGGGGAGTGCGCGGCCGAACGTTGGGGTTCCAGAGTTTCCACCAACTGCTCGAACGGGATGTCGGCGTGCCCGAAGGCGGCCAGGTCGACCCCTCGGGTCTGCTGGACGGTTTCCGTGAAACTCGCGGCGTGATCTATACGCGTGCGCAGGACCAAGGTGTTCACGAACATGCCGACCACGTCGTCGAGCGCCGCCTCCCCCCGACCGGCAACGGGAGTGCCGATGGCGATGTCGTCGGACCCGCTCAACCGTGCCAGCAACACCGCAAGGGCCGCGTGCACGGTCATGAACACCGTGGAGGTGTGGCGACGGGCGAGCGCCCGGATGTTACCGTGCAGCTCCGCACCGATGTGGAACTCCGCACGTCCACCGCGCAGCGATTGCTCGGCGGGACGGGGGCGATCGGTCGGCAACTCCAGGAGTTCCGGTAGCCCACTCAGGTTTTCGGACCAGTAGTCGAGTTGGCGGGACACCGTGCTGCCGGGATCGTCGTCGCTCCCCAGCAACTCGTACTGCCACAGGGTGTAATCGACGTACTGCACCTCGAGGGGCTCCCACTGTGGTGGCCGTCCGGCGATGCGCGCGGTGTACGCGGTCGTCACGTCCCGTGCCAACGGGGCCGTGGACGCTCCGTCGGCGGCGATGTGATGGATGACCAGCGCAAGCACGTGTTCGGTCTCGCTCAGCTCGAACAGGGCGGCGCGCAGCGGCGCCGTTTCGCTGACATCGAATCGCGAGGCGCAGATCTCGGCGAGGTGCCCGTCCAGGTCGGTTTCGTCGCGCACCGGGACGGGGTGGATCTCCGGTACGGCCTCCGCCGCGGTCACGACAACCTGATGGGGGCCGTCGACCGAGGCGGGGAAGACGGTACGGAGCGATTCGTGGCGTTCGACCAGGTCTGCGACCGCGGCCAGCAGCGCCGGGACGTCGAGAACACCGGCGAGTCGCACGACGAGGGGGATGTTGTAGGCGGGCGAGGTGGTGTCGTATTGGTTGATGAACCACATCCGCTGTTGGGCGGGAGAAAGCGGAATCCGCTCTGGTCGCGGAAACGGGCGGAGCGCCGGTCGGTCGGCGCCTCGCGGGCCGGCACTCTCGATCCGGGCGGCGAGCGCCGCGACGGTCGGTGCGTCGAACAATTCGGTGACCTCGATCTGGGTGCCCAGGGCGGCATTTGCCCGGGTGACGACTCGCGTTGCGGTCAGGGAGTTACCGCCGAGGTCGAAATAGTCGTCGTCCACTCCGATGCCCTCGACACCCAGCACGGACTCGAAGACCCTCGCGATCGTCTCTTCCGTCGGTGTGGTTGGTGCCCGTCGGCCGTCACCCGTGCGGACGGACGGTGGGGGGAGCGCTTTCCGATCGAGCTTGCCGCCCGGGGTGAGGGGAATCGTGTCGATGGGGACGAGCAGGGGCACCATGTATTGAGGAAGGGTCTGCCGAACGTGACGATCGACGGCGGCGAGATCCAGCCCGTCGCCGGTCGCCGCTCGCACGTACGAGACCAGCGTGGTCTCCCCGGTCCCGGTGTCGTAGTCGACCGTGGCCGCGAAACCGACGGCCGGGTGGCCTGTCAGCACGGCATCGATTTCACCGAGTTCGATCCGGAATCCCCGAACCTTGACCTGGGAGTCGCTCCGGCCGACATATTCGAGGACGCGACCCCTCCTCGTCCAGCGAACCACGTCCCCGGTCCGGTACATCCGATCGCCCGGACGCCCGAACGGGTCGGCGACGAATCGAGCCGCCGTCGCGCCGTTGCGCCGGTGATATCCGCGGGCGAGGGCCGGACCGGAGAGATACAGCTGGCCCGAGACCCCCGGCGGGACGGGATGGAGTCGCTCGTCGAGAACCACGACGGACATGCCGCGCACCGGCCCGCCGATCGTCACAGGATCGGTGGACGCCATCGGCCCGGCCAGGGTGGACATGATCGTGGCCTCGGTCGGCCCGTACGCGTTGAAAACGCGACGGCCCGGCGACCACCGCGCCACCGCGTCCGGCGGACACGCCTCTCCGGCCACGATGAGATGCGTCAGGGTGGGCAGGTCCTCAGGGTCGAGAGCCGCCAGCGTGGTCGGAGTCAGCACCGCGTGCGTGATCTGCTTTTCGGTGAGGATCCGGGTCAGCTCGGCGCCGCCGAACACACCACGCGGGACGATCTCCAGCCGCGCTCCGGACCCGAACGCCAACAGCGATTCGAAGAGGGAGGCGTCGAAACTCGGCGACGCGAACTGCGAGACCCGGGCCGCAGGAATTCCCATGAGGCCTTCGCGTTCCGCGGCCACCAGGTTCGCGAGACCGCGATGGGTCACTACCACGCCCTTCGGGACTCCCGTCGACCCGGAAGTGTAGATGACATATGCCGGATGATCCGGTCGCAGCGGTCGGCACCGGTCCGCTGCCACAAAGGCGTCGGCGCGGCACCGTTCGACGTCGGCGGTGGTGGCCGCGTCGTCGAGTTCGATCCAGGACGCCGCGGAGGCCCGGGACAACGCCGCGCGGTACGAGGATGTGGTGATCCCGATCTGTGCGCCGGAATCGGTCAGCATGTGATCGATGCGGGCGGCCGGATAGGTCGGATCCACCGGCAGGAAGGCTGCGCCCGACTTCGCGGTTGCCCACACCGCGATCACGAATTCCATCGAGCGGGGGAGTGCGAGGGCGACAACGGTTTCCGGACCCGCTCCACGTTCGGCGAGTAGGCGGGCGAGCTTGTTCGAGTGTCGATCGAGTTCGCTGTAGGTGAGCTCCTCGGTGCCGTCCGCCACGGCGACGGTATTCGGCTCGGCCTGCATTGCGGCGGTCAGGAGATCGGGGAACAGCTGTACGGGGCGGGCGGGTTCACCGACTGCGGGGGTGAGTCCGGCCAGCGCGGCGGGCGTAGCGAACACGAGATCCCCGACCGCGACGTCGGGCTCGGCCGTCGCGGCTTCGAGCATGCGGACCAGTTGATCGGTGAAGGTCTGGATCGTTGCCGGGTCGAACGACGCGGTCGAGAAGGCGACCTCAACGTCGATGCCCGCTTCGGGACCGTGTTCGGTGCACGTCACGTTCAGGGCGGTTCCACCATTGGCCGGCATGCGGGCGGCCTCGTTCGCCCGCCCCGTGCGGGCGAACTCGAGGGCTACCTGAAATGGGTACGAAGCGCTCGGCGGCTGCGGCAGACCCAGTGTCGTCGCGAGATCGTCGAAGGGGATCTCGGCGTGTCGGAAAGCAGCCACCTCGATGGTGTGTGCCGAAACGAGCAGTTCGCCGAAGGTCGATGTGGTGTCGACCCGGGACCGCAGGATCAGCGGCCACCCGCGCGGGCCTGCCGGGGTGCCGACCACCACGTCGCCTCGACCACTCAGCCGAGCCAGCAGCGCGGCTAGGGCAGCGTGTACGACGGAGTAGCTCGCAAAGGCACAGACCCCACCGAGGCCCCGGATCTTGCGGTGCACGTCGGCGGGGACGCGCCTGACCACGCGGCCGTCGAGATCATCCCGGTGGCCGGGGCGGACATGATCGGCTCGGAGGATGGGCTCGGTGCACAGCCCGTCGAGCGCATTCCTCCAGAATTCCAACTGAACCGCTCTTCGCCGGCGTCGTGCCCCCTCCGCCGCCGTCTCGGCGTGGAGATCCGCGGTTGCAGCCGCGGGGTTCGCGGTGAGGAACTCCTCGAGCAATCCGACGAAGGCCCGGTGATGCGAATGCAGGTCTTCGTCGCTGTATCGACCGGGGTTGCCCCGGAACTCGACCATCGTCTTCTCGGGCGTTCCGCTCGTATACACGTTGACCAGCAGGTCGTCGACCGGCCCGGACGTGACCACGTGGAATTCGCCGGCGAGTGTGCCGAGGGTGATCTTCGGATGGAAGAGCATGACGTTGACCATCGGTGCCGCGAGAACACGGGCGGCCTTCCGGCTCGCGGCCTCCCGGCGGATGTCCTCGAGGGTGTACCGCTGATGGCGGAGTGCGCCCGTCACCTCCCACTGGACCCGCTGGATCAAGTTGGCGAGGGTCTCGTCGGATCGTGTGCTCACCTGCAGCGGCGCGACGGTGACCAGCATTCCTCCGGAGCGGCGCAGCATCACTGTCGTCCGGGCCGAAACGGGGAGGTTGACGAGTACCTCGTCGCTGCCGGTCATGCGCGCGAGGTAGGAACCGAATGCCGAGACGACCACCGGGGCGGCGGGGGCCCCGAAAACGTCGTCGGATCGGGCGAGCCTTCTGGCCGCGTCGTCGGATAGGGCTGACGTCGCGAGGGTGCTCTTCGCCACGGCAGGTGCGACGACCGGCGACAAACTCGCGCCCTCGCTCATCTCGGCGATCCGCCCGGCCCAGTAGGCGTGATCGGACTCGAATCGGCGCGACGTCCGGTACTCCTGATCGAGGGCGTACAGGGTTCGCAGATCTGCCGCGCGGTTGGGTTCGGGCGAACGGCCCTCCGTCACGGCTGTGTACAGCGCGGCGATCCGGTGCACGAGTGTCATCGCCCCGTATCCGTCGAGCGCGACGTGGTGAATCCGGCTGTACCACAAGTAGTCCTGCTCGCCGACCTGCAGCACCGCCGACTTGGCCAACATATCGCGCGTGAGATCGATCGGGCTCGTGTAGTCACGCTCCATCCACGCGTGAGCCGCCCCGACCGGGGCGGCCGCGGTGCGGAAGTCGACGAAATCCGTAGACAACTCGATGGTTGGGTCGATCACCTGGAACGGCTCACCGTCCACCTCGAAGATTCTCAGGTAGGTGGACTGGAACTCCCGCCCCGCCGCCAACGACGCCTCGTTCAGAAGATCGAGGTCGAGGGGCCCGTGCAATTCGACGTACTGGGCGATGCAGAGGGCGACGTCGGGTGCCAACCGTTGCGCGAGCCACATCCCGCGTTGCGCCGACGACAGTGGGAAGGCGTCCATGTCGCGAGCAGGGTCGTTGAGTGGCATTGCAGAATCCACCTGAGAGGATCCCTTCACATGCGACCGGGGGTCGTTGGGCGACGACGCCTCATGCGGGGCAGGGTCGTGGCGGCCCGGGGTTCGGGGTTCCGATATTGCGGCGCGGATTGCCGTATCGTCCGCGTTCGACTACATCCTTCTTAACTCGGGGTCAGCTCTTTTATATCGCTGCTTTGCTCGCGTCCGTTACCTCCATGAATACGATCGAACCTGCTGAGTCGGGGCAGCCGCAGCCTGGTCATTGCGTTCAACCACAGGCAGTTGCGTGAGCCCGTCGTCGAGCGGCAAGTATCGGTCGAAAATCCGACAAATCCACCCACGGCCGCCGAGTCGATACGCACACGCCGGGCACGACTTGACCCTCGGCGCTCGGCCGTGCCTGAGCCGGGATGTTCGGCATGGAGCACGATGATGCGCGATAGTGGTTTTCGCCGCGGGTACGGTTCCGGAGCGTGGGTCACAGCGATTTCGACGCGTGCCTGGACTGGTTCGCCGAACTGACCATGACGGTCGACATCGACAACGTGGGCCTGGACTGGTTCGCCGAACTGACCATGACGGTCGACATCGACAACGTGGTCGTCGGCTCACTCGACTACACGTTGATCCGCCTCGGCACCGAGGAGCCGATCGCCGTGTGCCTGGACCAATTCGACGGCGATCACGAGATGGCGCGGACCCGGCACAGATCGCGGAGCTCGACAGTGCCATCAGCCGTTTGTCCGACCATTTCCAATCGTGCGGACTCACCCCGGTCGAGTCGGCGCCGTGGGCGGGAGCACGTCGGCACGCGACTGCGAGCGATCGCCGTGTGCCTGCCGAATTCGACCGGCGATCACGAGATGGCGCGGACCCGGCACAGATCGCGGAGCTCGACAGTGCCATCAGCCGTTTGTCCGACCATTTCCAATCGTGCGGACTCACCCCGGTCGAGTCGGCGCCGTGGGCGCCGGGAATGTCGACCGCCTTCGAGGCCGATGCTCGCTAGACGATCGCCTGATAGACCACCCGCGTCAGTGGCACGATTGATCGGTGACCAATCGCACGCTCGATAGCGCATCCCACCGCAGTCGCTGGAGCCGGCTGCGTGCCGAATGGGGGCGGAATCTCGATGCGAGTGAGCAGGCGGCGGTGGTGTCGTGGGGCGCTTTCACGCTGACATTTGCGGTGGTGCGGGCGTTG
Source organism: Rhodococcus sp. 4CII (assembly GCF_014256275.1). Taxonomy (NCBI): domain Bacteria; kingdom Bacillati; phylum Actinomycetota; class Actinomycetes; order Mycobacteriales; family Nocardiaceae; genus Rhodococcus; species Rhodococcus sp. 4CII. Next base: position 6,878,220 of record NZ_JACCFE010000002.1, read on the forward strand.
ACCCATTGGATCAGGGGCGGGCACGGACCGGCAGGGGGCGGGATGAGTGTCCACGGCCGCCATTTCCATCATTACAACCTGGGTATCGTCGCGTTGGCGGGGGTCGGGGCCGTGGCGGTGCGCGGCTCGGAGAAGCAACGCCACCACCCGACGGTGCCGATCTCGTATGGCGTCGGTACCGCGCTCGTCGTCGACGAACTGGCGTTGCTGCTGGACCTGGAGGACGTCTACTGGGCGAAGGAGGGGCGGACCAGCGTCGACGCCGCGGCGGTCCTCATCGGGCTCGGTGGACTGATGGCCGCGGGGTTCGAGTTCTGGCCCGCCGCCCGGCGTGTGCTCAGGGAGCAGGCGTAGGCGGAACTACTCCGGATAGCCCGGCCGCTCCCCACGGTTCGATGTCGTAGGCAGGGATGCAGTCGGGCCGACGGGCGCGCACGCGCTGCACGGCAGTGGTGACCGAACCCGAGGTCTCGTCGGCAACGGCCTCGGTGACAGAGCGCGCTGACGCTGGGGACAGACGCGGTGCCTGGCGGTGGGTGGCACTGACTCGATCGACAGTTACTGCGGATGCCCGGCCGGTCGTGGTGGCGACAGGAGGACATCCCCGGGCCCGGTCGAGCTGCTGGTCGGCGGAGAATCGGGGTACGGACGGAGGGCGGTGCCGGGAGAGAAGGGTGCAGCGGATGAACCGGGTGGAAGTGGTGGTGCGCCGGGTCGACCGTTTCCAGCAACAGCACACGGTGTTGGGGTTGCCGTTCGCGGTGGTGCAGAAGTTCGGCAACGATCAGGCCGGCGGGAAGGCCACCATCATCGCCTACTACGGACTGTTCGCGGTGTTTCCGCTGCTGCTGCTGTTTTCCACGATCCTCGGGTTCGTCCTCGGCGGCCACCCGGACCTCGAACAGCGGGTGATCAACTCCGCTCTGGCCGACTTCCCGATCCTCGGCACCCAGCTACGCAGCTCCACCCACCCGCTGCGCGGCAACGGGTTCGCCCTCGCCCTCGGGATCCTCGGCGCTCTCTACGGTGCCCAGGGGCTCGGGCAGGCCGCGCAGAACGCGATGAACACGGTCTGGAATGTCCCGTTCAAGGACTGGCCCGGGTTCGTCGGCCGCCGGGTGCGGGGTTTGACGATTCTGGTGCTGCTCGGGGTCGGGATCCTGGTCTCGACCACGCTGGTCGGGTTCGCGCCCCGCTTCGGGCCGCTGTCGGGGGCGTGGACGTCGGTCGCCGCGGCGGGAGTCAACTTTGCGGTCTTCCTCACGTGCTTCACGGTGCTGACCTCGAAAACGGTGCGGGTGCGGGACGTCGCCGTCGGAGCCATGATTGCCACCGTGTTCTGGGAGATCCTGCAGCGGATCGGGGACTGGTTCGTCCGCTACACCCTCACCCACGCCACCGACGTGTACGGGTTCTTCGCGATCGTCCTCGGGCTGTTGTCCTGGCTGTATCTCGGTGCCCGGCTCACCCTGCTCGCCGCCGAGATCAACGTGGTCCTGCGGTACCGGCTCTGGCCCCGCTCGATGACCCAGCCGCCGTTCACCCCGCAGGACAAGACCGCGATGGAGTTGCTGGCGAAGATGGAGGAACGCCGCCCGGAGGAAACGGTCGAGGTGGGTTTCACCCCGGAGGCCGATCGTCAACCCCTCGACCACCCCGGCACCGAAGACTCGACGGAGGGTCCCGACGACGCACGGAAGCCGGCGACACCCGAAACCACCTGATACCAATCCCTTTCCGGGTCGCGGAGACCACCGTTCCGGCGATGCACCGTTTTCGCCGTGCGCCGCGCACCTTCCCATGGTTCACCGCGGTATGCGCGGCCGCGATGCGAACCGTGTCGAATTCTGGAGAGAAGTGGCGATCGGTGTGGGCACGGTCGTCTACGGTGGGCGAATGGCGGAGCGTGGTGCGCGTCCCAAGGTCCCCAAGGCGCGGAGACGGTTCCTGCGTGCGGTCCGGCATCTGTTCAGTCCGTTGCGGCCCGATGACTACCTCGAACTGATCAACCCGTTGTGGACCACGCGGGAGTTGCGCGGGCGGGTGGAGCGGATCGAACCGGCCGGCGCGGCCGCGGCCACGGTGGTGATCCGGCCGGGTCACGAATGGGCCGGGCACCGGGCCGGGCAGTACGTGCGCCTCGGCGTGATCATCGACGGGGTCTACCACTGGCGCGCGTATTCGCTGACGTCCGACCCGCACGCGGACGACGGTCTGATCAGTGTCACCCCGAAGGTGGTGCCCACCGGCACCGTCTCCCCGTACCTGGTCCGGCAGCTCGCCCCCGGCGACATCGTCCGACTCGGCGAGGTCGAGGGCGTGTTCACCCTTCCGGACCCGCTGCCGGACCGCCTGCTGTTTCTCAGCGCGGGCAGCGGCATCACCCCGATCATCAGCATGTTGCGTCATCTGGACCACCACGACGCCCTCGGTGACGTGGTGGCCGTGCATTCGGACCGGACCGCCGAGCAGATCATGTTCGACTCCACGTTGCGCGAGTTGGATCGCCGCCGGGAGGGCTTCGACCTGCGGGTGCGGCTGACGGAGAAGGAAGGCCGCATGACGCCGGCTGAACTGGAGACGCTGTGCCCCGATTGGCGTGAGCGTGAGGCGTTCCTGTCCGGGCCCGGGGAGATGCTCGACGCGATGGTCGAGCACTGGAAGAAGCACGGCGACCCCGACAGGCTGCACCTCGAGCGTTTCCAGCCGATCATCGGCGGCGATGCCGGCGAAGGCTCTGGCGGAGCGATCCGTTTCCTGGAAAGCGAGATTGAAACCCAGTGCGATGGGGGTACCCCGATCCTGGTCGCTGGAGAAGAAGCAGGAGCCACGCTGCCCTACGGCTGCCGGATCGGGATCTGCCACACCTGCACCGGAACTCTGAAATCGGGGCGACTGCGCGACCTGCGCACCGGCGAGGTGGCCGACCTCGCCGGGCAGGTGGTGCGCACCTGCATCAACACCGCGGAAGGCGACATCGAGATCGAACTGTAAATAGAGGAAGGAACCACTGAGGTGAGTATCGACGTCGAAAGCCCCCTCGCGCATTTGAGTGAGGACACCATCGAAGCGCTGGCCAAAGAGTTCGATGCCCTCCACGACGCGGTCTACTCCGACCTCGGTGAGCGCGACCGCCGCTATATCAAGAACGTGATCGCCGTCCAGCGGCAATTGGCGGTCGCCGGCCGGGTGCTGCTGCTGGGGTCGGCGTTCAAACCCGCTTGGCTGGCGGGCACCGCATGCCTGGGGATGGCCAAAATTCTCGAGAACATGGAGATCGGTCACAACGTCATGCACGGCCAGTGGGATTGGATGAACGACCCGGATATCCATTCCTCGTCGTGGGACTGGGACACCGCATCCACCGCGAAGGCATGGAAGCACTCGCACAACTACATCCACCACACCTTCACCAACATTCGTGGCAAGGACAAGGACCTCGGCTACGAGATCATGCGGATCGACCCCCATCAGAAGTGGCACCCGGTCTACCTGGCGCAACCGTTCTACAACGTGCTGCTCATGGCCTTCTTCGAATGGGGAGTCGCGCTGCACGACATGGACCTCGAGGCCCTGCGGGCCGGCGAGAAATCGTGGTCCGAGGTCTGGGAGGACCTGAAGGGTATCGCCGGCAAAGCGCGGGCCCAGATCGTGAAGGACTACGTGGGCTGGCCGTTGGTCAGTGCCGGTGCGTTCGGCCTGGCCCAGCTCGCCTTTCGGGGCCGGATCGGTCAACCGAGGTCGTCGCGCATCGGGCGGCGACTGCGGGCGCTGCGCCCGACCGGGCGATTGTCCACCATCGCCGACGTCCTCGACCGCACCGTCCCGGGCGCGGAACGCACGTTCCTGACCACCCTGGCGGCGGACGCCGTCGCGAACATCATCCGCAACGTCTGGGCGCACGGGATCATCTTCTGCGGGCATTTCCCGGATCAGACCTACACGTTCAGTCCCGACGAGGTCGAGAACGAGTCCCGGGGCGGCTGGTACGTGCGCCAACTTGTCGGCGCCGCGAACATCGAGGGCAGTCCGTTGTTCCACATCATCAGCGGCAACCTCGGATACCAGGTCGAGCACCACCTCTACCCGGACATGCCCAGTACCCGCTACGCCGAGGTCGCCCCCAAGGTGCGCGAGATCTGCGAGCGATACGCACTGCCCTACAATTCCGGGCCGCTGGTGCAGCAGTGGACCATGGTGCACCGGACCATCCTGCGGCTCGCCTTCCCCGGCGGAACACCCCGCCCGAAGCCGGGCCCCTACCACGGTGAACTCGACCCCGATGGCACACCGGGGCCGAGTGAGGCGGCGCGGTTCCGGGAACGCGTTCCGGCCGGCAGCCCGGCGACGGGCCCCGAACACGACACCGGCGGTGTGGAGGTTTCCCCACCCCCGCGCGATAATCCATAGCCCCACCCCCACCATCCGGCCCGGCGAGGACTTGCCGACGGGTCCTGCCGGTTCCCGCACACCTGGGTGAAGACCAGCACCGCCCCGCCGCGGCCGTCGCCGGCGATCTCCCACCGCACCGCGGTGTCCCCGTCCCGATATTCGGGCAACCTGGGCGGGGTCACCGCGCCAGGCGTGGGGGACACCGCAAGCTCCTGAGCGCCCGCCACACCGCCGATCGGCCATGGTCGAGGTGGCGTTCCAGACGCAGCCGGGAGCGACCTGCTCGTCGACGGTGACGACATCGGTCACAAGGTCATTCCTCCGGCACCCCGACCTTCGGTTCGACACATCCATCCTTCCAAGACATCCGGCGAATGGACGGTCTTCTCGCTCGCCTTTGGGGCGTCCGGCCCGTGACGTCGACCGCGCCCGTACCGACGTCGGCGGCGGTGGTGACGTGGAGGATGTGTCCGACGGCGTCGGTGTCGACGACATCTCCGACCATGTCCACCGTGTCCCCGACCGGAGTGATCCGGTGAGCCTCGTTACTGCCGGCGGTGACCAGGCTTTTGTCGTCGGGCGGTCATGGCCACCACACACTGGAAGATGGGGCGCCGGTGAATGACGAGCACGGTTCGTCCAGGGAAGGTGCCCTCCCGGGCGGTTGCGGTCGACGCGGGCGCTGGAATCGCGTTGTCGTCGATGTGGTGTCCACCGGGACGGTCACCCGGGAGGTCCGAGCCGGCCGGGCGGTCAGTTCGGGACGAGTGCGGCCGGCAGGATCGGGGCGGTCAGGGGTGTGGCGCCGGGTATGCCGACCCGGACGAGGTTGTCGACGGCCGGGTGCGTGGCGCCGGCCGGCCCGGCGGCGTACGCGTCGAGGAGTCGAGTGGTGATGGCGCTGATGATGCGTACCACTTCCGGGGCGGCCGTCCCGGGTTTGGTGCAGCCCGGATCCAGTCCGCAGATCCACCACTGGGTGCCGGTGGAGAACACCGCGGCTCCACTCGGGGTGGTGTAGTAACTGGCGTCGGCGAAACCGGTTTTGCCCTGGCAGGTGAGCGGTGAATGGAACAACGCTTCGATCGGGCGCGGCGTCGGCACGTCCAGGTCGATCTGCGCGTACTCGTTGCCGACCATGCCCGGCAGTTTCTGCCTGTCGGCCACGATCCCGTCGAGGAGCCAGTTCTTCGCGTCGGACACCACCATGTCCGCCGTGACCGGGTTGCACTGGTAGTAGTTGCCCAGGATCACGCTCTCCGGCCGCGGATTCGGTGAGCTCCGCCATTCCTGGGTGGCGTCGAGCGGATGAGTCCTACTGGCCGGGTCCTCGTCGAAGGACTTGTAGTCGACCTCGACACGGTTCGCGCCCACCGGCGAATCCTCGAACCGGATGTGCCGGTACATTTCGTTGCCGCCGAGGAACGCGAGGTTCACTCCCTGGTCGCGGGCGGCGGTGACGTTGTTGCGCATGTTCGCCGACCAGTACTCGTCGTGCCCGAGGGTGATCACCGCCGCCGCCCCGTCCAGCAGGTGCGGGTCCGCGTGCAGATCGACGTCGGTGACATACCCGAGCGGACGCCCGGAGCGTTCGGCGAAGAGCAGGAACGGCATCTCGAAGTAGAGGAAGTCGCCAGCGCCCTGCATGGTGTCGGACTGGTAGGGGCGGTCGAAGCTGACCGCCCGGGACCGTTCCGATTTCTTCCCGCTGGGGCTGTCGTAGAGGCTGTAGCCACCCCACCGGTTGTAGGCCTGCCAGGTGGTGACCGCGTTGACGACGACGATACGGCCGGCGTTCGACGGGGTCCGCACCGTGACCGGGACGAAGCGGCCGACGCCGGTGTCGCCGTCCAGTCGCAGCAGGTAGTCCCCTGGGTCCCACCCTTTGGTGTCGACGGTCAGGGTCGGCTGCCACTGGGCGGTGATGGTGTTGGTCGAGGGCTTTACCGCGGCGGCCGGTTGCTGCGATCCCGGGTGCGGATCCGACCGCCACACCTGGCGGGCCTCGGATCCGAGATAGTTCCCGATCCGGTAGGCGGTCACCGTGAAGGTGCGGGCGGTGGTCGAGACGTACAGGTGCAGCGGCTGTCCCGGGGTCACGCTCGTCTGATCGGCGTACCCCTCGATGGCGTGCTCGGAGCCCAGGTTCGCGATCCGCCAGTCCGGTGTCCCCTGAGGCGGCGGTGCGGCGGCCGCCTCAGGGGTGGACGTCGAGGCCTGCTCGGGTACCGCGTGCGGGGACATGGTCTGGCACGCAGCGACAACCCCAGAGACGAGCACGAGAACCGAGACGAGGACCGTGCGGCGGCGATGAGTGAGCATCGCAACATTGTGCCCGGTCACGGTGAGCTCCCCAGGGGTGGTGTGGCCGTATCCGGAAAACGCTCCAGGCGGCGCGAACCCGATTCGCCGAATGCGGTAGACCTCAACGATGGTCCCTGTTGCCACGACGAGCGCGAGGGCGGGGACGAGCGTCGTGAGCGGACGTGTCTGCCGCTCGCGGAGATGGACCGCGGTGACGGCCAGTGCGGGCAGGTAACCTGCCAACAGGGCGAGCACCACGGCTCCGAACAGCAGTCACTACGGGGAGGTGAACCCGGACACGCTCACCGCCGGTGCCCTTCCCCGCACACCGACGCGGTGCGAGTCGGTGCTCGGTGGGCCGGTAGGTATGGCACCACTTTACGAAGGTGTCGGGGCGCGAACTCCTGTCGCTGCCCGCCGGACCCCGACGGTGCGGGTTTCCGGTGCTCGCGCAGCATCTCGGTGGGGTCCCGTCCGAAATTCCGATTCGACCGGGTCATGGTGTGCCTGATGCACAGCGTGGGGCCCGTCGGTCGGCGGCAACGAGTAGAACGGTGATTGTGAGAGATCAGGAGTTCTGCGGGTGCACGTGTTGACCGATCTGTCGTTGCTGTCGGGGCCGGTGCCGCTGGTGGTGACCGTCATCGGAGGCGTGGGAGGAATCTGGTTGCTGACCGGGCGGGCGAGGTGGTTCCGTCGCCGGGCGATACCGCTGGCCGCCGCCGGGGCCGGGGTTCTCACCGGTTGCCTGTGGTTCGGGGTGGAGCGGGTGTGGCGTCCACTTCCCGACCCGATCCCCCTCACCGTCTACCTGTGGGTGGCCCTGGCGCTGTGGGCGGTGGCGTTGCTGGTGCCCCGCATTCTCACTGCCACTCGCCGGGTCCGGGCGGCGGCGGTGTCGGTGGTGGCCGCTGTCGCGGTGGTCGTCGCCGGCGCCGTCCAGGTCAATCTGTTCTTCGCTGCGTATCCCACGGTCGAGACCGCCGTCGGGCTCGAGCAGGCGACCCGCATCGACTTCCGGGCGGTTCCCCCGCCCACGCCGACACCGATCTCCGGTCGCCCCGTCGAATCGGTCTGGACACCACCGGCGGACATGCCGAGGTCGGGCAGGGTGACGGCGGCAATCATCCCCGGTGACCGTTCCGGGTTCTCCGCTCGTCGCGCCGAAATCTATCTTCCCCCGGCCTATTTCACCGAGCCGCGACCGCAGTTTCCGGTACTGGTGCTGCTGGCCGGCCAACCCGGCCAGCCGAAGGACTGGCTCACCGGGGGCCGGCTCGCCGCCACCATGGACGACTTTGCCCGCCATCACGGCGGGCTCGGACCGGTCGTGGTGGTCGCCGACTCGACCGGGTCGACCTGGGGCAACCCGCTCTGCGTCGATTCCCGTCTCGGTCACGCCGCCACCTACCTCGCCGAGGATGTGCCCGCCTGGACCACAGCGCACCTTCAGGTCGATCCCGACCCGGGCGGGTGGGCGATCGGCGGACTGTCGTTGGGAGGAACCTGCGCGCTGCAGATGGCCACCAATTACCCCCAGAGATATCCGACCTTCCTGGACCTCTCCGGAGACCCGGAGCCCACCCTCGGTGATCATCAGCGCACCCTGGACGCCGCGTTCGGCGGCAAGCAGTCCGCGTTCACCAGGGTCAATCCCCTCGATCTGCTTGCCGCGCATCGCTATCCCGGCTCGGCCGGTGTCTTTGTGGTCGGTAGTCACGACGACCAACTCAAACCGCGGATCCGCACAGCCAACGACGCCGCCAGGCGGGCGGGGATGGACGTGTCCTATGCGGAGGTCCGCGGTGGCCACAACTTCGCCGTCTGGTCCGCCGGGCTGTCCACCGAGATGGACTGGCTGGCGAGACGGCTCGGGCTGATCTCCTGACCCTTCGGCGTTCAGCTGCCTGCGGATGCTGCAGTTCGTTCCGGCGAGGCCAGGGATCGATGATCGGCGCACACCACCTTCGCCGCCGACCACAATTTTCGGGCTCAGCTGTGCTGACAGTTTCGCTGATCCTGCAGCCGCACCTGCACCTCCCCCTGTGCTGCGAAGGGGGCGGGGCCGGTGCACACTTGTTCTGATGGAGGTCCCTCTCTCGTCACGTCTTCGATCCTTTCCGCGGGCCGCGTGGACCTATGTTCGGCGGGCACCCGGTACCTACATCTGGCTGGCGATACTCCTGGTCACATCGGTGGTGATGAGGCACCTGCCCCCGGACGTCCTGGACGTGGTGCTGGGTAATCGTTCGACCAACTTGCATCATCTTGCCGAGGACCCGGTTCGGGTACTGATCTCGAGCGCCTTCTGGCTCGCCGGCGGCGGCTGGTTCACCTACTTCATCTCGTTCAACGTCTTCCACGTGCCAGCGGAGCGTTGGCTGGGGACACTTCGGTGGTTGTGCGTGGTGGTCATCGCGCACGTCGGTGCGACATACCTCAGTGAAGGGGCGCTGTACTGGGCGATCCGCCGCGGCTACGCTCCCGCGTCCGCGGCCGCCACCCTCGATTACGGTGTCAGCTACGGACTGGCCGGGGTGATTGCGGTGCTCACCTACCGGATCGCCGCGCCGTGGCGCTACCTCTATGTCGCGGGGGTGCTGACATTCTTCGGGGTCCCGCTGTTCGTGGATCTGAACTTCACGGCGGTCGGGCACTTCGCCGCGGCACTTCTCGGTCTGGGGTGTTACCCGCTTGTCCGGTCACGCCCGGGCACCTGGTCCCCGGTCGAGGTGGTCCGAAATGCGCGGAGGTGCGGGGCGAGGCGTAGACAGTGCCGCTTGCGGAACCCTGCGGTCGCCCGATAGGCCGGGGCAACGCCGGCCGCGAGCCACCGAACGACACCTTATCGGTGCACTCACGTTCGATCGCCCGCGACGAGCGCACTCCGGTGGTGTCGCCATAGAGCAGGATCCGCACCATCAGCCGCGGATCGTAGGGCAGTGCGCCGCGGCCGTCGGCGTATGCGGCGTTAGATCCGCGACAGGTCCAGGCGCTCGTCGACCGGCTTGTCCACCGGACTTCGCCACCGCAGAATGCGTATCGATTTGCCGTTCGGGTTCAACCTCGAACAACCCATTCCCACCGAGATCATCAGTGGTGGGTTCGGTTCGCAGGGGGCGAGAATTTTCGAGGACCGCCCCGACCTCGACCACCAGCGCGCCGCCGGGGACCAGCGCAACGCCGTCGACGACCGCGGTGCCGACACCCACACCGTGACGTTCGCTCTCGACGAACATTGTTCTTCGCCATGGGTATCGAGTCGCGGCTTGCCCGAATTCCGTGACAGATGCGGCAGGCGTGGCCCTCGACTCGAGGGCGGCGCCGACGCCGGCATGCGCGGCAGGAAGAATCCGTGGCGAGGAGTCATCCTCCTCGGCCGCTCGACGTTCCACCGATTCGGGGGACGGCGGCGATCCCCGAGGCGACGGTTCGGCTTCAGCTCGAGCGCTGACCGCTTCCAGGCTCACCGGGTCAGCGCCCTGCATGGCATCGGCCGCCCGATACCGATCGGGCGGCCGATGAGCTCTGTTACGACGTGACGGATTAGTTGAGTTTCTGTGGTACACCGTAGGTCGTGACGGTGTCACCCTGCGCGGTGACCGCGGTCGCGTACGGCCGGATGGTGACCGCCCCGAGCGCACCGGAGATGGACCCGTGGATGCCCTGCAATCGCACGCTGGCGGCCGGTCCGTCGAACGACTGGTTCTCCAGGAGCGGAACGGTGGTGATGCCGCCGGGCTTGAGGTCGATGTCCAGTTCCTGGGACGGGATGATGTCCCCTGCGAGGTCGGCGTGGTTCGACGCGTGCAAGTCCAGCGAGGGTGTCGGGACGAGGCCGAGGTCGATTCCGTTGCTCGCGCCGATCACGAACCCGAGGCCGGGCGAGTGAAGCACGATGGTGGCGCCGGACAATGCGATCGGGTAGCCGATCTGGTAGCCGATGGCGAGTTTGGTGCCCTTGAACCCCGCGGCGTTGGGCCCGGTGATATTGACCCCGGCGTACCCGTTGTGGAAGAACTCCACCGACGTGGGTACACCATCGAGTGGTGGAACGACCTGGAACTGGGTGTCGCCCTGTAAGACCTCGATGCGATTGCCTCGCGCGTCGACGACCGAACTGGAATTGTCCACCCCGGCTGAGGCGGTGCCACCGCCCATGACAACCGAAAGGACGGCGATCGCGGCCACCGCCAGTGTTCGCTTCATGCGCTTGTGCCCGGTCCGTGATGGGCTGACGTTCGTCATACCGACCCCATTCATGCTGGATTCCCGACGAAATGTGTAGGTGCTGAGGGTAACCAGTGAGAGGGGAGGATGCTCGCCGTATCAGTGAAATCGGTCTTCGAATCGCGTCCGCGAGGATTGCTTCCCCGCGAGTGAGCACACCGAAGGCTCCCACCGGTGATCTGGGGTCACCACCGGCGGGAGCCCGATTGCACCGGGGGTCCCGCCTTCTCCTCGGAACGATCCCCGGATGTACTGATGTTCGGCTACAGCGATCGACAGATCTTGAATGTAATTCCACTGCAAACAGATACGGAACGCTCCGGCCCGGTGATTCTCAGCGTAGTCTCAGCCACACCCGGCAGCCAGTGCCGCTGCCGACGGGCACTCCCGGTCTCTCAGCGTCCTCACAGGGTGTCGGGTGCATACTTCGCAGTCGACCTGAGTTCGTCCAGCCGGTCCGGCGTGCAACCGAAGAACGGAGACTTATCGCCACCCACCGAGCGAGGGTAGTTGCTCACTCGTGCAACAGATTCGGCGGCCTGTCGGCTCTTCGCGCAAGGGTGTCCGCACGACATCGAATCGCTTATGACGTTTCGCCAGAATAGATCTCGTGCTGTGAGGGTTCTTCCGGTGCGGTGTGACGCTCGGGTGGGCGCGGTCATGTCGACGTTTGTATGGTGGGGGACCGGTCCAGATTGAGCGTCGATGGTGTGGGGTAGCTGTGCGCTCCCTGCGGATCCGCCGAGCCCGCCCCAAACTCGGCACCGGGTGAGGTAGTCGCACTTCCTGGAGCGGTGGCAGGTAACAGTTAGATTACGGAGCGGTCACGAATCGGGTACCCTCGACAGGGGTCGACGCCACCGGGCTCCGGGGATCGATATGCCCACCCGCCAGCGCCCACGCCGCGCATTCGCAGGAAGCAGAGTATGACGACGCACGATTATCGACGGATTGCCGGCGGCATCCTGTGGACCCTTGCCATCGGGTATCTGCTATCGGAGACCCTGACTGCAGAGGCGTGGACCACGCCGTACAGCTTCGTCTACAACTCGATCAGCGACCTCGGTGTCACCAACTGCAGCCAGGTGTGTTCCCCGCTTCATTCGTTCATGAACCTGTCCTTCGTCGCCATCGGATTCCTGATGACGGTGGGCGCGATTCTCCTACGCGGACACCTGCCGCGCGGCCGCCTACACCGATGGACGATGACCCTGGCAGTCGTCACCGGACTGAGCACCGCTGCGACGGGGCTGTTCCCTGCGAACTACGGGCCCCTGATCCACCTGGCCGCCGTGCTGCCCGCGTTCGTGGCTCGACACGTCGTGCTCGGCCTCGTCGCGTGGGGACTGTGGGACCGGAGGCGATGGACGGCGATCTGGTCGACCGTGTGCGCTCTCGCCGGACTTGCCGGTGGGATACTTCTCGCCTTTCCGAATGTGCACTTCGGCCTGACCGAGCGGATCATTCTGTATCCGTTGCCGATCTGGATGGTGGTGACCGGGGCGATGGTGTTGCTGTCGATGGTGCGCGGAGCCGCATTTCCTCCGCTGGAGGAGAAGGCTGATGCCCCGCGTCGTATCTCCGCGGATCCCGCGGCCGACCACGGTCGGCGTCTAGCGGGTCACGTCAGTCGGCCGGCTGGACAGCTGGCGCCTCCGTGTCGAGTTTCCTGATTCGAGGGCTCCTCGGGATATCTGCGGCCCCCATCACGGACACCGAACAGCCGTTTACTCCAGATCAGTCACACGACGGCGGCGATGTTGACGAGTAACAGGCTGGGAAGTTCGTCGTCGAATGCCTCTTTCACATGAATCTTCGACGTCCGGAGCTGAATAGTCCCCACGGCCAACCAGAAGCAGCACGATCGCTCGGATCATTCGGTCGATCGCGTGCAGGCGCATGTCAGCCGATCCCGCAGCAGGCGCCGATGCGGAACCTCCGGGGGCCTAATCGGCCGGTCCCGAGGCTTTCGACGGGCCGGGAAGGAAGTTGGCGCAGCGCAGACACCCGCCATGCTTCACCCGCCGGCGTGTCCACCCGCGACCGGCCCGCAACGCCGGTTCGTCCGGGGTCGGTGAGTCCTTCTGCTCCTCCGGAAGCCGGAGCGGCATCCGCCGACGCGACCATGACCGCGATCGGCAGACGGGGCCAAGTGACCGTGATCGCGAAGGGCGACGACGCGGCACTACATTGTGATTTCAGCGTCCTGGACCCATCCAGAGCGACGATCTCGTCAAAAGAGGTCACTCTGGCGCCGAAGGCGACGCAGACCGTCAAGCTCACCAGCATCCCCTCGGGGGAGCCTCTGCACAGTCGTCATGGATTGCACCGGCCAGAACACGACATCGGTTGAAAGCGTCGCAGTCCGTCCTTCGCCCGACCCCGCTGATCTGATCGACCCCAACAGGGAGACTGCCGAACGCCGAAGTTATTGAATTCGTTCCACACCAATCACGTCGGAAACAACGGCCCATCATCGCGAAGACCTCGCACACCTGCATCCACCACGCGCGGGCCGAACCCGCCCACGTGCTTCCGGTGGAGGTGAGGCGACATCGAGCACTGACCGCAGCACCGAGCCCCGCGTCGCCTGTGGTGAGGATAGGTGCGCCGCCTCGTATCGGTTGCAGCGAACGACGGCGGCTTGCGAATAGTATTTCAGCGCAATCCCATAAGGAAGGACGTACGTCGCCGTTCTCAGCGCGTTCTCAGCGACCACTCCGTTCCCTGAAGCTGCTTGACCCTCCACACAGGTGGACGTGACTTCTCAGCGTTTTCACAGGAGTCGAGATGCATACTCCGAGAGGCGAACTGTGTTGTTGGTGGGTGGCCTCGAAAGAGTCCCGCTCGCACTGCTCTCTCCATTTCCGATCTACGTATGCAATCAGCGGCCGCGCGACGGCAGGCGAAGCAATGCCCCGATCGCCCCGAGCCGGGCCACCCTCGGTACCCGCGCCCCTCCGGCGAGTCCGCCGGTATTACCGCCACCGCCGCCGGCGTCGAGGGTCCGGTTACCCGGCGGCGGCGCGTTGACCACTGCCGGGCACGGGGGATCTTCTCGTGCTCACCGTCGACGACGGTGTGAACAGCGAGGTCGTCCGCCTCTACACCCAATTCGCGAAGGACACGGGCATCCGACTCATCTATTTCGTGTTCCGTACGGCAACCGGAACGATGCGGTGGCCCCGAGCCTCGGATACACCGTCCCCACCCTGTGGTTCGGATCCTTGTCCGACTCCCAGCTGATCACCGAGGACTATCTGATGCAGATGGCCGACAAGTACTTCACCCCGCAGGCAATCGTCATCGGACACCTCAATTACCTGCCCGTCACCCACGTGTATCCGCATCTCGTCCAGATCATCCGCGACCGCAAACTCCGAACCGTCACTCTCCACGACGTCTTCCTTCAGCCATAACGGTTGTCGGATCGCGGTCTTCATACGCAAGGCCCAACGGCGACCCAATCGTGCGCCCCGTGGTTCATTCGGACGCGTCCCAGCACGGTGTCGCTCGTTCGAGATGGAGCATTGTACGACCCGATGTCAGGGACGCTTTTTCCTCAACGTTCTCTCAACCACACTTAGCGGTGCGTAAAGGAGCGGCACCAGTGAGGGCTGCAGGACGCCGCGTGTTTGCCCGCGCCGGCGGTCGCGGTGGCCGTGTTCGGAGCCGGGACCGGGACGCGGTCGTGGATGAACGCATTGTCTCGGTCCGCCAGAATCTGGCACTGATCGTCGACCACGCCGCCCTGGTTCCGGGGATCGACCGGGCAACAACCATCAGCGGTGGGGAAGTGCGAAGAACCAGCTGCAATACACCGCCGCGCCCGCACCAAGGCAACCGGGACCTCGTCTATCTCGCCGGGAACAACATGGACCTGCGAACCTGGCCACCGCACTGGTTGTCTTTCGCTGCTCTCGGGCCATTGCCCCTTGGCCGTCGGTGCCGCCGGTATCGTCGGCGGCCACTGGCCTCCGGCCGGACCAACCTCCTGGTTCCGGTACCGAGCGAAATCCCGGCCCTCCTCGGCGCGGCAATCGGCACGGGCGCCGCGTGCACGGACACGGCGTCCGCCGGTGATCCGATTCCACCGACCATGTACCTGTGGGCGGGCACCGACCTGTGCTTCGATGCTGTTGCTACCCAAGAGTTCTGACCGCGTCGGCGACATTGCCCTATTCGGTGCGCCCGCCGACGGCTCCCGCCGCTGCTCTGGATAAGCCGCCGGCGGGAGCCGAATCACGAGGGCCATCTCTCGCCAAGGAATGGCACCCGAAGCGCTGACTCGTATCGGTTGCAGCGATAGTCAGCGACTCGAACGTATTCCATCGCAGCCTTTTCCGAAACCGGCTGACGACTATTCTCAGCGTGGTCTCAGCGGGTGCCGAACGGTGTACCCGCGCCAGCCGCTACCGCCGGACGGACGGTCACCGCCACTCAGTGTCCTCACAGGACCCTGGGTGCATACTCGAGCGGGGCCACCGAAATCCTCCGGCGAATGGAGCGCGACACCGTGATCGCGGCCATAGGCGTGGGGAGGACACCGGGACAGGCCGGGTCCGCCCGCGGAGGAAGTAGACGACGATGCCGATGAAAACTACGATGTGGCACATCGGAATCCTCGTCGCAGCGATCATCGCTGCGGTCGCCATCTATCTCGCCGCAGCACTGTGCTGGATGGCATTCCGGCGCTGAAGATGTGACGACAATGTGGGGGAGGGGACGCTTCTTCCGGCGCCCAGCCGGTCATCGTTCGGACGCGCGCGCCGATCCCCTGCGCACCCACGCCCCCAGGCAGGGAGTGGACGGATCCGGGTGCGCCTTCGACCCTCCACCTACGCGCACCGGCCGCGGCACGTGATGTGTCCGAACGCATGTGTCCGAACACATGGTGAGTGCTGCGATTCAATCGGTGGGACCGCAACGAGAGCCATCGTTGGGTGCGGGCAGGTGGTTACACCCGCGCGGCAATCGGTCAGCCGGCCGGTACTGCTATCGGACGGCGCCGGTACCGGGGTCGAGGGTGAGGACGTCGTTGTGCGGGTGGGCGAAGTCGAACAGTCCGGCGAGCGAGCCCGCCTGCTCATCGAAAGACGAGTCACCGATCCTGCCGGTGTTCCAGTTGTCCTCGATTAGTTTGAGGATCGACGTCTGATCGGTGCGAGTGTGGTCGACCGAGTTGACCTTGCTGAACGGTGAGATAACCAGAAGTGGAAGTCGCGGACCGTAACCGCACCGGTCCGCATACCCACCGATGACCGGCGCCGAACCGCACAATGCCGGATCATCGACCGCCTGGTCCTGGGATCCATTGATGATGTCCGGCGTCTTGTGGTCGTACCAACCATCGGAGTCGTCGTACGCGATCACCACGGCGGTGCTACTCCATTCCGGCGAGGACTGGAGTTTATTGATGGTGTCGACGATGAAACGCTGCTCGTCGAGTGGATCGGAGTAGCCTGCGTGACCGTCCTGGTAATTCGGCGCCTTCAGGAAGCTGACGGACGGCAGGTTTCCCGATGTGCGGGCGGTGTCGAAGTCCGTCAGATCGTATTGGTGGTTTGCCTGATCGCTCTGCCCGATATCGGTGGCCGACGCCGGCGGAAGGTGCTTCGGGTTGCTGGTCGACTGAAAGTACTGAAACGGTTCGTGGTGGGGGTTGTAGTCGGTGGATTCCTGGCCGGCGATGCTCATGTGCTTGGCACCGCACACCGGCAGATCATTCTTGATGGACGTGGGTCGGAATCCGCCCTGGAACCAACCCCAGCTCACGCCGTTGTCGTTGAGGAGGTCGCCGATGTTTCTACCGCTCATCGCAAGAAGGTTTTTCTGCGTCGTATGACTTGCGTTGGAACAGTCGTCGAACGCGGGATCTGGATCCTCGATCGCGGTGCCGACACCGGCGGCGTCGACGGAGGCCACTACCGACGGGTCGACGGTAGGTTGGTGGGTGTCGGACGTGACTGCGTGACCGCCGTGGGTCTGGCCCGAGACGAGGTTCAATGCGCCCGGAGTCGACGGTCCGAAGACGGTACCGAACGAGTTGTCACTCATCGCGTAATGCTGTGCGTAATTCCACAGGCCAGTGACCGTATTTCCGTCGTAGTAGTCCATGACAAGCCCGTTACGGCCGTAAAGTCTGGGGGCTTTAGTGCAGTCCGCGACCTCGGTGTGTTCGACGAACTTGTCCATTGCGCCGCCGTTGAACGCTTTCTGCTCATCCGCGTACTCGTGGTCCTGGTCACACGTGCCGGCCTGGGTGGGCTGGAGGCGCTGCGGTTGCTCGGCATTCGGATTCTGGTGCAGTAGTGCGGGGGTGAGTCCGTCGATTTCCGGTGTCGTCGGTTCGGGCATGAACGGAGTGCCATCGGTATTGGTTGCCTTCGGATAAGTGCCGAAGTAGTGATCGAACGACACGTTCTCCTGAAACAGGACGACGAGATGTTTGATCGGCGTCGACGTCACCACAGCCGATGCCGGCGCAGCGGTGCCCTCCCGCGCAGAATCCTGGGCCGAACCGTCATCGCCGCATCCACCAGCAGTGAGCAGAGCTACGCATCCGGCCGCGACGCGGACGGTCATCTTCTTCACAAATCGGTCCTTTTGTTGCGCCACAACCAAACCGTCAAGGCCAGGGTAGCTCGGCGTCGGATGATTTGCGCGGGTCGCCACCCTATGGATTCCTGGCGGCACCGCACGGTTCGCCGCCATCGGCACCGCACCCGCCACCACCTCTCGGCGCCGGACGGTGGCCGAGACGCCCGCGACTTCGCCCGTATCGCGAACCGCGCTCTCCAGGGTCATGCTTCCGGGGCAGCGACCATGCCACCCAGATACGGGGGGGCGTACTCGGAACCTCTCTCGAGTTGGTCAGATGGTCGTGACACTGGAACGGAGATCGGCTGTGCCACGATAAGGCCTAAGGGATAGCCTGGACGGACCGCTATGGTGGACTCGGCCTGGCACCGGGCGCGGGCAACTTGGTGATGTCCCGAGACCACACCGAATTCGGTTGATGAGCAACCAGTTCCGGTTTCACATTCGGTGGGTGTGAGGCCTGGCGGCGGCGGTCCCGGTCTGGTTTCACCTCCCTGGCCTGCTCGAGTTCCGCGGCCAGCCGCGCATTCTCCGCAACCAACTCGCTCTCGGTGGGCCCGGCCGCGGGGCTTGGGTCCGCGCGGCAGCGAGAAAACCGGCGAGCGCACCCCGTTGGCGACGCGACTCGGTGAGCAACGACGAATGCAGGTTCTCACGTAGGATGGCCCCCGCTCACCATGCTCAGCGCGCTCGTATTCCTTGGGCGGCGCAAGCCTCTTCCGCCCACTGCACTGCCCTCTCGCGACCGGGGGTCAGGTGCCTCGCCGGGGTGCATACAGACTGGATCGCACCCCGGTCCGCGCCCGGTCGCTACTCGATGCGTCCTACTGCCCGCGCCGGCGAGCATCTTTCGTCGACAGCGAACGCCTCACGGTGTGGGTGGCGTCGGCGATGTCGTCGACGGTGCTGTGCCGGTCCCCGACGGCGCGGTGGTGGTCGATGTCGGGGCGGTCCTCGAACCGTCCTCGCCCTGCTGCGGACCGGATCCGACGTGGCGCCCATCGGGCCCGCCACGCTGATCATCGCGCATGTGGTGCCCGTGGCCGTGCATCGAGTGACCCCCGTGCCCACCGTGGTTCCATGACAGGCCGGTCGCCAGGCCTACGCCGAATCCGACGCCCAGGACCAGTAGTCCTCCGATTATCAGCGTCCCGATCCTCAGCAATCGCGATGCCCGCCACTGCTCTTTCACGCCGTCGCCGCCCGGAGGAGTCGGTGTGCTTCGGGTGGCCTCGTCTGGTTCGCGCGCCGCGTCGTCGTGCGTCATGTCCGGTCCTTCGCTGGATGCATTGCCCTTCCCGCGCGAGCATAGGAGCGTTTCCTGGTAACCAGATCCCGCCAGGCTGTGAATCTGCTGTCAATGTCGATCGGAGATCGGTCCCGTGGACACCGGCCTGCCGGGATCGTGACCCCCTCCATGGTTCGCAGCCGCCGCGCGATTCACGGAGCGGGTCACGAACCCATCCCGATCCGATATCGGAAGGCGCTGCGCAGCTGGATGATCCGCCCGCAGACCGATCTCGCGTGCGAGCGCCCGTGAGCTACTGTCGGAGCATCGGATAATGTTTGGGTGACGAGTTCGCGACGGCAGCGGTCCTACCGGGGCGCGTATGCCGGCGCGCCGGGTACCACAGTTTCGGGACCCGTTCGATCCAGTACGGCGGTGAGATGGACTTCCACACGGTTCGGCGCCGCGGCGCGCCCAGTCACCGCATGGCACCGCACCCGCGCGCGGGTCGAGGCTGGCGGATCGTCGTGTCCGCGACGGCGCTGATGGTCCTGGTGAGTACGGGTTTCGGCTGGTACCAGTTGCGGGCCTTCACCGATGGACTCACCACATCGGACGCGCTCGGCGACGGGCCCAGGTCGCAGGACGGGGCCACGAACGTCCTGCTGATCGGCCTCGACTCGCGCAAGGACCAGCAGGGAAACGACCTACCGCAGGCCATCCTCGACCAACTGCACGCCGGCGACGGCGAGGAGGGCGGGTACAACACCAACACGCTGATCCTGCTCCACGTGCCTGACGACGGCAGCAAGATCACCGCATTCTCGATTCCTCGAGACGACTACGTCCCCGTCAAGGGCATCCCCGACAACGATCACGTGAAGATCAAGGAAGCCTACGGCCTCGAGAAGTACTACACAGAGCAACGATTGACCGCGACAGGGGTGACCGACAAGCAGACCCTCGAAACGAAGGGCCGCGAGGCCGGCCGCGCGGAAACGTTGCAGACGGTCCGCGACTTCCTCGGTGTGCCCATCGACCGTTTCGCCGAAATCAACCTCGCCGGCTTCTACGATGTGGCGCAGGCGCTCGGCGGGGTCGACGTCTGCCTCAACCATCCCGTCGATGACGACTACTCGGGTGCCAGTTTCCCGGCCGGACCGCAATCACTCAACGCCTCCCAAGCGCTCGCGTTCGTCAGGCAGCGGCACGGCCTCGACAACGGAGACCTCGACCGCACGCACCGGCAGCAGGCATTCCTGGTGTCGGCGATGCACAAGCTGCAATCGGCGGGGACCTTCGTCAACCCGGGAAAACTGCAAAACCTGCTCGACGTCGCCAAGCAGGACGTCGTCCTGTCGTCGGGGTGGGACATCGGAAGCTATGCCCAGCAGCTGGGAAAGGTCGCCGGCAGCACCACCGAGTTCCAGACCCTGCCCGTCGTCCGGTACGACACTATCGACGGCCAGGATGTGAACATCGTCGACATACCTGCAATCCGAGCACAGGTGCGTGCCGCGTTCGGAGTGCCCGAACCGACAACGACCAGTCCAGCGAAACCACCGACCAGCACTGTCGACGTGGTCAATGCCGGCGAAACACCGGGTTTGGCCACCGACGTGTCGAAGGCTCTGATCGCGGACGGCTTTGCGGCGGGCACAGTCGGTAATGCCACGTCCCGGGACGGCACGGATTCCTCGGTGACCTACGGTCCGGGCGCCGACGTCGACGCCCGCACCGCGTCGGCACTGCTCGGAGATCTAAATATCGCCCCCGATCGGACCCTTCCGTCCGGCCACATACGGATAGTTCTCGGGCGAACCTTCACGCCACCGGCGAGTTCGAACGCGTCGGCCAAGAATTTCGTGATGCAGTCCGGACCCTCGACACGAGCAGCGAGTCCCGGTACTGCCCGACCCACCGCGACCAGCACACCCGCAACGCCCACACCAGATCAGGGCTCACCTATCGACGGCGGCACGGTCCCGTGTGTCGACTGACCCCGGGAGCGGTCAGCGGTCACCGAGCAGACAGGGCGGTAATCCATCGCCATCGGCACCACGTCCATGTTCAGACCGGTCGATAGCTGCACCGCGCGCACCGCGGCACTCGTGCTGTCGGCCGCGGCGGAATCGTTCCCGCAGCAGGCCCAGCCCAGATGACGATTCCGAATATCCCGTCCCGGAGCGCCTCGGCGGTGACCGGCCTGGGAGGCACGATCCTCTGAGCGTGGCGGTGCGGGGACCGAATCGGAGAGTTGCCTGTCGAGAGGCCTCGACTTGTCCACAGCCGACCGAATCTCGAAACCGCGGAGTCGAGTGCCGACCACCTGAAGCGTCGTTTCCCGACGACGCTGCTAGCGGTTACGTGGCGTCCGTGTCGTATGGCGGAGCCTCACGCCCGCCGGACGGTGCTGTTGCCGGGTTGGATGCGGCCGCTTCGGGACCGGTCGATGGGAATACGGAATGGTGCGGGTCGGCGCTCTCGGGCAGGGCCGCGTCGCCACCGCGAAGGTGCTGAGCGATGACCGCCCGGGGTGTAAGGCCGCGCAATTGCTGCATATCCGTCAGCGGCCTGCGCAGCTCGTCGAATTCCGGGCCCAACTCCTCGGTGAGTAGCTGCTGGACGTTCGTCGCGTATTCGCGGGCACTGCGAATGACGCCGAAAAAGGTGTGAAGTGCGCCAGGCAGACGCTCGGGACCGAAGATCACCAACGCGGCAACAGCCAAGATCATCAGGTGGTCCCAGCCGAGATTATCGAACACCCGAATCAGTGTGACATGAATCGGCGGCGACCGGTGTGAGGCGATCCGCGGCACAGCTGGCGACCAGGTTCGGGCGGGACCATGCGCACGTGCGTTTCGCGGTCACACCGACGGCTCCGCACCGACACCGGTCGGCGCTGCCAGTTACGGTAGCCGCCGGGTGAGTACGAGGGCCGTTCCCGCCGCGAGGGCGGTGAACACCGATCCGAGGATGAGCCAGGGTCGGCTCGCGTCGCCGAGTTGGGTTTCGTACCCGATCTGTTCTTGCAGGCTCTGGTAGCTGCTTTGCAGTTCGTCGGCGCTGGTCGCGGAGAAGAAAGCGCCGCCGGACAGGTCCGCGATCTGCCGCAGCGAGGCGTCGTCGACCGGAACTGAAATCGGCTGACCCTGGATGTCCACCGTGCCGTGGGTGGTGCCGAAGGAGATCGTCGAGATGGAAACGTTCTTCTCTTTCGCCAGCCGCGCCGCGGTGAACGCGCCGCGGGGGTCGTCGAGGTTGGTGGGGACGGTCTGCTTGCCGTCCGATTCGAGAACGATCTGGGCGGGCGGTGGCTGATCGCTGCCGCCGAGCACCTCACTGAGCTGGTCGATCGCCTGCAGCGCGGTGAAGATCGCCTCACCGGTGGCGGTGCGCTCGGCAAGTTGGAGATGGTCGACGGCGTTCTTCGTCGCGTTGTGGTCGGTAACCGGGGACACCAGCATCGACGCGGTTCCGGCGAAGGACTCCAACCCGAGGTTGATGCCCGGGGTGAGGCTGTCCGCGAACGACTTCGCCCCGTCCTGCGCCGCCGCCAACCGCGACGGCTGAACATCGGTCGACCGCATCGACAGTGAAACGTCGATCACCAGGATCACCGTCGCCCGGTTGCGGGGGACCCGCTTGGCTGCGGTCGGTCCGGCCATCGCCACGGTCAGCATCACAAGCCCGACCAGAAGAAGTGCGGTCGGGACGTGTCGGGACAATTTCGGTCGAGTCGGGGCCACCTTCTCGAGCAGTGCGAGGTTGGTGAACCGGAGAACGTGAACGTGTCGCAGGCGCTGCACCCACAGATAGCCGGCCAGCAGGGCTACCACGGCGACGGCGAACAGCAGCCACCATGGCGCCGTGAATCCGGACAGGGTCACCGTAACCCCCGATACGCCACAGCGACGGTGCGTGGGCGTGCGGAGACGATGATGATCACGGCGGCATCGGGCACGTCATCACTGTACGGAGATGCGTGCGCCGTCCCGATGATCGCGGAGACTGCGGCACACGCCAGGGCGCAGACCCCAGAGGACCGGGTGTGGGTCCGCGCACGGCGCCAGGAACCTCATCGCGACATGGGCGCCCGCATACAGTCCCAGAAAGGCGGCGCCGTACTCGAGGGGCTGGACGGTCAGCGCAATCTGTTGACTCACCCCGACCAACACCAGCGCGACAACCGTGACCAGCGCCGCGAACACAGCAACCCCACTCGACCACGGGGCGGGTGAGTGACACTGAGGGTTCCTCGGCCTCGATACCGGCAACATTGCCCCGACCGCGGTGACCGATGCCGTCACCGAGCGCACCAAGGCCGCTCATGGCGCCGCCGTTGTGCTGTCGGAGCGGCACGGTCTCGCGCTGCTTCGGGATGCTGTCGCCAATCGCTATCACTCGCGGCGAGAGACAAACGCAGGGGTTCGAGCGCACGATGTTTCCGTGAGCACACCACGGACGCCACCGACACCGCCGGGGCCGGACGGGCCGAGAGGCGACGACGGCAACGGACAACAGGCACATCCGCACGGTGGGGTCCCGGCGTGGCGTCGGATGACTGTGGGTGAGTCGCGGTGGGCAGCGTCGGCCGCGGTGTTGGTGGCAATCGGCTTGCAGTTGGCGTTGCCGGATCGGCTGAACCTGTCGTTCCGGTTTCTGTTGCCCACGGCCGAGGCGGTCCTGTTGGTGACGTTGATCGCTTTCAATCCGGCGCGCATCGACCGGTTGTCGCGGCCGCTGCGCGCGACGAGTCTCGCGCTGATCAGTGTCGCAAGCTTGGCCAACGCCTACTCGGTGATCGTGTTGATCTACGATCTCGTGTCGGGCAACGGCAGCACCGATGCGGTCGGGCTGCTGACCACTGGTGGCGCCGTCTATGCGACGAATATCATTGTGTTCAGCCTCTGGTACTGGGACCTCGACAGGGGCGGTCCCGCTGCCCGTGCTCATGGACTCAACGAGTATCCGGATTTCCTGTTCCCGCAGATGAGTGCACCGACGATGACCCACCCGGATTGGGAACCTCGATTCGCCGACTACCTCTACGTCTCCTTTACCAACGCAACCGCATTCAGCCCGACCGACACGATGCCGCTGTCCCGGTGGGCCAAACTCGCCATGCTGGTGCAATCCGGTGTGGCGCTGGCCACCATTGCGCTAGTCCTCGCGCGCGCCGTCAACGTCTTGGGATGATCGTGTCCTTCACCCGACGCTGCCGGTGGTGCCTGAGCCCGGAGTGCATGTGACTTCCTTGGGCCACCGGAGACGTGTGAACGGATGGTGGCATCGAACGAACCGCTTGCATCCCGATCGCGCGGTGGGCTACGGCGCCCGGCGACGGGATTGTGAAGGCGGGAGCGAAGATCGTGCCCGGCTGTCCCGACGGAATCGAGCCCGAGAACGTGCACGAGACCGTCGGGTTCGATGTCCAGATGTTCTTCACCTACCAAGTGGCGGAACATTGCTCGTGGTGGCACCCGAATTCCTCACCGGGAAATGTCGGCGAATGATTGCCCGCACCTCGCGGGAGGCGTACTTCGGTGACCTCGACGTGTTCCTGTGCCCGGCGATGTTCATGCCGAGTGTGGCCGTGACGGAGACTCTCAGCGCGAGCTCAGCGACATGTCTCTACGGTCGGGGGTTGTGACCGAGACGACGAGATCCGCGGCTGCCACGACTGGGCGCACGATGCTGAGTAAGGTGCCCGAGATCACGGTGTGGTTCTGGGTCATCAAGATCCTGTGCACGACCGTGGGTGAGAGCTTCGCCGACTGGATCGACATGACTCTGGGTGTCGGTCTGAACACGACCGCCCTCATCTTCACGGTGATACTTGGCGCGGTGCTGGGATGGCAGCTTCGCCTGGACCGGTACGTGCCGATCGCCTACTGGCTGACGGTTGTTGTGCTCAGCGTGACCGGCACGCTCTACACGGACATTCTCACCGACGCTCTGGGTGTTCCGCTCGCGGTGAGCACGAGCATCTTCGCAGGGGCACTCGCCGTCGTTTTCGGCGTCTGGTACGCCCGGGAGCGGACATTGTCGATCCACAGCATCGTCACGATTGGTCGGGAGTTGTTCTATTGGCTCGCAGTGCTGGTCACCTTTGCGCTCGGCACGGCCGCGGGTGACTGGACCCTCGAGCTCACCGGCTGGGGGCCGGGAGTATCGGTGCTCCTGCCGGCCGGTCTGATCGTCTTGATCGTGTTCGGCTGGCGGCTGGGCGCGAACGCCGTGCTGTCGTTCTGGCTCGCCTACATCCTCACTCGTCCGCTGGGGGCGAACCTCGGCGATTGGCTGGCGTCCCCCTCGGCCGAACACGGCCTCGGGTGGGGTACCGCCCTGACCAGTGTGGTCTTCCTCGTCGCGATCCTCGCGACGGTCGGGTACCTCACCCTCACCCGCAGCGACGTCATCGAAGAGCACGAACGGACCCACACTCCGACCGTCACCACGACTGCGGCCCGCGAACGGATCATGCTCGGGTACTACGCCGCAGTCGCGGTCACCACCGGTGCAGTGCTCATCTGGGCGGCCGGGCAGCCACACGCGACCGTGGCGAGCGAGGAGGACGAATCCGGTACGCCGCCGGTGACCGCGACACTCGACCCGGGACAGGCGACCGCGCATTTCCCACCGGCACAGGTCGCGAAGTTCCGCACCATCGCCCAGGACACGCTCACCAAGGTGCAGGCCGGGCAGCAGGCTGACGCCAAGGCGCGGATCAAGGACCTCGAAACTGCGTGGGACGACGACGAGGCGACACTGCGCCCCGCCGACCAAACGGCGTGGAGCGTCCTCGACGGCCGAATCGACGCCGTCCTTCAGTCCGTGCGAGCAAGCAGACCCGATCCCGCCACCGAGACACAGAGACTCACCGCACTATTGACCGCACTCGAGTGAGCCGCCGCCGAAAGCATCCGCGTGGCGTGATGACTCTCGGGGATGCAGAACAGGTCTCGTGTGGTGCCCAGCCGCTCGCCTAGGTCGGCGAGTACGGTCACTGGCCGGACCGCTCGTGGTCCAGCGTGTCCTCATCCTCCCGATCACCCGGCCCGTCTACGAGGCCCTCGCCGAGACGGAGCTGTTGAGTGTGATATCCCATTTCGATCAGGTGCGGTCCACCGCAACTTGTATGTCCATCAGTCCATAGGCGGTGTGGCGGGCGACCGCCGGACAGAACACCATTGACACTGATGTCGGCCGACCCGACCCGACCCGGCGCGTCGGACGCGCGACGCGGCTCCGTGGATTCGGAACTCGCTAGGATCGTTATCTTGTGACCGTTTCTCGTACGCCAACCTTCTGGGATGAGCGTTGGCGGTGGGGCTCGGTCGTCGTCGTGACGGTAATCGCCGGCTTCGTTTTGGTCGTGCTCGCCGACAACCGCTTCTTCTACAGCGACGACACCGAGTCGGGTGCGGTCCCCAACTGGGTCCTGCTCGGCAACCTGATGCGCAACGGTCACCTCGTCCCCGGGCTCGTGCCCGGTGAGTGGATGGCCGGAAACTATCCGGTCGAGGGCCAGGGTGGGCTGTGGAATCCGCCGCAGGCCTTGATTAACCTGATCTCGCCTTCCGTCGACAACCTGATCCTTCTGGCGACGGTGGTCAAACTGGTGTTCTCCGTCATCCTGGCGCTCGGTGTATACCGGATCTGCCTCGAGTACGGGGCGCGGGCACCGTGGGCCGCGGTTGCGGGGGCGGCGTTC
Organism: Rhodococcus sp. 4CII; assembly: GCF_014256275.1. NCBI lineage: Bacteria > Bacillati > Actinomycetota > Actinomycetes > Mycobacteriales > Nocardiaceae > Rhodococcus > Rhodococcus sp. 4CII. The sequence goes on from NZ_JACCFE010000002.1 coordinate 6,904,691, forward strand.
CCTTTCACCGGTTTCGTGCTCTTCTACGATCAGGCGACGTGGGTAACGGCGTTGACCGGGACTGCCTGGCTTACACACGCCTGGGCGAGTTCGGTGCGATACACGCGTGGGAGGTCCGGTCCCGTACCCGTGTTCGTCTTCCTGTTTCTGACGATCACGGTCGGCTATATCTACCCAGGCCTCGAGTCCGCGGTCATGATCGCGTGCGTGATGCTCGGCGAGGGTATCTATCAACGACGCTGGAGACCGCCGCTGCGGCTGGCGATGGCCGCCGGATGCGCGGCCGCGGCCGGGGCGATCACCTACCTGCCCGGCGTTCTCTCCTCGTCGGTGACCTGGCGCGGCGGCACCAGCATCGTCAACGACAATGTGTTCACCGCCCCGTGGTCGGAATCGCTCAACGCCAGTCTGCCCTCGACGCTGCCCGTCCTGCCATGGGGTGAGACGATTCAGCCGTACCCGTCGACGTATATCGCCTGGTTCCTGATCCCGGCGTTGGCGTTCGTCAATTGGGGGGCCGTCCGGTCGTCCCTGCGGGAAATCTCTGCGGTGCCGGTCTTCTTGATCGTCGCCCTGCTGTGGAGCGCGGGTCCCGGGGTGATGGGTCCTCTGCGTTGGCCTGCCCGGGTGCTGCCGATGGTGGCGCTCGGCGCGTTGATCCTGCTGTGCGTGCTGCTCAGCAGGCACGGCACCACCAGCGACCTGCGAGGTCGATCCACGGCGGCGGCGGTCCTGGTGGTCGTGATGGTGGTCCGGGCGGCGTCGTCGCAGCCAGCGGTCACCAAGCGTCATGTGGCGTGGGCGGTGGCGATCCTCGTGGTCGGTGCGCTCGCGTTGTGGGTGGTCCGCCGGTTCGGGACCGCCGCGGTATGCGGCCTGCTGATGGTTTCGGTTTTGCCGGTCTTGTTCATCCAGGTTTTGATGGCGAGCCCGCATCCGCTGTCGTGGAACCTCCCCGGCAGCCGGGCGCAGGCGCAGGCCGCGTTTCCCGAGTGGGCGGGCTCGACCCTCCAGCTCGGTGACCGCACTCTGGTGAAGAAGGAGGAGGAAACCCTCGACGGCGCCTACAAGGCGCTGGTCTTCGGCAATTACGCGAAAGACCTCGAGCTCGACTACGTCAACGCCTACACGCCGGTCGGCTATGCGGCCTTCTCGTCCCTACTGTGCATGCGCTGGGACGGGTCCACCTGCCCTGAAGCGATGCGGTGGCTCTTCACTGCGGAACCGACGACCGGAAAAACCCTCGCCGACCTGATGAAACTCGATCGGGTTGTGCTCCAGCGCGCACAGTACCCCGACATTCGGCAGTCGGCTGCGCCGTCCGGGTGGACGTGGGTGGACTACCCGCAGGTCCAGGACCAGGTCTTCGTCCTCGAACGGGTCGGCGGACCCATCTCGGGTGTGAACGGGCGGATCGCACACACCGACGGGGTGACCGCCGAGTCGGTGTCCGAGACCAATGAAACCAGCACCCTGCGGGTCAGCTCCGACACGGGAGGCAAGGTGGTATTCGCGCGACTGGCCTGGCCGGGGTACCGGGCAACACTGGGCGGCGAACCTGTCGACTTCACCACGGTGGACGGCACCTTCGTCGCGGTCGACGTGCCCGCCGGCACCACGGATACCGAGCTCGTAGTCGGCTGGGAGGCACCCGGACACCTGATCGGAGCCGCCACCGCCGCCGCCGGGCTGCTGGGTATCGCCGCGCTGCAATGGCTGTTCGTGCGGAACCGCCGTCGTGAACAGCATGAACAGGAGAAAGCTACGCCCGAGATGGTTCACTCCTGACAGCAGGCGCCACCGCCGGGTCGGTCAGCCCCGTGCGCGAAAGCTGGTGACGCCGAGGACGACCCGGTCAATCTGCGAGTCCGTGATGCCCGCCCACAGCGGCAATCGGATCAACCTGGCCGAGAAGTCGGCGGTGCGCGTACACGGAGAGTGAACCCGCCCGAACTTCAGCCCCGCAGGGCTGGAGTCGAGCGGCACGTAGTGGAACGGCGCCGAGATTCCTCGTGCTCGGAGATGTTCGATGAGGTCGTCGCGGTCCTGCGGCGTCGGCGCCAGGAGGTAGAACAGGTGCGCGGTGTGCTCGCGTTCGACCGGAGTCGACATGAGTTGGACGCGGTTCGCCGACGCCCATTCCGGAAGCGCCCGTGCGTACCCATCCCACACGCGCTGTCTGGCCGCCTGAATGGTGTCGAACTCGTCGAGCTGCGAATCGAGAACGGCGGCGTTCAACTCGCTGGGTAGATAGCTCGAACCGATCTCCTGCCACACGTATTTGTCGACCTGCCCGCGCAGGAACCGGGCACGATCGGTGCCCTTTTCGCGGATCATCTCTGCGCGTTCGAGCAACACCGCGTCGCTGATGAGAAGTGCGCCGCCCTCACCGCAATGGATGTTCTTGGTGTCGTGAAAGCTCAGCGTCCCCAGTGTCCCTAGAGTTCCGAGCTGTCTGTCCCGCCAGCGGGCACCGAGTCCGTGTGCGTTGTCTTCGACCAGCGACAGGCCGTGCTCCGCGGACATGGCCAGCAGTGCGTCCATGTCGGCGGCAACCCCGCCGTAATGCATAACGTAGATCGCCTTCGTTCGTGGCGTGATCGCGGCGGCGACCTCCGCCGGGTCGATGTTTCCGGTGGTGGGATCGATGTCGACGAACACGCAGGTCGCGCCGCGCAACGCCACAGAGGTGGCCGCCGAGGGGAAGGTGAAGCTCGGCAAGATGACCTCGTCGGTCGGACCGAGTTCGAGGAGCAGGCCTGCCATTTCGAGCGCATGAGTGCATGAGGTGGTCACCAGTACGTGTGCCGCGCCGGTGATCGCCGTAAGTTTGGCGGTGGCCGACGCGGTGAAGGGTCCGTCACCGTGCGTGTGATCGGAATGCAGCACGGCGGTGAGGTTCGTCAGTTCGGACGCGGATCGGTATGGCCTGCTGAACGGAATGCGTGGCTCGATCACGGCGCATCCTCCGAATGCTCTGTCCCACGGGAAACCGGATCGTGTGAATCCGATGAGTGCGGCATGGAACGGGGCGAGGAGTGAGGCGGGTCGACCGTCAGGTAGAGGGGACGGCCGATCAACACGTGCAGCACCACGCCCAGATATTCGGCGATCATGCCGAGGGAAAACAAGATCGCACCCGAGCAGAGCAGCACGACCACCATCAGCGACGCCCATCCCTCCGGGTCCTCCTCGCCGCGCAAGGCTCCCACGGTCACCACGATCGCCAGCACCAACCCGAGCGTCGCGAGCAGCAGACCAAGCACACCGACGATCCGCAGTCCCCGGGTTCCGGTGGAGAGAACCATCTTCCAGAAGAGCGAGAACAGACTCCGGTAGGTGTACCCCGACTCAGCCCTGCCCTCCGACCGCAAGACGACCGGTGTGGTCGCGGTCCTCCCGATCACCCAGGACAGCGCTACGTCGAGGTAGACGCCGGAGGCGGTGATATCGGCCAGTTTGCGGCCGACATCACCGCGAATCAGCCGGTAACTTTGGAATTGTACCGACGTGGGGACAGCGAACAGCGATGCCAATGTCTTCTTGGCCGCCCTGGATGTGAGATTCCGCAGAAACGAGTGCGGTGGCGGGTTACTCGGCGCCGAGTAGACCAGATCCGCACGGCTGCGCAGCGCGGCGTCGAGGAACGCCGGAATGAACGCGGGGTCGTGCTGACCGTCCTCGTCCATCGTGACGATCCAGCGGCAGCTCGAGGCGGTCATCCCCGCGATAGTGGCTGCGTCCTGGCCATAGTTGCGGCTCAGCCACATCACTCGGAGGAAATCCTTCGTCAGCTCGAGCTCCAGAAGTGCACGATCGGACCGATCGGGGCCGTGATCGTGAACGAGCACCACCTCCGACACCACATAGGGGTGTCCGTCCGGTGTCGTGGACGCGGTGGTGGAGCGTTCGATCTCCGCAACCAGCTCCGCGATCGTGTTCTCGCCGCGATAGACCGGAATCACGACCGAGATCGTGTGCAGGGTGTCCACACCATTCGGATCAGCCATGACCGTGCTCCTGCACAGGTGGCCGAAGTCGCGAACGGAACAGGGAATAGAACATCCGCCGCTCGAGAGCCATCACCTCTGCACGTCGGTTCCCGAGCCACAGATCGGCTGTGCTGATCCGGTCGGGTACCTGCGCCTGGAACCACCTGTTGTACGCCTTGGACTGACTGGCCTGTTGGTTGACCAGCGCGACACTCCATTGGGTCGCCGTCACCCGGAAGCCGGCCAGGGTCTGATCGAGCGCCACCAGGTCGCCCTGGAGCAGCGGGTTGGAGTACGAAGTCATATCGATCAGATAGGGGAATCGGCCGTCCCAGCCGCCGGCCTGCTCGAGGGCGTCGCGGCGCAGCGTCACGCAGACCGGTTCGCCGAATACGTTGGTGCCCAGACGGATAGTGCGGCGGATCGCATCGACCCCGCAGACCACTCCGGCGAGTCCCTGCAGTCCGCGGCCACGAATGATCGGCACACCGTGCGCGTCGAGGATGTCGCGCCGCGAGGACACCGCGACCGCCGACGGGTGGGCATCGAGCGCCCGCACCTGCGCGGCCAGCATGCCCGGGTAGAGGACGTCGTCCCCGCACACCAGTTTGATGTACTCGCCGCTCGCCGCGTCGCTGACCCTGCGCCAGTTCTTCTGGGCGCCACCACCGGCCGTCGTCGTGTGCAATGACACCAACGGGTGATGCTCGAACTGCTGCAGTACGTCCATCGTGCGGTCGGTGGAGGAATGATCGGAGATGATCAATTCATAGTCGGCATAGTCCTGTTTGAGAATTGAGACGACAGTGTCCTCGATGACGGCGGCATTGTTGTACGCCGGGATCACCACGGACAATTTCGGCACCCGCCTACATCCGTCGCGGGCGTTCGATACCGGTCGACGTGCGGACGACGGCATCACTCACGGCCAGCCCCTTACCGTTCGGTCGAGGATCGAATTTGCGCCAGATTAGCACCGCGAATGCTGCGAATATCGATAATCTGCACAACGACACGGGCCGCATCTCGCCCCTACCCGCCCGAGACTGGAACACTCCCCACATGCGCGAGATCATTCTGGCCGAGAAGACTGGATGGCGGCCGCATAGGTGGGATCAAGGTGTACCAAGGATCACCCCGGCGAGGGAGACACTCGCGAGATGGTTCGGTGACGGCAGGCGACGAATGCAGACACACGGGGCGGGTGCTCTTCGGAGCGCATCATGACGGAGCCCGACACCCCGGAGCGTTCGCCGAAACCGCACGGCACATCGCGGACCCCCGGGCCCTTGCTCCGGATCGTCAAGCATCGCGGACTGGCGTTCCTGCTGGTCGGCGGGTTCAATACTGCGCTCGGTACGGCATGGTTCATCATCTGGCAGCTGACGCTGGGCGCGCGGCTCGGATACCACTTCTCCCTGGTTGCCGCCTACCTATGCAGCGTGCTGTGCGCTTTCGCGATGTACCGCTATCTCGTGTTTCGGGTGCGCGGCCACGTCCTGCGCGACCTGTCGCGGTTCGTGGTGGTCAACTTCAGTGCCTTCGCCCTGAACATCTCACTGATGACGGTTGCTGTGTCGCTGCTCGGGTTGTCGCCGATTCCCACACAGATCGCGATCACCGCCATGATTGCGACCGCCAGTTTCTTCGGGTACCGCGATTTCTCATTCCGCCGTTGGCACTGAACCGGAACGGTCGGGCCCGCCATGTGGTGGTGGCCCGCCCCCCGCGAGCGGGGCATCACCCTCCACACGAAGACCGTGCGGAGCACCCGATCGGCACGTACGGGCAAACCCGAACGTTGATCGGATGGAGGAAGTTGTCATTGATCTGGGCCCATGCGGCATCGTCTTCGAGGGACGGTTTCATCAAAGTGCGAGTGGTTGACGACGAACCGCGACTTGTGAGGACGGCGCTGGCGCTGTGGCCCCGAACTCGAAGGCATCATGGTCGTCACGGCGGCCGGGGGCACCGGGGGATCGTGGCGAGCCATCGAGGATGGCTTCGATGTAATCGTCCTCGATTCCGCCCGGGCTCAACGGGTTCGAACTGCTCGCGGGGTCTGCGCACACGAGATCTGGACGCCGTACCGATGCTCACCGCGAAGGACGCCGACTACGGCCAGGCCGACGCCATCGAGCTCGGTGCGGAGACAACCTGATCACACCGTTCTCTTTCCTCGTGCTCGCCGCACGGTTGTGCTCTTCTTCGCAGAAGCGCTCTCGCCCGGCCCGTCCTCACGGTGGACATGCGGCGCCGATGGCATCGAGACGGGTTCGCGGTGCGGTTACCGGCTCATGGCCGACTCGCCGTCCCTGAAAGGCCCACCCATCGGAACGATGACCATCACTTCGGTACCCCGTCCTCGTTACCGGCGATGTGACTGGATCCACGGTGTGCCGCAACAATTTCCGCGACAACAGCCAAACCCGGTCCGGAACCGCCCGTCGCTCGTCCCCGCGCGTGTTCGAGGCGCACGAACCGGTCGAATACTGGTCGGGATCGGGTTGGAACACGGACGGGGTAGGACAGGGGCGTGCCGCCGCTGCCGGTGCGCCCCGGAGTCCAGGCGGGTTGCAGCGCATCGGCGGGGGGCGGGTAGAACGGGCAATGCGTGGTGCGGTGACGTCGCCCCGCGTGAGAGGTCAGGGGTGAAAGGGCTCAGGTCCGGTTGCGTGTTCGACGGCGGATGTCGCGTGTAGAGCCAGTTCTCGTATCAGTTCACCAGGGGTGCGGCGCTCACGCAGCCACGACGAGGTTGACGCCACCGCCAATCGCCGCTCCGAGTCCGGGCCGCCGCCCGGACGAGTGGGCGGTGCTGATCGGCAGCGAAGTCCTCGAACGCGTGGTCCAGTCCTGGGCGGTGCTGGTGGAATTACCGCGGCCGTGCAGGTGACGTGGGGACTGGTCCTGCTCGACCGATGGGGACTGGTTCCCAGCCGGAACCGGGTACGAGAAACCGCGCGGCGTAAGACGGAGGTAGCCGGGGCGGGGTGAACGGCACGCACGCCTGGTTGTCGGGGAGATCACCGGCCGGGCTGTTCTCGGGGGAATTCGGGTTCGGTCCGGCCGAGGTCGATACGGTTTGCTGACCGGACGGGCCCCCGCCGGTCGGCGCGGTGTTGTCGGACTCTCCGCACGCGGTGACGACGACCACCGCTACCGCCACGCACCCCGCAGCGAAACCGACACGTCTGCGGATAACCTTCACGATGTCCTCCGAACAACCTGGAGTACTGGCGACCTCACCTCAGAGCGCGAGCACCTGCTTTCGCTAACCGGCGCCGCAGTTTACAGGCCTCCGCCGACGCCCGGGGTCGGTAGCGGTGTCGTTCGACGCGGCAAGATGCAACATCGGACCGCCGAGAACGGCACACTCCCGAACTCCGACGACACTGCGGAGTCCCCGTGCCTGCCCCACTCGACGAGAACACCCACCGAGAGGATCTAGACCGCAGTCTCCGGTGCCGATGCCTCTGCGCGAATCTCCGTCACCAATCAGGTGAGCAGGGTCGAGCGTGCCAGCCATAGTCCCAGTGTCCGGACCACGCGCTGTGAGAATGCTGAGAGGCTGCCGCGGCCGAGCATGGAAATCAACCGACCCCCGATGATGCGCGAGCGGAAGTAGGAAGCGAGCTCGCGCGGATGACGGACGTCCTCACCGGCGAACCGAGGCGACGGAGATACTCGCCCGATTGATCCATCACGCCGACATCGCACTCTCGCGCGGTGTTGTCGCCCTTGGTGGTCACCTACGAGATCACCGCCTATGCCTTGCGGCAACGCTGCGCCGGCAAACCTAGGCAACTGTTCCCCACCTCCGAGTGGAGGTGGGGAACAGCGGCCGCGGACGTGGAGTCCGGCTCGTCGGTGTCGTATCAGTGTGGCGCCATCAATGAAGATGTGGATGCACGATGCGGAAGGTCAGACGGTCTGGGTGGAGGATCCGGTAAACCACTGGATGGACTGGATGAGGGCGTCGAGCAGGCTGGTGGTGGGGGTCTTGACGACGAAGTGCAGGACGTCGAGCAACATGGAAATCTCCTTGATTTTCGTTGGGCCGGGATCGGCCCCGGGGATGGGGTGGGAGCCGACGCTCCTAGAGGGTGATCGGGGGTCCGTAGGCGGCGAAGGAGTCGTCGGTTTCCTTGGTGGAGGCGGTCCACTGCGAGTAGGTGCGCAGCGACACCGGGCCGCCGGCGCCGTTGATCTGGAAGTGGATGTTGTCGAGGTTGATGTTGCCGTTGCCGGTGGTCATCGTCTTCTTGTTGAGCGAGATGGCGACGATCTGGCCGGGCCGGATCGGGACCACCCAGTTGCCCTCGAGCGGGGTCTGCACGGACATGGACAGGGTGGGCAGGCCGCCGACCGGGAGGGCGAGGGACTGCTGCGGGGTGATGCCGACCTTGCCGCCGAGGGACAGGCCGTTGGAGACGTCGAGCATGTAGCCGACCTCCACCCCGACGTCGACGGTGCCGGCGGTGATCGGGGTGCCGCCGGAGGATTTGATCGCGGTGTTGCCGCCGAAGAAGACGTCCTTGTCGAACGGGGTGCCGTTGAGCGGGATCACGTCGTTGAGCCACTGGCCCGTCTGCGCGATCTCGAGGTTCGTGCCCAGCACCGTGGTCTTGGTGGCGGTGCTGTCGGCGATCGGGATCACCGCGGCGTTCGCGGTGCCGGTGCCGAGCCCGAGGGTCAGGGCGGCGAGGGAGAGGAGGGTGGCGGTCCGGGCGGGGGAAAGGATCCGGCGCAGCCGGGATGTGCTGTCCTGGTTCATGTCGTGTCTCTCGTGAGGACGGTCGCCCCGGTGCGATGACGCATCCGGGTGGAACTTGTCGGGGAGGGTGTGGCGTGGGCCAGGACCGGCGATTCGATCCCGGGACAGAGTCACCCTCATCGGTGAACACCCGACGAACGGGCAACGTCCACCGCCCGGCGACCCGGAATATAACAATCCGGAAACGGGCATCGAGAAGTGTTGCGTCACAAACTGTTTGGTTCATTCCGCCCGAATAGTCCCGAATGCCCGGAAACCGTGGCCGCTCTCAGTAAATTCTCAACGATCATCACGTATCGTCCGATTGCCATCTCTGTGGGTGCACGCCAAACCCCTTGTCCTGCAGTCCCCGAGGTGTGCCCGGCCTAATAGTCAACGGGTGCCGTCCGGGTTGCCGATCGTCACCGCGGCGGCCATGCTGTCCGGGTGTCTGCACTGACTTACCCCCAGTCGATCGTCCTCGGCGCCCTCCAGGGTGTGACGGAGCTGTTCCCGATCTCGAGTCTCGGCCACTCGGTCCTGCTGCCCGCCTGGTTGGGCGGATCCTGGGAGGCCCTGGTCACCGAGGGCGACTCCGACTCCGGTACCCCGTTCCTCGCCTTCATCGTCGCGCTGCACGTCGCGACGGCCGTCGCGCTGCTGATCTTCTACGCCCGGGACTGGGTGGCGATCATCGGCGCGTTCGTCACCACGGTGCGTACCCGACGAATCGAGACCTCCACCGAGCGACTGGCCTGGCTGATCATCGTGGCCACCATCCCGGTCGGGGTCCTGGGCCTGGTTCTCGAACACCCCCTGCGCACCCTGTTCGCCACACCGCTCGCTGCGGCAGTCTTTCTGACGATCAACGGGGTCGTCCTCGCGGCCGGCGAGGTCCTGCGACGGCGGGCCGCCACGGCGGTTGAGCCGGCCACTCTAGGGGGACAGGCACTGCCGGACCGGCCGCGCGAACGCCCCCTGGACGCCCTGAACTATCCGGAAGCGGCGGGCATCGGGGTGATCCAAAGCCTGGCGCTGCTGGCCGGAATCAGCCGCTCGGGCGTGACGATCGTCGGCGGCCTGCTCCGCGGACTCAGTCACGAGGACGCCGCCAAGTTCGCCTTCCTGCTGGCCACCCCGGTCATCCTCGCGGCCGGGGTTCTCAAACTGCCCACCCTCGCCGGCCCGCAAGGGGCGGGCATCCACGGACAGATTCTTGTCGGGGCACTCGTCGCGGGTGTCGCGGCGTTCCTGTCCGTGAAGTTTCTCACCCGTTACTTCGCGACGAAGACGTTGATCCCGTTCGCCGTCTACTGCCTGGTCGTCGGAGTCCTCTCGATCATCCGATTCGCCTGACCAACACGGGTGGTCCGTGCACGACGGTTGCCTGAATCCCCAACTCGAGAGTTTGTCGCAGGCCCTCAGGACATTCAGGTTTCATGCATAGCTGCGATGCACGAGTATTCCTCGACTCGGTACGTCCCGCGGCTCGTCGAGCGCACCACCACCATTCTCGACGACGCCGCCCGCTGATCGGGCCGGGCCGGCGGACCGCTGCGTCGGAGTCGGGGCGCCGGCGACGGCGACGATCGGCCATTGCGCGATTCCGGTCAGGGCGATCGCCACCAGGGTCAGCGCGGCCGCTGGTGTGGAGTGGCTGCCGCGGCGGGCGCCGGTGGTGGCCCCTTCGGCCGCGCCTTTGATCGTGCCGACGACACTGCCGATGACGGCGCCACTGATGGCGCCGAGGGTGGCGGTGGCGGTTTCGTCGATGTCGGTGGCCGCTCGGGCGGTGCTGTTGATGATTCCATGTGTGTCCCCACGCTTGTGTCGTCGGAACGACGTTTGTGAGTGTGAACGATCCGGACGTGCACAGGGGTACCCCGCCTCCGGGGCGGGGAATCTGCGCGGCCCAGTCACCGGTCTCGGTGCTCGGCCGCCGCGCCACTATCGTCAAGGCTGATCTGACACTGGGGTCGTCGCGTTCGACACTGGCCCGTCTGTCAGCGTCGGGCGCGGGTTTCCCACCCGCACGGTGCGGTGGCGACCCCCGTGCGCCCGGCGCGTCCCCGCTGGTGTTCGGTGACGACTCGTTCTCGCTTGGCGGGAGACGATCTTCGGCCGCCGATTGGTCACCGCGGCAACGCCAATCGCCTCATTCGTCGGCGCGCATGATCGGCCGCAGCCGTTCGGTCTTCTCCGGTGTCCATCCGGGTGGTTGGAGGACGGCGGCCCAGCCGTTGGCGACGTCGTCGACGTAGCGGTGGCCGTGCCCGTCGGGGACGTCGATCGCCACGGCCATGTCGGCCGAGACCTGTAGAAACGTGACGACGGGAATCCATTGCATGTCGTCGGGGACGTCGTAGCCGCGCGGTTCACGTAGCCAGTCCGGCTTGGTGAACAGCAGAGCGGGATTCCACCAGGCGATCGGGTCGGAGGCGTGTTGTAGGTACACCACGCGCGGAGTTGCCCACAGGTCGCCGGGCCGTCCCAGGTCGTCTGGGCGGGCAACGAACCGAAGGTTGTCGCCCTGCTGATAGATCGGCAGCCATTGCGGTGAGCCGTCATCACGGTGGGTGGTGACGTCCTCCCACATGGTGTTGTTGAACGTCGGACCACTGAACAGGGCGCCGTCGGTGCGGGCCTCGATGTTGTTGGGTGACAGGAACGGCGCCTCGCCGCCGAACGATCCGAGGCTTTCGCCGAACACTACGAGCTTGGGTCGCTGGCCCTCCGGCAGCGCCTGGACCCGGCGGTCGACCGCCTCGAACAGCGCCTGCCCGGCCTGACGCGCGTTTTGCTTGTCCACCAGAAACGACAGCCAGCTGGGCAGGAACGAGTACTGCATGCTGACGATCGCGGTCTCGCCGTTGAACATGTACTCGACCGCATCGGCCTCTGCCTCGTTGATCCAGCCCGTGCCGGTCGTGGTAGCGACCGCTACCACCTTGCGCTGCAGCCCACCGGTGCGCTCGAGTTCGCGCGCGGCCAGCTCGGCGGTGGCCTGGATCCCGTCGGCCGAGTTCAAGCCGGCGTAGGCCCGGATCGGCTCGACCGCGGGCGCGCCGTTGAATTCCGTCAGCTGCGCTGTGGTCGGCCCCCCGTCGACGAAGATGCGGCCCTGGTGCCCCAGTGAGTCCCACGACACCAACGAGTCGGGGCCGCCCGAGCGCTGCGGCGACGCCGGCGGCGGGGTGTCCGGGCTCTGCTCGTTGTTGACCGCCTCGAAGGTCGCATTGAGCGTGTGCATCGCGAACCGCACCACCACGCCGTTGAGGAGCGCGATGCCCAGCCCCGCCACGAGCAGCACCGCAATTACCGCCGAAACCCGAGGCGGAGCAACACGATTGAGTTGCCGGACCAGGAATCGGATCAGCTTGCCGATGAGCTGGCCTATCTCGACCAGAACGAACAACACCACAAGCGCGAGCACCGGTGTCAGCAAGTAGTCGTACCTGCTCAGCCGCGGCACACCCATCAGGTCGCGCACGTGGTCCTGCCACACGTGGAACCAGACGATCATCGCGATCGTGCCCACCGCACCGACCACGATCAGCACGATCCACGCCACCCGCCGCGCGGGCGGGCTGGCATTCTTCGAGGCCATGTAGCGCACCAGCCACACCGCGAACACCCCGATCGCGTAGCCGATGGCGCCCGCCGCTCCACTGACCAATCCCTGGAACAGCGGCCCACGTGGAAGCAGCGACGGGGTCATCGACAACCACAAAAACACCAGCCCGACAGCCGTTCCGGTGAACGTATAGTGGCGCTTCCACCAGTCCCTTTCGGCCGCCGGTTTCGCGGCCTCCGCGGTGTGGGGCTCGGGAGCCGATTCCTGCGTCGTATCCGATTCACTCATCTCGAGCACGTCTTTCGCTCACGCCTGCGCCGCACGGCCCCTGGATGACCGGCAGCACCGTCGCGCGGGGCTTCGACGTTGCGACCGTTCCGGTCGGCGTGAATGGGTAAGCGTGATGCCGCGTCTTCGCCGCAATCGGGGTAGGCGTCGATCGCGACCCGATCGCGGGCACGGGCATACCCGCGGGCCGGCGCATGTCCGCACGCGCCGTCCCGTATCGACGAGCAGTTGTAGGTGCATTGCCTCCACCGTTGCCGAGCCCGCCCGGTCGCGAAGTCGACGCACGTAGTATAGCGATGGTTCGCCCAGTTCAGCCGTGGATTCGCTGGTCCTCACGGTCACACCCTCCCCGATGGTCCGCCCGGAAGGCGTTCGGCGCACCGGGGCGACCGTCCTCACGAGAGACACGACATGACACATCCCGGCTGCGCCGGATCCTTTCCCCCGCCCGGACCGCCACCCTCCTCTCCCTCGCCGCCCTGACCCTCGGGCTCGGCACCGGCACCGCGAACGCCGCGGTGATCCCGATCGCCGACAGCACCGCCACCAAGACCACGGTGCTGGGCACGAACCTCGAGATCGCGCAGACGGGCCAGTGGCTCAACGACGTGATCCCGCTCAACGGCACCCCGTTCGACAAGGACGTCTTCTTCGGCGGCAACACCGCGATCAAATCCTCCGGCGGCACCCCGATCACCGCCGGCACCGTCGACGTCGGGGTGGAGGTCGGCTACATGCTCGACGTCTCCAACGGCCTGTCCCTCGGCGGCAAGGTCGGCATCACCCCGCAGCAGTCCCTCGCCCTCCCGGTCGGCGGCCTGCCCACCCTGTCCATGTCCGTGCAGACCCCGCTCGAGGGCAACTGGGTGGTCCCGATCCGGCCCGGCCAGATCGTCGCCATCTCGCTCAACAAGAAGACGATGACCACCGGAAACGGCAACATCAACCTCGACAACATCCACTTCCAGATCAACGGCGCCGGCGGCCCGGTGTCGCTGCGCACCTACTCGCAGTGGACCGCCTCCACCAAGGAAACCGACGACTCCTTCGCCGCCTACGGACCCCCGATCACCCTCTAGGAGCGTCGGCTCCCACCCCACCCCGGGGCCGATCCCGGCCCAACGAAAATCAAGGAGATTCCCATGTTGCTCGACGTCCTGCACTTCGTCGTCAAGACCCCCACCACCAGCCTGCTCGACGCCCTCATCCAGTCCATCCAGTGGGTCACCGGATCCTCCACCCAGACCGTCTGACCCCCGGGCGCCCCGCACCGACGGGATGCGGCGCGGGGCGCCCGAACCCGTTCCACACCACGGTGACCCACCCGTGACATCCCGCCCACCGAATACGGCCGCGTCCCCCCATCCGCGGCGTTGCTGTTCCCCACCTCCACCCCTCGGAGGTGGGGAACGGCAATGTCAGGGGTCTTCGGGGCCGTCCTCGTTCCCGTCCCGACGCCCGCGGTCCTCGATCCGTACAGCGCCGCCCCCCGGTGGGAATCCCAGATCCAGCTCGCCAACCACACCTGAGACCACCCCGACTTGACCAAGCTCCTCCGGTTCCGGCGGCGCCGAGCAACTGACCAAGGCCCGGAACTTCCTCCGCGACAACTCGACAACTACGGCGTCGACGGCACCCCCTACTACCGGCCGCCCTACGGGTTCCACAATCCCACCGTCTCCACGACAGGCGCCGACCGCAGGCATTACCGATCTCCGCTGCCAGATCGTGCCTCGGCACTTATCGTGGGCCCATGGGATTGTGCCGGCTGGTCCTGGATCTCCCCACCGCCTGCCCGCCACACGACCTACTCGACATCGGGGCCACCGAACTCACCGAACGCGGCACCCACGGCTGGAGGAACCTCGAACTACGTACCACCGGGTCGACCGGAATCGCTCTGATCCGGCACGTCACCTTCACCAACTGGATTCCGTCCACCACCATTACCGTTCATCCCCAGCAGATCGGCTACCACACCCTCTGGGCGCACCTCGAGGACCCCGACCGCACAGCCCTGCTCGAGCTCACTGCGGACGGGACGGTCAGCACCACCATCACACGCCTGCTCACACGTACCGCGGGCTGGAGTTTCTTCGTTCGGGGCCCGGCGGGGGACCACCAGCTACCTACCAGCTTCCGCATTTTTCTCCGCACCATGACCCATTACCGCTAATCGGGCATGTCGCGGCAGTATTGTGAGGCCCCATCGGGGCAGCGGGCGACCCACTCGCACCAGCGAGGAAGCGGCCAGCTACTCTTCCAGCCGTAAATCTGCGGGCACAGACCTGGGATCGTGAGGTCGCCGGTGGGTCCAGGACGTGCGGTTCGACAGAAAGCTTCGTGATCACAATGGTGACGCTGGTTCTACACGCCGCGGCAGCGCTGCTCGTGCTCTTCTTCCGGGCGCTCACTCGCCCCGCATCCGGTCACCGAACGATCGTGACCGACGGATTCGACGACCGCTACGAACAGGTCGACGACACGGCGTCACGCCGGGGCTGAGGCAGCGCCCTCAACGGGTGTACTCGGCTACGCGGCCTCCCCGGGCGGTTCGACCCGTCGCCCCGCGCAGACCCCCGCCGACGGCACCTCACCGGCGCTGATCCCCTATGCCGGTCACCGGCAACTAACTGGTGGGGCGGCCGGTATCGCGGAGCTCGGGATATCGGGCGGTGAGTCGGGCCACCAGCTGACGCGCCTCACCGAGCCTCGCACGCGACTCCGGGTCCTCGGCGCCGAGCCGGCCGTCCCGTGCTCGGGTGGTGTCGATCCGGGCGGTGAGCACCGCGATCTCCTCGTGCAGCAGGTCGCGGAACAGCCGCGCCTGGGCGACGTCGGGGTCGAGGTCGGGCTCAGTGAAGGTCATCCGGTGCTCTCCTGCTCGGTGCGGCCGGATCCAGAATGTGGTGCCGCGGGGCGTGACGAGACTGCGCCGCTGCAATCCAACACACGCATCGTTGCCGAGCCCGCCGACCGGGTCAAACCACCACCCGGAGCCCAGACCGCCCGATGAACGTACGTTCCCGCTGGTAACCCCGCTGAACACCTTCCCCGACGCCATCTGACGAAAATTACCGGGCGCCGAGAGACGAAAGGTCACTCGTGCCCGAATCCATGCGCGCGCCCGTCGCCGAGAAGGCGCAGGCGACCGTCACCCGGTGGGGTGTGAACGACACCCAGCGCGGGTACGCCGAGACTGGTACGCGCAGTCGAGGACGGGAAGTGCGGCCACAGTGCGGAGATGAGGCCCATGACGACGATGCCCGAACCCCACCCGATTACCGGGCACGCCGGGGTGGGCCTCAACCATGCGCGGGATGGACGGGAAACACTGTCGGTTGCGGAAGGCATCCTGATCGCATTACGCCACTGCAGCCAGACCGAGGCATTCGACGAACTGCTCCGCGTCGCGCACCGTCACCACCTCAGTGTGCTCACCGTCGCCCACGCCCTGGTCGATCTCGCGATCGGCGCCAACCCGCCTCTGGGATCGTCGGAACGGCACGCGAACCCCTCCGGACCATTGGCCGAGTGGGAGTCATACCTCGCGGACTGGCCCCGGTCTTCTCGGTGACGCCGTGTGCTCGGGGTGTCGCCGGCGGATACACCCTGAGTCGACAAGTGTCGCGGAACTCGAGCAGGCGCGGGGTGTCGACGCAACCGCCTCATCCCGCCACCGATCGTTCGACGGCCAGGTCGCTCCACTTGGCGGTTCCCCGGTGTCGCGGCAGGATGAATCCGTGTCCATGAACGAACCGTTCCTGCCGATCACGCACACGGGTTCCGACGAGATCGACGCCGCAGACCCCGGACTGGGTGCGCCCGGGACCCCCACCCCGCCTACCACCGACATCGAGGACGCGGAGCGCGAATTTGAGGACCGCATTGAGCAAGCACGCGGTCAGCAGCAGATCTTCCGCACCCCCGAACCCGCACCCGGCCCGCCGACCTCCGACTGAGTCCGCCGAGGCGAACCGGAACTTGTTGCGCCGTTGCGCGTCTCGGCTGCCGACCGTGGCGCCAATGCTGGCCCGCAGAAACACGCTCTCGTCCGGGAAGGGGCAGCAAATGTTCGTCCTGCTCCGGCACGCCCACGCGATAGCGAAGCAGGACTGGACCGGGCCCGACGCCCGCCGGCCGCTCAGCGCCGTCGGCCGGAACCAGGCCGAGGGCCTCTTCGACACCCTCACCGGGATCGAGTTTCGGGCACTGTACTGCAGCCCGACCACCCGCTGCCTCGACACGGTGTTGCCGCGCCGGCCCCCATGCCGTCAGGTCGCCGAATGTGGGTGGGCCGCGCGCGGCCGAGGAGGGGTGGGCGAGCACTCGGCCTCGGTCCGTGCGCGGCGGGGCGCTCCGCCGCGGCTAAGGGGTTCGACGGCCGGGGCGGAACTCGCTGCCGCGGTCCGTGTTGTGCCGCGGGGCAGCGTAGCTGGCGGGTACCCGGATCGGGGCGGGTTACGCCGGTTTTTCGCCGAGCCCGTGACCCTCATGCGGGCGCCGGGGCGCGAGACACCCGGCGGAGTGTGCGGGGCGAGGCCGAGAAATGTCGTCGCAGTCGCGCAGCAAAGTGGGGAACTGCGCCCGCCGCTGTGCGAAGACGTCTCTGCGACGGGGCTCGAGCCAGTGGTCGAGGGGACCCTCCGCGCCGGGACTCGGTGCTGACCGCGCCCAGGGGGTGGGCTCCTGTTCTGTCGGGGAACTACCGCGGGTCCGGGGGAACTCGCGCGCTCACACACCTGACCGGCAGACGGAGCAGCCCGACCGGTTGGATCGTTCCTCAGCGGGCGCCCGCACCGAATTATCCAGCGGTGACTGCAGGCTTGGGAATGTGTTCGGTGGACGATTAAGCATCGCCGACCTGGGGTAGTCGGGCGGAATGCGCCCCACCGGGCAGGATCCGATCACAGACCGCCGCCGGCGCCGAGGTGCACCACTTTTCACTCGACAAAGGGGTTGGGCGATGTCAGGCAAGGGTCAGATGGCGTTGGCCGTCGGTGCGGGATACATGCTGGGCCGCACGAAGAAGATGAAGTTGGCGTTGATGCTGGCCGCCGGCGGGGCGTCCAGACAATTGTCCTCCGGCGGGTCGTTGGGTCTTCTCAACGAGGGCCGCAAGTTGCTCGCGGATTCACCCGAGGTCGCCCAGCTCGGCAAGACGGTCCGCCACGAGCTGATGAACGCGGCGAAGACGGCCGCGGTGACCGCGGCCAGTCAGCGCATCGACTCGCTCAATTCGCGGCTGCAGTCCGGGGAGAGCCTGCTCGGCGACGCCGCGGGCGGGAGGAAGTCGACGCGGCGCCGCGGCGAGGAACCCGAGGACGACTACGAGGACGACAACTACGAGGACGCGGAGGTCGAGTGGGAGGAATCGGACCAGGAACCGGATGAGGGGGAGGAGCCGGATGAGGACACCGAGGACAAGCCCCGGGCCCGGAAGCGCCCCGCGCCGCGCCGCCGGTCCTCGGGTAGCGGCACGTCCCGGCCCGGCCGGTCCCGGTCGTCGGCCGACGACGATGACGACGAGCTCGCCCGGGTCCGCAGGACGCGTGCCAAGGCGAGCACCGATTCCACCCCGGTACGACGGACCCGGAGGTGATCAGTGATGACTTCGAATCTCGACAGTGCGGCGAAGAAGCTGCGCAAGAACGTATCCGGGGTGTCCGGTGAGGCGGCGTCGGTGTCGCCGCTGCAGAAGGCGGCGCAGGGCCTGCTCGGCACCGTGACCGACAGGGCGGTCTCCGCTGTGTCCGACAAGGTGGCGGGCGCCACCGGTCGGCTCAACGACTACGCCGAGGGCGGCGGCGGAAGCCTGCTGTCCGCGATCACCGGCAACGGCGACGGCAACGGCGACGGGAACGGGGACGGGGACGGGGACGGCAACGGTGACGGCAAGTCGTTCCTCTCCGGGCTGACCGACACCGTGAAGGAGAAGGCGTCCGACCTCAAGGACAAGATCACCGGCGGCGGTGGCGGTGGCAAGGGCAAGAAACTCAAGCTCACCAATATCGTCGAAACGATCGATGTCGGGGTGCCGGTCCAGCTGGCCTACAACCAATGGACCCAGTTCGCCGACTTCCCGTCGTTCATGAAGAAGGTCGAGCGGGTGGAGCAGGAGGCGGATGAGAAGCTCGAGTGGAAGGCTCAGATATTCCTCTCGCACCGAACTTGGGAAGCGTCGATTCTCGAGCAGGTTCCCGACGAGCGGATCGTGTGGCGGTCGAAGGGTGCCAAGGGTTTCATCGACGGTGCGGTGACGTTCCACGAGGTGACCCCCGATCTCACCCGCATCGTTTTGATCCTCGAATATCACCCGAAGGGGTTGTTCGAGAGGACGGGGAACCTGTGGCGGGCGCAGGGGCGACGCGCGCGCCTGGAGTTGAAGCACTTCGGACGCCACGTCATGACGCAGTCGATCCTTCATCCCGACGAGGTCGAGGGCTGGCGCGGAGAGATCCGGGACGGCAAGGTAGTCGAACCCGAGGAGTCCGAGGACTACGACGAGGAACCGGCCGAGGACGAAGCGCAGCCCGACGAGGACGAGCAGGACGAAGCGCAGCTGGACGCGGGCGACGAGGACGAGTACGACGAGCCCACCGAAACGGACGAGTCTGAGGAGCCGGAGGAGGACGAGACCGACGAGGGTGAGGAACCTGAGGACGAGACCGACGACACCGCCGAGTACGAGGACGCCGAGTACGAGGACGAAGAGCCGGAGGACGAGGACGAAGAGCCGGAGGACGAGGGCGAAGAGCCGGAGGACGCGGGCGAGGAACCCGGCGACGAAACCGATGAGGGCGAAACGGTCGAGGAACCTGAGGACGAGGCCGAGGAACCCGACGAGGCGGAGGAGGAGCCCGAACCACCTCGACGCCGTCCCCGTAAGGCCGCGGCGAAGTCGACCCGCACCGCGGCGAAGTCGACCCGCACCGCGGCGAAGTCGACCCGCACCGCGGCGAAGTCGACCCGCACCGGGGCAAAGTCGACCCGGACCGGGGCAAAGTCGACCCGGACCGGGGCAAAGTCGACCCGCACCGGGGCAAAGTCGACCCGGACCGCGGCGAAGAAGGCGCCTGCGCGGCGCAGGAGAGGAGCATCGACATGACTACGGCGGGTGGACCCAGCTCGAGCAGTCTCGCCGACGTCATCGACACCATCCTCGACAAGGGCCTCGTGATCGACGCGTACGTGCGGGTCTCGTTGGTCGGTATCGAACTGCTGACCATCGATGCCCGGGTGGTGGTCGCGAGTGTCGACACCTACCTCCGGTTCGCGGAGGCGGTGAACCGGCTCGAGATCGGTAGCGAGCCGAAGGGCCTGTCCGACATCGTCTCGGGCGGGATCGAGGGGGCCGCCAAGCACAAGACGAAGGGCGCCCTCGAATCGGCGGGGGAGAAACTCGGCGGCCTGCTGGGCGGCGGGGAAGAAGAGGAACAACCGGAACGGGAACGAGTGTCACGCAAGTCGACTCGAGGTGACAGGTGATGGCCACCTCGGAGCAGACGAAACAGATGACCGGTGTGTACGTCTACGGCATCGTCCCGGCCGACATCGAGATCGCCGAGGAGGCGACCGGGGTCGCGGACGGCACCGTGGACCTCGTCACCCAGGGTGAGATCGCCGCCCTGGTCAGTGAACTGTCGGTGGATCGGGCGCTCGGGAAGCCCGAGGACTTGCGGGCGCATGCGGACCTGCTGGACGGGACGGCCCGGGTCGCGCCGGTGCTGCCGTTGCGGTTCGGTGCCGTGCTCAGCGACGCCGACGCTGTGAAGGAGGAACTGCTGTCGGCGCATGCGGACGAGTTCGCGTCCGCACTCGACCAATTGGCGGGAAAGGCCCAGTACATCGTCAAGGGTCGGTACGTGGAGAAGGCGATTCTGCGGGAGATCATCGACGAGAGCGAGGAGGCCGCGCAACTGAGGGACGCGATCCGCGACAAGTCGGAGGACGCCGGCCGCGACGCGCGGATGGCGCTCGGGGAGTTGGTGAGCAACGCGATCGCCGCCAAACGCGACCAGGACACCCAGACCACCGTCGAGGCGCTCGACGACCTCGTCGAGTCCGTCAATATGCGCGAGCCCACGCACGAGGAGGAGGCCGTGCAGGTGGCGGTCCTCGCCGACGTCGAGCGTCAGGAAGAGCTCGAAGAGGTCGTCGGGCAACTCGCCGAGAACTGGGAGGGCCGGGTGGAGATAAAGCTGCTCGGACCGCAGGCGGCGTACGACTTCGTGGTGACACAGAAGCCGGAAGGGTAGGGCTGAGGCATGGGCTTGTTCTCGTTCATCGTCACGTTGCCGCTGCAGCCGGTCAAGGGGGTCATCTCGTTGGCGGAGTTGATCCAGCGGCAGGTCGAGCAGGAGATGCACGATCCGGCGCGCGCCCGCCGGGCACTCGAGGAACTCGAGGAGGCGCGGGAACGGGGGGAGATCACCGAGGAGGAGGAACTGCAGGCACAACAGGCGATCCTCGACCAGATGACCGACGGTGGATGATCCCTTCCTGTGAGTGAATTGACGGCAGGCCTGCTCGGGGGACAGCTACACGCCGCGCGCCGAGCCTGGGAGATGCCTGCGGTCGAGGCCACACCTGCGGGGGAGCCGCACCCCGTTGCCGCACCGGGTCACCGCGAGCATGGGCGGTGTGAGTGCGCCGACCGCACCGCACGTGCGCCGGTGATTGGGTGCCCCGAACGCCGGGTAGTCGCCGAGTACGCCCCGCGCGCATCGGCGCGCCCATCCTGAACGCGCCGGCCAGGGACAGCAAGAGGGTTCGATCATGACAACGACAACGAAAAATGAACTGGCCGCAGCGGTCGGCGCCGGATACCTGCTGGGGCGCACACGCCAGTTGACGACGGCCGTGACACTCGCCCGAGCCGGCGGGCGAACCCCTCGGGGACCCCATGAGTTGCTCGTCCGGGGATCGGAGTTGCTGGCTTCCTCCCCGGAGATCGCCAAGCTCGGCGAGCAGGCCCGCAGCGAACTGCTCGACGCCACGGCGACCGCCGCCGCGGCCGAGACCGGCAGCGGGCACAGCGATTCGTTCCGGGACCGCCTCCGGGCCGGTGGGGCGAGCGTCGTGACCCGCGGCGAGCACCTGCTGGCCGGACTGACGCGGATCGGCCGTCGCGACCGCGCCCACCGACCGGACGTCGACGCTACCGCCACCGCCGACGAGGAACCCGGCACCGGAAAAGACGAGGACGGACAGGTCGACCACTCGGCGGCCGTCTCGCCCACCCCACCCGGGAAGCGCGCGAGACGAGGACGAGGGAAGGCGGCATCCGTGTCGTCCGGGGACACGACAGCGTCCGAGGGCGAACGAGGCGAGGACACACCGACCGCGGACGAGGACGGGGCCGCAGGACAGCGGCGGTCATCGAGGGGGCGGGCACGCCCGCGGCGGACCAAATCCGCGCGCTCGGCGACCCGACAGTCGGCGAAGACCGCAACCACGTCGACGGGCAGTGGTGAACGGCAGTCGAACCCGGGCTGACTCGAACCTCGGAGAGGATTCTCGGACGCCGACTGGTGCGTCCCCCGCGACGGGGCGCCCCCCGGTTGGCGGCGGCGTTGTCCGGCCGGCTCAGCTGCTGCCGAACAGACCGCCGAACGGGTTGGTTCCACCGAATTGGCCACCGAACGGGTTCGATCCGCCGAACGGATTCGATCCACCGAACAGACCGCCGAGCAGGTCGCCGAACGGATTGGATTGACCGAACAGGCCACCGAAGGGGCCGAGTTCGTTCTGGTCCTGCCGGTCCTGCTCGTCCTGGTCCTCGTCGTCCCCGCCGTGGGGGTGCTGCCAGTTCCGATCGACCTGCACGATCCCCGACACCGGGGCGGCCGCCGCGGGTGGTGCCACGGCAACCATGGGAACCGCAGCAAGTGCTCCGATGGTGACAATCGTCGCCAGAAGACGCCTCGGGTCCTTGTTCTTCGCTTGTGTGAGCACGGTCGTACCTTCCGTCGCGCCGAAGAGATCGAGAGACGGGGCGACGTCCGCACCCAGGCGAAGCCGTCTCCATAGGCAAACCGGCAAAGCTCGGTCGTGCGCGAATCCTGGTCGCTTCAGCGATTCTCATTTCGGGTGCGCCGCCGGGAAGCGACGCCCACTCCTACTACACGCCTCAAACTCGGGGCCTTCAACTCCTCCGTTTGCGAGAGAGCCTGGCTCCGGCTGCTCGGCGGCCGCATGCCGACGGACCCGCACATGATCCTGGTCACCAGGTGGAGGCGCTGAATGCCCTTCTGACCGCGGTGGGCCCGTCTCGGGACCCCTGGTTCGACGAACCGGAACCGCTCGAAGACGGGTGGCCGTGTGGGACCTGGAAACTACCCTGCGGGCGTTACCTGGGATCGGCTGGACGACGCTGATCGCCCGTCAACGGCCGCGACTGTATTTGATCTGGGTGCGCCCAGCTGGCACGGGAGGAGTGCTTCTTGCCTTGCTGCGGTGGCTGTAGAAGCATCGGATAGCGGGGCGCCGGCTGGCGATTGCATGTCGGGACGAGAGGCGACCCGGCATCGGGCGACGACACCACCTTTCGGAGGGATCATGACCAGCGGAACCAGTCCCGTATCCAAGCCGCGGCAACCGGAACTGCTCGGGCAGAGCGTGGTCGTGATCGGCGGCACCGCCGGCATCGGGCTCGAGACCGCACGACGCGCCCGGGCGGAGGGCGCCGATGTCATCCTGACCGGCCGCGATCCCGACCGGCTCGAGCAGGCGGCGCGGGAACTCGGCGCGCAACGCGCCGCAGCCTTCGACGCCAACGACACCGCTTCCCTGCAGGGGTTCTTTCAGGATCTGTCGTCACCGATCGACCATGTGATGGTGACGGCCGGCGGCCCGCATTACGGGCCCCTGCTCGAGATGGACTCGGACCAGGTGCGCCGGGAGCTCAGCGGGCACGTGGTCCTGGGTCTCGAGGTCGCGCGCAATGCGGCGAACAAGATGAGGCCTGGGGGCACGCTGCTGTTCATGGGCGGCACCGGCGGTCGGCGCGTCGGTCACGGTCTGGGGATCGCCTCCGCCGCTACTGCCGCGCTTCCTCCGTTCACCGCGGCCCTCGCGCTCGAGCTCGCGCCGGTTCGCGTGAACCTCATCGCCGCTGGCTTCGTCGACACCCCATTGTCGGCGTCGCTGCTCGGAGATCGACTCGAGGATCGACGAGCCGAGCTGCGGGCCACGCTCCCGATCGGCCGCGTCGTCGGCCCCGCCGACGTTGCTGCGCTCGCGATCCACATCATGAGTAACACCGCACTCACCGGCGCGACGTACGACATCGACGGCGGGCAGCAATTCGTATGACCACACACGACGTCGGTGGCCGTCGAGCTGGAGCATGACGACATCAGAGACTCGCGTCGATACGTCCGCGGCCTGGTGAAATGCACGGCACGAACAGTGGGGTGATGGTCCCCAGCCACCGCTTGGCGAACTCCTTGGCCAGCACGCGTGTGCCGACGGTGCGGAGCGCCGCGCCGAGCACTCGTCCCTCGAGGTTCTTGCCCCAGCGGACGACGACGGCGTCGATGTCGGTCGTCCCATCGGGCATCGGGCATCGGGCATCGGGGTGAGGGTGTCCAGGTGGCCCGAGCGACCTCCGACCACGTCGGAGTCGATGGTAGTCATGACGACGCGGCGGGGATCGGACCAGTCGTAGGGCAGTCGTTCTCAGACACCGCCCGAATGTATGCCGCCGGTTCGGCGGCCGGTGATCAACACGATCGCTCCTCGCACGGATGCGAGGAGCACGACATTGAGTACCTTTCGGGGTCTTTGCACTCATTGACCCCGCGTCTGACTTCGGCGAAGAATTTATGCATGACACCCGATGAAGAGCTTCTGCACATCGACCAAGTCATCGACCGCCTCGATGCGCGATTCCCGGACCTTCCCCGGGAGAGCATCGAACAGGTGGTGCGCTCCGCGCACGCGCACTTCGCGAACGGCAAGGTGCGTGACTTCGTTCCCCTTCTCGTCGAACGCCTCGCCCGAGAGAAACTTCAGGGCCTGGTGCCCGTCGATCCCGTCGTGCCGTTGGCGGCGCCGACGGCCGGCGCCGAGATGGCCGGCGTCGAGATGATCGGGGCCGAGATGATCGCGCGCCGCCGGTGGTGGTCGGGCTGGTTGCGAGGCTGGTACCCGGACACCCGGATGGCGATCGTCGTGGCAGCGCCGGAGCCGGTGTTTCCCGCCTCGGGCCGGACATGATCGTCCGATCCGGATCACCGACTCTCGAGTTCGGCTGCGTCGCTGAAGACGAGCCGACCGTCGTCCAGCGCGACGGCCCACCGCCGAACAGGCGCCTAGTCGCGGCCCAGGTGAGCGTTGGCGGCGACCTCGTCGCCGTGGTCCGAGACGACGGTGCCGGGTAGCCGGGCGATGTGGTTGCCGCCGGTACCGTCCCGGAACCAGACCTGAGAACCGACCGTGAATCGGCCTGATGCGCTGATGTTCGGCTGGTCGGGCACGGCTGTCATTCTCCCATGGATGAGGCCCGCCGCCCGGCTGCCAACGGTGTTCACTTGCGGCGCACCCAGGCATCTGCATGGGACACCGGGTGCCGGTGTCCGACGTCACGGCTTGCCACCCGGGCCGTGGGTCTCGGGCAGCTGAGTTGTCGATTGAGTTATCGAGCGCGAGAGGGAATCTGGGGACGATGCGAGAACAGTTCGACGAGCAGCTCGAAGAGATCAGGGCGAACCTGGTCGAGCTGTGTGCCCTGACCGAGGCCGCGATCGATAGCGCATCCCGGGCCGTGCTGGACACCGATCTGCCTGCCGCCGACCGGGCCGCCGAGCTGAGTGCGAACATCGATATCCGTGCCCGAGAGCTCGATCATCGTGCGCTCACTCTGATCGCGCGCCAGCAACCGGTGGCACTGGATCTACGGGCCTTGATCGGTGGTATGCACAACATTGCGGATCTGCAACGGATGGGTTCTCTGGCTGCGCACATCGCCGAGGTGGCGCGGTTGCACCATCCCGAGCCGGTCGTTCCCCACGAGCTGCGGGGCATCATCGCGGACATGGGCGCCGCGGCCACGGCGCAGGCCGCGGCCGCCCGAGAAATCCTGAGCACCCGCAACGAGGTGGCCGCGTTGGACCTGATCTGGGCGGACGAACGGACCGACGAGCTGCTCCGCAAGCTGTTCGCCGCCACAAAGAGCGACGACTGGCTTCATGGGGCCGCATCGGCGGTGAACATCACGTTGCTGGGTCGGTTCTACGAACGCTTCTGTGATCACACCGTCGAGATCGGTCGCCGCGTCATCTTCGTGGTCACCGGAGAATTTCCCGACCAATGAGGTCGGTGACGGTCGAGAACTACACCTATCAGGTAGGCCGGGAATACGAAACTGCATCGCCCCAAACTTTTCGGACCTTTCTCCGCGCGATCGCCGTCGAACATCGCTGACCGGGTGCTCGGGTACCCGGATCGTCGCCGGATCGATGCGGTGCAGCGGATGGGGTGCGGGTGCCGAGATGTCAGTGAAGTGCCCGACGGCAGGGCGGGAGTGGCGCTAGTGTTGCCGATGTCCGGCATGGCATGAGATGACTGTGGTGGAGAAGAACCGATGGAGTTCCTGGTCGACATGGTGACCACTGTTCCCAAGGGCACCCCCGACGCGGCCGTCGCCGAGATCCGGGCCCGGGAGGCGGTACGGGCGCAGGAATTGGTGGCGCAGGGAAGCCTGCTGCGGCTCTGGCGGCCGCCGCTTGCCGCCGGTGAATGGCGCACGTGGGGCCTATTCCGCGCCGACGACGCGGAGCAGTTGGAACAGGTGCTTGCATCGATGCCGCTGCGGGTGTGGCGGCACGACACGGTGACACCCTTGTCACCGCATCCGAGTGACCCGGGCGTCTAGGAGTGCCCCGGCTCGGCGGCACAGGCCGGCGGCGGACAGACACAAGGGTCGTCATTCAGACCGAGCGGCCCGGATAGTCGGTGAGCGCGGAGATGGCGGCGCTCGCCCGGGTCCCGCCCCGGCGTGAGACCAGCGACCAGATCCAACTCGGGCTGGGGTGGACGCACGTGCCGCCCTGCAGGGGCGGCACTCCGCAGTGAGGGAAAGCATGCGCACACTAGCGTCGTCGGACACGTGTCATCCGGTGAGATCTTCATCGAGCCGTGCCGGTGATGTCACACGAATAACACAGTGAGCCAACATGTTTCCGATGGGACTGCCACGTTACCGTGGGGCGTGTTAGCCGATAGGCTCTGGGGTGATAGATCTGTTCGACCGGCCCTCTCCGACCGCCAGCACCACCTGGGGGTCAGCGTGTCGTCCACCACCTTGCGCATTGCCTCGTTCAACGTCGAGAATCTCTTCTCCCGCCCCCGCGCGATGGGCAGCGCCCCGGAGGATGTGGGCCGGGAGATCCTCGACGCCCATGCCCACCTCGGGGCGCTGATCGCCCAGGACACTACACCGACGGTGACAAGAAGCTGATCCTCGATCTGCTGGTCGCGCTGGATCTCGACCGATCCGACACCGCCGCCTACGCGGTGCTGCGGCAGGTCCGCGGCCGTCTGGTCAGACGCTCGAAGGGGGTCACCACGATCGTCGCGGATGGTCGCGGCGACTGGGTCGGCTGGGTTGACCTGACCACAGAACGCATCGACGCACTCGCGATGACGCACACGGCGCAGGTATTGCGTGAGGTGAACGCCGACGTCACCGCCGTGATCGAGGCCGAGGACCGGATCGCCCTCGAACGCTTCACCGAGGCCGCAATCGTCGACCCGGGCCGGAACCCGATATTCCCGCACGTGATGGTGATCGACGGAAACGACGACAGGGGCATCGACGTCGGAGTTTTGTCGAAGGCGGCGTATCCACTGCGGGGGATCAGCTCACATGTCGACGACCTCGCACCGACGGGACGCCCGATCTTCAGCCGCGACTGCCCCAAGTACACCTTCGCCTTCCCCGGCGACAGCGCCCTGGCGGGAGAGTCGTTGACGGTGCCGGTCAATCACCTCGAGAGCAAGGGCTACGGTCGGCCGACGGACAACAGGACTTGGCGAGTGTGAATGCGGCTTCTTTCGCGAGAGTCTTGGTGAGCCCGAAGAGTCCGGATTTGGAAGCGGCGTAGTTGGCTTGGCCGATGTTGCCGGTTTCGCCGACGACCGAGGAGACGTTGACAATGCGTCCGGTTCCGCGGTCGAGCATGTGGGCGAGTGCGGCCTGGGAGAGGAAGAAGGCGCCGGAGAGATTGACCGCGAGGACGGTGGACCAGTCGTCGTCGGTGAGTTCGGTGACTGTTTTGTCGATGGTGATGCCGGCGTTGTTGATCAGGATGTCCAGTCGCCCGTGGGTGTCGACGACTTCGGCGATGGTGCGCCGGCAGTCGGCGGCCGAGCCGACGTTGCCCTGGTGCGCTGAGGCCGAGGCGCCGAACTGTCGGCAGGTCCGGCTGAGGTCGGCGGCGAACTGGTCGGCGGCGGCAGGGTTTCGGCTGTAGCCGACGGCGACGGTGGCGCCCTGGTGTGCGAGGCTGCGGGCGATCGCGCCGCCGATGCCGCGGGTTCCGCCGCTGACGAAGGCGACCCCCCGGTCAGCTTGCCGGTCGTCGGCGCGGGGGTGGCGGTGTCCTGGGGGGCTAGATCGTGCATGCCGTCGCTTTCGATGGGTGGTGGGGTGGGGTCGGGCAGGAGAATTCGGACACTGTGACGCAGGACACGCCACTTTATGGGCCCGCCTGCGGTGCAACCCGGTCCGTGAACTCGCATCAGCCGATTGGTTGATGAACGCTCCGCCGCGCCCGGCCAGACGAGGCGATTGCCGTCCGAGTTCAGCAGGATCGACCACCCCTTTCGCCCCAATCGGCATCTGAAGAGCGCCCCCCCGATGGTGGGGCGAAATGCGTCAGTGCTTCGCTCCCGGCACAGGATCGCTGTCGCCGCCTCGGCTTATGGTTCGGCACCTGTCACCCGCTGTCGTGTGTGGTGTGCGTCGCGCAGTCGCCGCAGCAGTAGGTCGCCTGACGGAATGAGCGTAACGGAGTAGAACACGGCACCGCCGAGAGAATCCTCAGCCATGCAGGAGAAGACTCCGGCGGCGGAGACAACCAGCAGGCCGCATGCGAGACTCACAGCCCGGTACCTGAACGCCATCCTTCATCCGTCCTTCGATGCTCACTCGGTGAGGAGCGAAACCCTGGGTGTCGTGCGGCTGACAAGCCCCGCCAGACCGGCGACGCGAATCGTGATCAGACTGACGGAGCCCGTGCTCCCCGGTGCCAGGGAACGTCCCCCGGTTATCGAGTGCGAAACCGCTCACCCGGGGAGACGCGAAATAGATGACCACGCACGCGGTGGCACCACAAGGGTTTCGTCGGGGTCGGAGGCACGAATGCGTCACACCCCGGCGGGAACGACAAGCGCCAGTCGGTGGCGGTGTCGCGGGTCGTGGTGCGGGGCCCGCTGTTCGGATTGTGTTCATGGCATCGTTCAGTACGTGGTGTGGGGTCCGTCCGGCGGCGGGTTCAGTCTCGGCGCATGTATGCGCGAGCGAATCGTTCGGCGGTGTTGCTGGGGCTGCTCGGCGGTGGTGTGGCTGTTGCGATGCACAGTACCTCGACGTTGCCCGCCCCGTGGTCTCAGAGGCGTTGCCGATTCCCGGCGTCCCTGACGGGTTGGTCCCCGACGGTTTGCTTCCTGCGCCGCCCCGCCCCCCTCCGATACCGCATACGTCGGCGGCCGCGGCGAGGTATGCGGGCGTTGCACCACGCGAATGGGGTGTCGCGGTCACGGGCGCCGCCACTCGGCTAGCCGACCCAACTGACGTGAAGTCCCACGTCGCGTCGTCGTACGGTCTGACGGGCGGCAGCCGGTGAGCCTGGCAGAGGAGACCGCCGACGAGTTCACCGAGACGCTGCGGCGCCTGACCTCGGTGACGGTGACGGATCGGCTGTGGTTCGCGTTCCTCGATGCCTGGTACACGCTCCCGGAGGACCAGGGCCGCTCCCGCACGCTGGGTGCGGGCCCTTGGTGTGTGACGGGGCTGTGACGTGGTGTTCTGTCATTTTGCGGGGTTGTGATGTGGGCGGGCTGGGGTGGGCCTGGCGACTGTGGTGGGTGGGTGCTGGCGGGCGGTGTTCGGGTCTGTTCCACCCTTTTAGGATGTTTGTGACAGTTGTTGTTTTACAATATGTTTGGGTGTAGCTGAGCGACTTGGTAGCTGGTGAATCGTGTGAAGAGGACTTTCGGCGGATCTCGAGACGCGACGCGCCCTCAAAGCGTTATGTCTGGCAGGGGGCGATTCGCTGCGGTCGTTCCTCGGCGACACGAGACAACTACCTGACAGCGTCGACGAGGTAGGTGTTGAGAATTCGTGCAATGTCTGTCAACGCACGCGGCGTGGTCATACGAATATGCGTGGCATCGATGGGATAGTAGTCGATGGAACCGGTTATATATGGTCGCCAGCAACTTTCGGCAATTTCCTGGTCCATCTCGTCAGCTGCGGCGGCGAAGAAGACCACATCTCCGTCGAACACTGGGGGGTGGTAATCGGCGACCAACCGTGGCGCGTCATTGAAGGATGCGACGATTCGATTCACGTGTGATGGCTGGAGAAACTCGAATGCTCCAGTTCGCAGATGAATCAGTTCGGTCGCTCGTTCAGCCGACATGGTTTCCCCCGCGGCATCGAAGTCTTCGGCACCGAATCCAAACAGATCGGCCAGCTCGACCAGGATGTCTTCAACAGAGAGTTCCTGGTTTGCAGTCGATTCCACTTCGAGCAGCCGGCTGTCCAACATCGCCAACATCGCGACCTGCTTCCCGAGAAGGCGAAATCGTGTGGCTACCGCGTGGGCGATAACTCCGCCCAAGGACCAGCCGAGCAGGTGATATGGCCCGTCTGGTTGCACGGCCTGTATCTCCCGGAGGTATCGCTCCGCCAACTGCTCGATAGATCGGGCGTGCGGGTCGTCTTCGACGAGCTCGGGGGATTGCAGCCCGTAGATTCTCCGTCCCGGTTCGGTGTTCTGCGCCAAACCTGCATAACACCAGGCCAATCCGCCAGCTGGATGTATGCAGAAGATCGGGTCGGAATCCCCCTCCGATCTGATTGGCAACAGGACGTTGAATGCCGAATCGTCCACCGGCTCGATCCGTTTCGGCCCGGCGGAGACCGCCTCGACTCTACCGGCGATCGCTGCCACGGTGGCGTCAGTGAATATCCACGGTACATGGATGTTGACGCCGAGAGCCTCTCGGAGCCGTGCACTGACTCGTGTGGCGAGGAGGGAGTTGCCTCCCAGGGTGAAGAAGTCGTCGTCGAGTCCGATGTGGGCGTGGCCGAGGACGTCGGCGAAGACATCGGCGATGGTCCGTTCGATGGGGGTGACCGGCTCCCGGAACTGCCGTTTCAACGGCGCCGGGGCGGGTAGTGCGTGCCGGTCGATCTTGCCGTTGGTGGTCAGCGGTAGTGCGTCGAGGACGGTGATGGGGGTGGGCAGCATGTAGTCGGGGAGATGGTCGGCGGCGAAGGCGCGGATCGCGGTGGGGTCGAGGGGGGTGTGGTCGCGGGCGACGACGTAGGCAACGAGTTGGTCGCCGGTGTGGGGGTCGTGGTGTATCGCGGCGACCGCCTGGGTCACGTCGGGATCCGCCGTCAAGGTTGCTTCGATTTCGCCGAGTTCGATGCGGTGGCCGCGGAGTTTGACTTGGAGGTCGCGGCGGCCGAGGAATTCGAGGTTGCCGTCGGGGTGCCAGCGCACCAGGTCGCCGGTGCGGTACATGCGTTCGCCGGGTGGGCCGAACCGATTCGCTACAAACCGCTCCGCAGTCAACGCCGGCCTTCTCAGATACCCTCGCGCCAGCTGCACCCCGGCCACATACAACTCGCCCACCACCCCCACCGGTACCGGATGCAAGCGGTGGTCCAGCACGTAGGCGCGGCAGTTGGCCTGCGGTGTGCCGATGGGTTCCACCGTGTCTTCGTGCTGGGTGCAGCGGTGACAGATGACGCTGACGGTGGTTTCGGTGGGCCCGTACTGGTTCCACACCGTCGCATGACTGAATTCGGCCAACCGCGTGACCGTCTGCCCGGACAGTGTCTCACCGCCGAGGTAGATCACCCGCACGCCGCGGAGAACGTCGGGTGATCGGCTGGCCATCAGGGCGGTCAGTACGGTCGGCACCGACGCCAGGTGGGTAATCGCATGGGTGCGGATGAGCTCGGCGAAGTAGTCGGGGTCGCGTTGGCCGTCCGGGCTCGCCAACACCACGCATCCGCCGACCTGCAGCGGCGCGAAGAGGTCGGGGGTCGACGCGTCGAAGGTCACCGCGTTGCTCTGCAAAAGACGGTCACCGAAGCCGTAGTCGAACGCAACCCACCGCACCTCGTTGACGATTGCGGTGTGCGCTACGGCGACGCCCTTCGGGCGGCCGGTGGATCCCGAGGTGAACATCACGTACGCCGTGTTCTGCGGGCGCAGTGGTGCACGACGGTCCGCGTCGGTGACCGTTGCCGCGGACATCCCTGTCAGATCGATCGTGTCGATGTGGAGGACCGGTGCCGGGTCGGGCAGGTCGTCTTGCTCGTCGTGGGTGGTGGTCAGAATGCAGGTTGGTTGTGCCACTGCGAGAATGAAGTGTGTGCGCTCGGCTGGGTGGTCGGGGTCGATGGGTAGGTATGCTCCGCCGGCGGTGAGGGTTGCGTAGACGCCGACGACGAAGTCGATCGAGCGGGCCATCCTCA
Source organism: Rhodococcus sp. 4CII (assembly GCF_014256275.1). Classification (NCBI taxonomy): domain Bacteria; kingdom Bacillati; phylum Actinomycetota; class Actinomycetes; order Mycobacteriales; family Nocardiaceae; genus Rhodococcus; species Rhodococcus sp. 4CII. Next base: position 6,937,027 of record NZ_JACCFE010000002.1, read on the forward strand.
GTGCCACGATGGTTTCCGGGCCCACACCTTGGGTGATCAAGTATCGGGCGAGACGGTTGACGCGTGCGTTGAACTCGGCGTAGGACAGTGTTCCGTTTCCGTCGATGACCGCGATGGCATCGGGTGTGCGGGCTGCCTGGGCGCTGAACATTGACACCAGGGTGTCGGTGGTTGGCGCGTGTTCGGTGTGGTTCCAGTCCTCGAGGATCAGTTGTTTTTCGGTGGGGTCGAGGAGGTCGATGTCGCCGACCGGGCTGTCGGGATCGGCGACCGCATTCTCGAGGAGTCGGGTGAATTTGTCGGCGAAGCCGCGCACCGTGTCCTCGTCGAACAGGTCCTGCGCATAGGTCAGCGCGGCGGTTAGCCCGCGAGCGGCACCATCGCGATCGATGCGTTCACTTACCGACAGTGTGAGGTCGAATTGCGCGGCGGCGTGGTCGATGTCCTCGATACGGACGGTCAGCCCCTCCAGTTCCAGCTCCGGGTGCTCCTGATTCTGGAAGACGAGCATCACCTGGAACAGTGGGTGGCGTGCGGTCGACCGGACCGGGTTGAGGTCCTGTACCACCCTTTCGAACGGCACGTCGGCGTGCTCGAATGCGGCCAGGTCGGCTTCGCGCACCGTCGAGAGCAGCGTGGTGAAGCTGCTGGCGGAATCGACCGGGGTTCGCAGCACCAGGGTGTTGACGAACATGCCGACCAGATCGTCGAGTGCCGGGTCGCCGCGACCGGCAACGGGGGTGCCGATCGCGACGTCGCCGGTACCCGACATCCGGGCCAGGAGCACCGCGAACGCGGTGTGCACCACCATGAACACCGTCGCGGCGTGCCGCCGTGCGATATCTATGACCGAGAGGTGGATCTCCGCGCCGATCGTGAACGCGTGTGTTCGTCCACGGTGCGACACCACACGCCGGGTTCGGTAACCCGGCAATTCCAACTGATCCGGCAGCCCGACGAGTGTGGAACGCCAGTACGCCAGCTGCTGCGCGAGCAATGAATCGGGGTCGTCGTCGGAGCCGAGTAAATCCCGTTGCCACAGGGTGTAGTCCGCGTACTGCACCGTCGGTGCGGTCCAGGCGGGTGGGTGCCCGTGGGTGCGGGCCGCATAGGCGGCCATCAGATCCCGGACCAGCGGGGCGATCGAGAATCCGTCGGCGCAGATGTGGTGCAACACCACGGCGAGCACGTGCTCGTCGTCGGCCGTCTCGATCAAGGCCGCCCGCACCGGCACCGATGTGGTGACGTCGAATCCGGCCGAGGCCATCGACATCAGCCGCGCGGCGACCTCGCTCTCGGTTGTCGCGGCGGTGGCGAATCCGCCGCTGACCTCGGCCGTCGGGACAACCACTTGGTGCGGGCCGGACTCCGATTCGGGGTAGATCGTCCGCAAGGCCTCGTGCCGGTCCACGACGTCGCCAAGGGCCGCGCTCAGCGCGGCCGTGTCCATGGCCCCGGACAGGCGCACGGCGAACGGGATGTTGTAGGCCGGTGAGTGTGGATCGAACCGGTTGAGGAACCAGATCCGTTGCTGCGCATAGGATAGTGGGATGCGTTCGGGCCGCGGCCGCGGAAGCAGGGGCGGGCGCGCCTCCACAGCCGCCCGGGACTCGAGCCACCCCGACAGCGCCTGCACCGACGACGCCTCGAACAACACCCGGATCGGCACTTGCGAATCCATTGCCACACCCATCCGCGACACCGCCTGCGTCGCAAGCAACGAGTTGCCACCCAAGGCGAAGAAGTCGTCGTCGAGTCCGACCCTCTCGCGACCGAGGACATCTGCGAACACCCCGGCAACGATCCCCTCCACCACCGTCACCGGCGCCCGGTACTGCGGCAGCGGAAACACCGGTGCCGGCAACGCCCGCCGATCCACCTTGCCATTCGCCGTCAACGGCAATCGATCCACCACCGTAATTGGTGAGGGCACCATGTAGTCGGGCAGGCGGTCCGCGACCAATGCGCGGACCCGAGTCGGGTCGAGGGGGGCGCCATCACGGCGGACGACGTAGCCGACCAACCGGTCGCCGGTGTGGGGGTCGTGGTGTATCGCGGCGACCGCCTGGGTCACGTCGGGATCCGCCGTCAAAGTTGCTTCGATTTCGCCGAGTTCGATGCGGTGGCCGCGGAGTTTGACTTGGAGGTCGCGGCGGCCGAGGAATTCGAGGTTGCCGTCGGGGTGCCAGCGCACCAGGTCGCCGGTGCGGTACATGCGTTCGCCGGGTGGGCCGAACCGATTCGCTACAAACCGCTCCGCAGTCAACGCCGGCCTTCTCAGATACCCTCGCGCCAGCTGCACCCCGGCCACATACAACTCGCCCACCACCCCCACCGGTACCGGATGCAAGCGGTGGTCCAGCACGTAGGCGCGGCAGTTGGCCTGCGGTGTGCCGATGGGTTCCACCGTGTCTTCGTGCTGGGTGCAGCGGTGACAGATGACGCTGACGGTGGTTTCGGTGGGCCCGTACTGGTTCCACACCGTCGCATGACTGAATTCGGCCAACCGCGTGACCGTCTGCCCGGACAGTGTCTCACCGCCGAGGTAGATCACCCGCACGCCGCGGAGAACGTCGGGTGATCGGCTGGCCATCAGGGCGGTCAGTACGGTCGGCACCGACGCCAGGTGGGTAATCGCATGGGTGCGGATGAGCTCGGCGAGGTAGTCGGGGTCGCGTTGGCCGTCCGGGCTCGCCAACACCACGCATCCGCCGACCTGCAGCGGCGCGAAGAGGTCGGGGGTCGACGCGTCGAAGGTCACCGCGTTGCTTTGGAGGAGATGGTCGCCGGCACGGTGATCGAACGCCTCGACCGCCCACCGCACCTGATTGACGATTGCGGTGTGCGCTACGGCGACGCCCTTCGGGCGGCCGGTGGATCCCGAGGTGAACATCACGTACGCCGTGTTCTGCGGGCGCAGTGGTGCACGACGGTCCGCGTCGGTGACCGTTGCCGCGGACATCCCTGTCAGATCGATCGTGTCGATGTGGAGGACCGGTGCCGGGTCGGGCAGGTCGTCTTGCTCGTCGTGGGTGGTGGTCAGAATGCAGGTTGGTTGTGCCACTGCGAGAATGAAGTGTGTGCGCTCGGCTGGGTGGTCGGGGTCGATGGGTAGGTATGCTCCGCCGGCGGTGAGGGTTGCGTAGACGCCGACGACGAAGTCGATCGAGCGGGCCATCCTCAGTGCCACGATGGTTTCCGGGCCCACACCTTGGGTGATCAAGTATCGGGCGAGACGGTTGACGCGTGCGTTGAACTCGGCGTAAGACAGGCACCGGTCCCCATACACCGCCGCCGCCGAGTCGGGTGTGCGGGCTGCCTGGGCGCTGAACATTGACACCAGGGTGTCGGTGGTTGGCGCGTGTTCGGTGTGGTTCCAGTCCTCGAGGATCAGTTGTTTTTCGGTGGGGTCGAGGAGGTCGATGTCGCCGACCGGGCTGTCGGGATCGGCGACCGCATTCTCGAGGAGTCGGGTGAATTTGTCGGCGAAGCCGCGCACCGTGTCCTCGTCGAACAGGTCCTGCGCATAGGTCAGCGCGGCGGTTAGCCCGCGAGCGGCACCATCGCGATCGATGCGTTCACTTACCGACAGTGTGAGGTCGAATTGCGCGGCGGCGTGGTCGATGTCCTCGATACGGACGGTCAGCCCCTCCAGTTCCAGCTCCGGGTGCTCCTGATTCTGGAAGACGAGCATCACCTGGAACAGTGGGTGGCGTGCGGTCGACCGGACCGGGTTGAGGTCCTGTACCACCCTTTCGAACGGCACGTCGGCGTGCTCGAATGCGGCCAGGTCGGCTTCGCGCACCGTCGAGAGCAGCGTGGTGAAGCTGCTGGCGGAATCGACCGGGGTTCGCAGCACCAGGGTGTTGACGAACATGCCGACCAGATCGTCGAGTGCCGGGTCGCCGCGACCGGCAACGGGGGTGCCGATCGCGACGTCGCCGGTACCCGACATCCGGGCCAGGAGCACCGCGAACGCGGTGTGCACCACCATGAACACCGTCGCGGCGTGTTGTCGTGCGATATCTATGACCGAGAGGTGGATCTCCGCGCCGATCGTGAACGTGTGTGTTCGTCCACGGTGGGTGACCGCCGGCCGTCGTCGGTTCCCTGGCAGCTCGAGCTGTTGCGGCAGCCCGGCGAGTGTGGAACGCCAGTACGCCAGCTGCTGCGCGAGCAATGAATCGGGGTCGTCGTCGGAGCCGAGTAAATCCCGTTGCCACAGGGTGTAGTCCGCGTACTGCACCGTCGGTGCGGTCCAGGCGGGTGGGTGCCCGTGGATGCGGGCCGCATAGGCGGCCATCAGATCCCGGACCAGCGGGGCGATCGAGAATCCGTCGGCGCAGATGTGGTGCAACACCACGGCGAGCACGTGCTCGTCGTCGGCCGTCTCGATCAAGGCCGCCCGCACCGGCACCGATGTGGTGACGTCGAATCCGGCCGAGGCCATCGACATCAGCCGCGCGGCGACCTCGTTCTCGGGCACCCCAGCCGATTCGACCGAGGCGCTGACCTCGGCCGTCGGGACAACCACTTGGTGCGGGCCGGACTCCGATTCGGGGTAGATCGTCCGCAAGGCCTCGTGCCGGTCCACGACGTCACCGACCGCCGTCCGTAACGCCGCCGTGTCCATGGTCCCGGACAGGCGCACGGCGAACGGGATGTTGTAGGCCGGTGAGTGTGGATCGAACCGGTTGAGGAACCAGATCCGTTGCTGCGCATAGGATAGTGGGATGCGTTCGGGCCGCGGCCGCGGAAGCAGGGGCGGGCGCGCCCCCACAGCCGCCCGGGACTCGAGCCACCCCGACAGCGCCTGCACCGACGACGCCTCGAACAACACCCGGATCGGCACTTGCGAATCCATCGCCACACCCATCCGCGACACCGCCTGCGTCGCAAGCAACGAGTTGCCACCCAAGGCGAAGAAGTCGTCGTCGAGTCCTACGCGGTCGATGTTGAGGACGTCGGCGAAGATGTGGGCGATGGTTTGTTCGATGGGGGTGGCCGGTTCCCGGAATTGTCGCTTCGGTGGCGCTGGGGTGGGTAGTGCTCGCCGGTCGATCTTGCCGTTCGGGCTCAGTGGCATTCGGTCGAGGGTTACGAACACCGACGGCACCATGAAGTCGGGCAGGCGCGCACCGACCGTCGCGGCGAGGGTCTCGGGGGCGACGTGGGTGCCTGGGGTCGGCACCACGTAGGCCACCAGTTGCTCGGTGACTGTGTTCTTGCGTATCGCGGCGACGGCTTGGGTGATGTCGGGGTGGGTGGTGAGGGTGGTTTCGATTTCGGCGAGTTCGATGCGGTGGCCGCGGAGTTTGACTTGGTGGTCGCGGCGGCCGAGGAATTCGAGGTTGCCGTCGGGGTGCCAGCGGGTGAGGTCGCCGGTGCGGTACATGCGTTCGCCGGGTGGGCCGTTGGGGTTGGCGACGAAGTGTTCGGCCGTCAGTCCGGGTCGGCCGTGGTAGCCCCGTGCCAGCTGGATCCCGGCGACGTATAGTTCGCCGGTCACGCCGGTGGGGACGGGCCGGAGTCGGTCGTCGAGGACGTAGGTGTGGGTGCCGCGGATCGGGGTGCCGATGGTGATGGGGCCGCCGGGGGGCAGTGGTCCGCTGCAGTTGCTCATCACGGTTGTCTCGGTGGGGCCGTAGCCGTTGAAGAAGCGGCGGGGGGAGTGGATGCGGGAGGTGTCGGTGTTTGTGGCCCAGCGGGTGAGCAGGTCGGGGGTGCAGGCCTCGCCGGCCGACAGGATGGTGTGCAGGGTGTGGAGGTGGGTGGGGTCGATGGTGGCCAGCGCGGACGGTGTGATCACGGCGTGGGTGACGTGGTCGCGGTGGAGGAGTTGGGTGAGTTCGTCGCCGCCGAAGACGGTGGGTGGGGCGATGACCATGGTGGCGCTGGATCCGGCGGCGAGGAGCAGTTCGAACACCGAGGCGTCGAAGCTCGGTGATGCCACGGCCAGGGTGCGGGAGTTGGGGGTGGTGGTGAATCGTTCGTGTTGTTCGGCGGCGAGGTTGGCCAGCCCCTGGTGGGCGACGACGACGCCTTTGGGGGTGCCGGTGGAGCCGGAGGTGTAGAGCAGGTAGGCGGTGTTGGTGGTGTGCAGGGGTCGGAGTCGGTCGGCGTCGGTGATCGGACCTGACTTCATGGTGTTGCAGCGGGTTTGGAAGTCGGGGGTGTCGATGACGAGCCAGGGTAGTGGTGCGGGCAGGGTGGTGGCGTGCTGGGTGGTGGTCAATCCGAGTGCGGCTCGGGAGTCCGAGAGCATGTGGGTGATGCGGTTTTTCGGGTAGTTCGGGTCGATCGGGAGGAATGCGGCGCCGGTTTTGGTGGTCGCCCAGATCGCGAGGACCGCGTCGGGGGAGCGGGGGAGTGCGAGGGCGACGGTGTCTTCGGGGCCGATGCCTTCGGCGATGAGGATTCGTGCGAGTTGGGAGGATGCGGTGTCGAGTTGTTCGTAGGACAGGTGGTGGTCTCGGTAGATCACCGCCGGTGCGGTGCGGTCGTGTGCTGCGGCGGTGGCCAGTAGTTGTGGCAGTGTCGTTGCGGGGGTTTCGGGGCCGCCGGTGCGGTCGAGCAGGTTCCGTCGTTCGTCGGCGTCGAGGATGTCGAGGTCACCGACCCGACTCCCCACATCGGCCATCATGGCTCCGAGGACGCGCAGGTATCGGTTCATCAGGACCTGGACGTACGGTTCGTCGAACAGATCGTGGAGGTATTTCAGCTGTAGCCGGATCTGGGTGTCAACGGTGATTCCCAGGGCGAGGGGGTAGTGGGTGTTGTCGTTGGCTCTGACACCGACCAGGGTCATGCCGTCGATCGCGTCGGCCTGTGCGGCCAGTGCGGCCTGCTCGACCGGGTACGACTCGAACACCGTCAGCGTGTCGAAGAGGGCGTCGGCTGTGCCGGCCGCCTGCTGAATCTCGATGAGCCCCAGATAGTGGTGATCGAGCAGGTCGGCTTGTTCACCGTGCATCCGCGTCAGTAGTCGCGTGATCGACTCGTCCGGATCCGCCCGCACCCGCACCGGTACCGTGTTGATGAACAGCCCGATCATCGATTCGATGCCTGCGAGTTGAGGTGGCCGTCCTGACACGGTGCCGCCGAAGACCACGTCGTCCCGGCCGGTCATCCGCATCAGCAGAATTCCCCAGGCGGCCTGGAACACCGTGTTGACGGTGACATCGAGCCGGGCGGCCAACTCGGACAGGGCCCGTGTCCTGTGCTCGCCGAGATCGGCGGTGACTTCACCCGCCCGCGAGGAGATCTCGCGGCCCGGGTCGGCCGGTGCGAGCAGAGTAGGGCCCTCGACACCCTCGAGCGCCGTTGCCCAGGCCCGCCGCGACGCCGCCTCGTCTTGTTCAGCGCGCCATTCCAGATAACTGCGATACGGACGGACGGGAGGCACCGCCGACGCCTTGTCGCCGGCGGCATAGTGCGCGAGCATGTCCGCCATCAGCAGCGGCATGGACCACCCGTCGAGCAGGATGTGGTGGTTGGCGACGACCAGCTCGTACCGGTCCGCGGCCACCGTGACCAGTGTGAACCGGATCAACGGCGGAGCGGTCATGTCGAAGTGCGTGGCCTGGTCCGCGGCCAGCAGTCGCGTCAACGCGTCCGGGCGAGCGGTGTCGTCGACCCCGCGTAGATCGACCTCGCACCATGGCACCGACACGTTGTCGAGCACCAGCTGGACGGGCACGCCATCGGCTCCCTCGACGAACGCCACACGCAAGTTCGGGTGCCGATCCAGTACCGCCTGCGCCGCCGCATGCAACCGTGTGGCGTCCACCCGTCCTGCGAGGGTGAACACGACCTGCATCGAGTACACGTCGACCGACGACGCGGCCAACAGCGCGTGGAACAGCAGACCCGACTGCAGCGGCGTCAAGGGCCACACGTCCGTGATCGCCGGATACGCGACCTCCCAGCGGTCGATGTCCGATTGCCGTGTGGTGATCAATGGCAGATCCGACGGTGTCAACCCGCCCGCGCCGGGTGTCTGCGCATGCGCGGCGAGCGCTGCGAGTGCGGCACACCATTCCTCCGCCAAGTCCTGCACATCGGACCGCCCGATTGCACCCGTCGGGAACGTGAACGCGGCGCCCAGCACCGGACCCTCGCTGCCGTCGGTCACTATCGCATTGATGTCGACAACCCCGTTCGCCGGCATGTCGGCATCTCCGGGAGCGGCGATGTCGCCGAGATGTCGCGGTGACCACTCGGCCGCCCGCGCCTCGTTCGGAACACCACCGCCAGAGACCCGGCCGAGGTAGTTGAAGCTGATTTGGCCGACGGGCAGCGACCGTAATAGCCCCGCAGTTTCCCGATTCAGGTAGCGCAGCAGCCCGTAGCCGATTCCCCGGTCTGGTAGCGACCTCAGCTGCTCCTTGATCGACTTGACCACCACGCCGGCCGCGGCGCCACCAGAGAAGGCCTCGTCGAGATCAGCGGCCCCGATATCCAGACGCACCGGAAACACATTGGTGAACCATCCCACCGTCCGAGACAGCTCCGCTCCCGCGACGATCTGCTCCTGACGGCCGTGTCCCTCGAATTGGATCAGCGTCGAGGATTCGAAGACCTTTCGCGCGCGCCGCCACCGGCAGACGGCCAACGCCAATGCCGCCAGCATTCCATCCTCGCTGCCGCCGTGGAACAGTGTCGGCAAGGTCGTCAGTACTGACGCCGTCACCCGCGCCGGTACGCTCACCTCGACCCGGTCGAGGGTGGATCCCACATCGATAGCCGCGGTGAACGGGCGGAGACCCAAAACCGGGTCGGACGCCTGCAACAGCGCCTGCCACATCGGCAACTCCGCCAGCCGCGCCGGGGCCGACGCCTCCTCGACCAACGCATGCGCCCACCGGCGCATGGACGTTCCGACGGGCGTCAACAGCGGAGTATGCCCAGTGGACACCTGCGCCCACGCGGAGGCCAAGTCCGGCAGGATTATCCGCCACGACACCCCGTCGATGACCAGGTGGTGCGCGACGATCAGCAACCAGCCCGGCCGCTGCGCGGCGCTGCATCCCGACCGAAAATCGAGCCACACGAACTGCACCATCACGCCCGTCGTCGGCGCCAACCGCCCCAACGCCGCATCCAATTGCGCCGACGCCCACGCCACCGCGGTTTCCTCGTCGAGATCGGCGGCGACTTCCGCCCGACGAACAAGGCCGTCCACATCAATGGCATCCGACCCACCGACTTCGAGACCCCACCCGCGTTCGTCGTTGACAAGTCGCGAGCGGAGAATGTCGTGGTGATCGAGCACGGCCTCGGCCGTCGCCACCAACTCACCGCGCTCTATTCCGGGTGGCAACTCCACCAACATGTGTTGTGAGAATCGACCGAAGCCACCACCGCGCTCGATCAGCGCCCGTGCGACCGGGGTCAGCGGCATCCACCCGACACCGCCACCCGGCAACTCCTCGAGCACCACCGGCAGTCCGGAGTCCTCGGGAAGCTGCGCGACTTCAGCCAAACCACCAACAGTCCTGCGCTCGAATACATCGCGTGCGGAGAACACCACGCCCCGGGCTTTCGCGCGAGACACCAACTGAATAGCGACGATGCTGTCACCACCTAGAGCGAAGAACGACTCGTCGAGTCCTACGCGGTCGATGTTGAGGACGTCGGCGAAGATGTGGGCGATGGTTTGTTCGATGGGGGTGGCCGGTTCCCGGAATTGTCGCTTCGGTGGCGCTGGGGTGGGTAGTGCTCGCCGGTCGATCTTGCCGTTCGGGCTCAGTGGCATTCGGTCGAGGGTTACGAACACCGACGGCACCATGAAGTCGGGCAGGCGCGCACCGACCGTCGCGGCGAGGGTCTCGGGGGCGACGTGGGTGCCTGGGGTCGGCACCACGTAGGCCACCAGTTGCTCGGTGACTGTGTTCTTGCGTATCGCGGCGACGGCTTGGGTGATGTCGGGGTGGGTGGTGAGGGTGGTTTCGATTTCGGCGAGTTCGATGCGGTGGCCGCGGAGTTTGACTTGGTGGTCGCGGCGGCCGAGGAATTCGAGGTTGCCGTCGGGGTGCCAGCGGGTGAGGTCGCCGGTGCGGTACATGCGTTCGCCGGGTGGGCCGTTGGGGTTGGCGACGAAGTGTTCGGCCGTCAGTCCGGGTCGGCCGTGGTAGCCCCGTGCCAGCTGGATCCCGGCGACGTATAGTTCGCCGGTCACGCCGGTGGGGACGGGCCGGAGTCGGTCGTCGAGGACGTAGGTGTGGGTGCCGCGGATCGGGGTGCCGATGGTGATGGGGCCGCCGGGGGGCAGTGGTCCGCTGCAGTTGCTCATCACGGTTGTCTCGGTGGGGCCGTAGCCGTTGAAGAAGCGGCGGGGGGAGTGGATGCGGGAGGTGTCGGTGTTTGTGGCCCAGCGGGTGAGCAGGTCGGGGGTGCAGGCCTCGCCGGCCGACAGGATGGTGTGCAGGGTGTGGAGGTGGGTGGGGTCGATGGTGGCCAGCGCGGACGGTGTGATCACGGCGTGGGTGACGTGGTCGCGGTGGAGGAGTTGGGTGAGTTCGTCGCCGCCGAAGACGGTGGGTGGGGCGATGACCATGGTGGCGCTGGATCCGGCGGCGAGGAGCAGTTCGAACACCGAGGCGTCGAAGCTCGGTGATGCCACGGCCAGGGTGCGGGAGTTGGGGGTGGTGGTGAATCGTTCGTGTTGTTCGGCGGCGAGGTTGGCCAGCCCCTGGTGGGCGACGACGACGCCTTTGGGGGTGCCGGTGGAGCCGGAGGTGTAGAGCAGGTAGGCGGTGTTGGTGGTGTGCAGGGGTCGGAGTCGGTCGGCGTCGGTGATCGGACCTGACTTCATGGTGTTGCAGCGGGTTTGGAAGTCGGGGGTGTCGATGACGAGCCAGGGTAGTGGTGCGGGCAGGGTGGTGGCGTGCTGGGTGGTGGTCAATCCGAGTGCGGCTCGGGAGTCCGAGAGCATGTGGGTGATGCGGTTTTTCGGGTAGTTCGGGTCGATCGGGAGGAATGCGGCGCCGGTTTTGGTGGTCGCCCAGATCGCGAGGACCGCGTCGGGGGAGCGGGGGAGTGCGAGGGCGACGGTGTCTTCGGGGCCGATGCCTTCGGCGATGAGGATTCGTGCGAGTTGGGAGGATGCGGTGTCGAGTTGTTCGTAGGACAGGTGGTGGTCTCGGTAGATCACCGCCGGTGCGGTGCGGTCGTGTGCTGCGGCGGTGGCCAGTAGTTGTGGCAGTGTCGTTGCGGGGGTTTCGGGGCCGCCGGTGCGGTCGAGCAGGTTCCGTCGTTCGTCGGCGTCGAGGATGTCGAGGTCACCGACCCGACTCCCCACATCGGCAGAAAGGAAGCGGTCGAGAAAGGACAAAAAGCGGTGGTGATGACGAGCGAGAACGTCGTCGTCGTACAGGCTCGGGTTCGCTTGGAAGTCGATGTGCGTCGTGGCGCCGCCCACGCTCGGGTAGATGTTGACGAAAAGATCGTCGATCAGCCCGGAGGTCAACACGTGCAGTCGGCCGAGGTGCGGGCCCAGCCGGATCTCTCGGTCGGCCGGCATGATGTTGACAGTCGGACCAAACGAGCGATTGCGGCTGATGTCCCTGCCGAGGTCGCGGCAGATGTCCTCACGCCGGTACCGCTGCCGCCGCAGCGCCCCGGTCAACTCGAGTTGGGTGGACTTGATCAGTGCCCCGATCGTCACGTCCGCGCCCACCTCGAGTCGCAGCGGCACGACATTGGCCACCATCCCCCCTGAGCGTCGCAGCGGTGCTGTCGTTCGGGCCGAAACCGGCAGACTGAGAACGATGTCCGATCTGCCGGTCATCCGGCACAGGAAGCCAGCAAGAGCAGCGACCAGGACCGGTGCCGCACTCGAGTTGTGCTTCGCGACGACCGAATCGAGCATTGAGGCTACGTCGTGTGACAAGGCCGCGCTGGCCCTTCGCGGATGTGCCACGACGGGCGCCGACCGCCCGGCCAGGCTTGCAGGCTCCGGAAGTCCCGAGGTCCGTTCCGCCCAGTAGCGCCGATCCGCTTCGAAGCGATCCGACTTCCGGTAGGCATCATCGATTTCAACGATCTGCGCGAGATCCAGCACGTGGAGCGGCGGGGCCTCGACACCGACAACCGCGGCCGTATACAACTCGGCAACACGCTGCAGCAGCGTCATGGCACCGTAGCCGTCGAGGGCGATGTGGTGAATGCGTGAGTACCAGTAGTAGTGCCGGTCGCCGACTCGGAGTATCGCCGAGACTGCGAGCGCATCGTGGAGGAGGTCTATCGGGGTGCTGAACTCGCGGCGCATCCACTGCTGCGCGGCGACGCTCGGGTCGTCCTCCGCGCGAAAGTCGATTCGCCGGATCCCGCTGTCGGAAGAATCGTCGACCAGTTGATACAGCTCCCCGTCGTGATCGACCAGGCGTAAGAATCCGGAACCGAACTCCCTGGCCGCCACGCGACTGGTCGCCTCGAGCAAATCGATATCCAACTCGCCGTAGACCTCGACGTACTGCGCGATCGTGATCGGGAGTTCGCCGGCCAGTTGCTGGGCGAACCAGATTCCCTTTTGTGCGGCAGATAGACGGCATGCCTCCGATGGAAGGCGGGTCCCCGAGCGCATTTCAACTCCTGGAATCAGTGGCGGGACGGCGTCCACGACTCTTCCCCGATCTGCTCTTCGCGCCAGGAGGCATGCAAGGGTTGGGCTCGGTCACGACCTCGGTGTGCTGGGGCTGCATGGATGTCCGCGCACATGTGGTGTAGATCGCTTCTCCCGCGTGGTCGAAATGTGTTGCCACGTTGGCGAAGAACTTGTTCTCGTCGAGTAGGGCGAGCACTGACGTGTAGCGGTCGGGACGGTGCTCGACGACGAGGCGGCCGCCCGCGTGCAGGAGCCGTGCCGCCGCCACAATGGTTTGCCGGGCGACTTTCAGCCCATCGGTACCACCGACCAAGGCCCGTCGGTGGTACTCGCCGCACGGTGAGGGAAGGTCTTCGTCCTCGGGAATGCACGGTGGACGGGCGAGGACCAGATCGGCTGTACCGTCGAGGCCGGACAGCAGATTGGGCGCGGTGACGGCGGTTTCATGAAGCACGATCGGGCTCCCGCCGAGGCGGATCTGACGTTCGATGTTGCGTCGCGCCACGTTCAAGGCTGTCGGATCCACGTCCACGGCGTGGACACCGGCATCGGCTCGGGCATGCGCGATTGCCAAGGCGATCGCTCCCGAACCGGTGCACAGGTCCACGACCACTGGAGTCGTGACATGTGAAATATCGGCGAGGGCCTCGGCAAGTACGAGTTCGGCGTTGGCACTGGGCGCTGGCACACCAGGACAGACCCATACCTCTACACCGCCCAATTCGCCCCATGAGAGTCGACGCCCAGCTCGATCGATGGTGGCACTCGAGGTCTGCGGACCAACGCCGTGGGCGAGGGCAGGCGATCTGCCGGCGCTGATCGTGAGGGCCCTGCGCATGGCGGCCGCCTTGACCAGGGTCTCAGTGAACTCCTCGTCGGGGTCGGACAATGCGACGATGGCGCCCCCGATCCCGAAGCTCACTGTCCCGTGCCTGGACACCATGGTTCGGATGACGATGCTGAGGTCGGCGGTGCCGTTGATCGACAGCCAGCCGAGGGCGCCCGAGTACACGCCTCGCGGCCCCTCCTCCAACCGATCGATGATTTCCATGGTGCGTATCTTCGGTGCTCCGGTCATCGAGCCGCCCGGGAAGCAGGCACGCACACACCCGACCGCAGTCGCGTCACTGCGCAGCGTCCCCCGCACGGTCGATACGAGCTGATGGACCGGTGCGTAGGTTTCGACGTCGAACAATCGCGGTACGTGCACCGAACCGGGCCTGCAGACCCGTGAGAGATCGTTGCGCACGAGGTCGACGATCATGAGATTCTCGGCCCGGTCCTTTTCGCTCGTCAGCAGGTCCTGCCGAAGCGCATCGTCCGCCGCAGCGGTTTCACCCCGCGGCCGGGTACCCTTGATCGGTTTGGACTCCACGACCCGGTCGGCGCCCACGCGCAGAAACCTCTCGGGGGAGGCGCTGAGAATGTCCGCCGCCTCGAACCTCAGGAGTGCTGCATAGGGCACCGGAGTGATGGATCGGAGATAGGCGAAGGTTTCGACGGGGTCAATCTCGACATCGATCTGGGCGTGGTTCGTCAAGCACACTTCATACGTTTCACCAACCCGAATGTTGTCCAAACAGGTACGGATCTTGCTGAGGTAGGTTTCCCGGTTGTGGCGCAGCGTCATGCGCGGGTCCGCCGCCGACCTGATGAGCGGCCGCACGGGAAGCGCATCGTCGGTCGTGACGGGCATCCGGTTGATCACCCTCGCCGTATTGCGCATCCAGTCACGATTGTCGGGGTCGTGTGCCTGCTCGCTGAGCGCCAATAGGTAGCAACTGCCCTCGACGTGGTCGATCACGACTGCGCGGTCGGCGAACACCAGGGCCGCGTCCGGTGTGTCCGCACAGTGTTGCGCATTGCCGTCGGCTTCGGCCTTCAACTCGTAACCCAGGTAGCCCACATAGCCCAGATTGAACGGGAACGGCAGGTCCGGGGATCGCGGCACAGCGCGGACCCGCAACTGTTCGTCGAGGTAGTCGAAGAAGCGCACGCGACGTTTCTCGACCGGAATGCCCGAACGGTGCACCAGCACCGTACGGTCCGCAACGTCATACGTAACGTACTCGGCGCGTGGACCAGATGCGTCGCCCATGATGGTGAAGCGCGCCTCCGACTCCGCCGTGGAGCTGCCATCGAGCCAAAAACTGTTGGGTCCGTGCGCGAAAAGGCGCTCATACAACGCCTGTGAGTCGACTCGCCGATCGATCCGCCGGGTCTCCACCACGTACGGCGATAAGGTCCGCGGCCGACGTCGGGGCTTCGGGGCGGAACCCTTCCGGCGGGTCGGGGTGAGGTCACGGAAATTGGCCAGGAGTTCATGCCCGTGATCGGTGCAGACCGATTCCGGATGAAATTGCAACCCCCACAGCGGGCGCAGACGGTGCCTTACCCCCATGAGGACCCCGTCGGATGTCCACGCCGTCGCCTGCAGCTCATCCGGGAGATCCTCGACGGCGAGAGAGTGATAGCGGACGACCGACAGGGGCGAGGGGAGGCCCGTGAACAATTCTCTGCCGTCGTGAAATACCTCTGAGTTGCGACCGTGCCTCGGCTCTGGTGCCAAGACGACATGCGCACCGAACAGTTGGCACAAACCCTGATGGCCGAGACATACCCCTAGTGTCGGAAGCCCACCCTGCAGAATTGCCCGCGAGCTGATGCCGAAGTCACGTTCGCTCGCTGGACGACCGGGCCCCGGAGAGATGACGATATTGTCGAACTCGGCCAGTTCCAGCGCACACCAGTCCACGTCGTTGCGTACCACCGTCGGTGGGCACCCGTTGACGTCGCTGAGAAAGCTGTAGAGGTTGTATGTGAAGGAGTCGTAGTTGTCGATCAACAACGTCTTTGTGAACATCGTTTTGCCCGGTTCTCGGCCCGTGAGGGATCACTGCATTGTCTCTTGCCGGTGCAACGACTTAGTGAGGTCCCTCGATTAGTGCAGGAGCTTTCGGCTGAGTGCGCACCGCCGAGCGCCCTCCTCCAGCACGGGAAAGCTCGTGTGATTCAACCGACTGGAGGCGAAACGGCCGACGTTGTGGGGATGAGGCGCCAAGCCGTGAAGTCCGGCCGCACCGGCGATGGTGCGGATGAGTGCCACCGAGATCTCGCGACGCGTTGCCGCGGACGGGAGGCGCCTTCGACCCTGAAGAAACTGACTAGATGCGCCTGAGTGCCGGTGATGCCCGCTCATGCATTTTCAGTGACGAGCCGAAAAGGGAGAATCGGGGTACTCGTAGCGTCGGTCCCGTGGGTCTGGTCGACATGATCTGATCCTTTGGAGGGCTAATTAACACGTCTATCAACGCAACTCGCCCAGACCCCGACACGCCGCGCGATGCGCGCACCCCACCTTAAGTCACAAAAGTCTGTGGATACAAGGTCGCCCGTCCGGTAGTGCTCCGAGCGAATGGTCGGTCTATAAGTCGTTCGATCGGCGATGGCTGGCCGGGTCATCAAGTCACGCGGTCCCCATTCGGACCGTCCCTCGGTCCCGCTCGATGTATGCGATGCCGATTGGGTCGATGGGCCGGTCAGGGATCTCACGAAGAGTGTTTACGATCTTCCGACATCGACTGCGATCCCCAGCATCAACCTCTCATGCTCCGTGTTGTCGTCCCAATCCCGTAAGCCGAACCACCAGCGGGACGTCCGGACGACGGCGAGCAAGCGGAAAGAGTGGTTCCGCAAGCGAATCGGCTACTGAACAACACCGACCAGGCACGGACGACTACCGCGCCACAGGAGCTGTTCGATGCCTCGGTCTGTGGTCGAGACTTCGCTCGGGAATCGGTGGAGTTCCTCGATCCCGACGACTCCGAGCACCTCATCGCCGCGGACATGACGTGGCCGCTTTCGCACTGGACCTGCGTGTTCGGCACCTCGGCCTGCCAGGGCATCATCGCGGGCCGACCCGACGACGGCTGCTGCTCGCACGGCGCATTCTTCTCCGGCGAGGAGGATGTCGAGCGGTTGCACGAGGTCCCACATCGGTGGCGTGCGGAGTAAGTGGCCGTAGCTCGCAAGGACCGAGTCAGTTACGGGCGGGCTGATCGCCATGTTCTTCGCTGGGCTCCGGTACGAGCTGATTCAGCGGGACGGACAACACGAAGGTTGGCGGTGTGAATCCGCTCGGAAATAGTTCCATGACCGGCGCCACCCACCGTGTATCGACGTGGAACAGCCCGAGGAGGCCGACCTGCTCGGCGTCCTCGGGCTGCTCATCGGTGCCGGGCTCGGGCACCGATGCGGGTCGGCGGGTTACGGCGTGGGCGGTACGACCGGCAGGATGATGTGGGAGGGTCGTGCCGCGTCGTGGAAGATGGTTTGCTGGGCGGTGCGGATGGTGACCGCGGTGGTGGCGGGTTCTGCGGTGTTGAGGTTGCGGTCCCAGCGGGGGAAGTTGCTGGAGGTGACCTGGACCCGGATGCGGTGTCCGGCGAGGAAGACGTTGCTGGTCGACCACAGGTCGATTTCGTATTGGCCGGGTTCGCCGGGGACGGCCTGGATGCGCTGGATACCGTCGCAGAGGTTGCGTGAGACGCCGTCGGTGTCGACGTCGCACAACCGCACGACCCAGTCGGTGGAGGGTGCGTCGGTGGCGGCGTGCAGGCGCATGCGGACCTGGCCGGTGACTTCGAGGTTATCGGCGAGGGGTTCGCTGGTGTAGACGAGTACATCGGGGCGCTGTTCGGTGGCGGCCTGGTCGAACTGGCCGGCCGGGTATTCGGAAGCCATGACCAGGTTGCCGCCGCGGGTGCGTACCGGGTCCGCGGGATCGTAGAGGTAGCGGTCCGGAGTCTGCTCGGTGATGGGCGGGGCCGGGGTCAGGGTGGCGTCGGCGCCGAGGTACCAGGGCGTGTCGACAGCGCGTGCGGGGGGCCATTCGGCCTCGGAACGCCACTGGTTGATTCCCATGACGAAGATCTTCACCGGCGGCTCGGCATCGATACCGTTGTCCACGCCCTTGAGCCAATGGTCGAACCAGTCCAGTTGCAGCTCGTCGTAGGCGATGCCCGGATATGTCGACGCCATCCCGAAGTTCACCTCACCGACGACGCCGCCGGCCATTCCGGCACGGGCTGTGTGGGTCCACGGGCCGACGATCAGGCGGCTGGGTTTCCCCAGAGCAGTCATGGCGATGTGGTTGTCGAGGGTGCCCTGCAGGAAGATGTCGAACCAGCCACCGGTGCTGAGTGCGGCGGCCTCCACGCTGCTGTGTTTGCCTGCGATCGTGGCCCCGTCGGCGGCGGCGGGATCGGCCAGCGCGCGGCGCACGCCGATGTCGGGGACACCGTGGCGAGCGACGGCGGGCAGTTCCGCAGCCGGCAGTCCCCAGTAACCGTCGGGGACGAGCCCGTCGAAGTCTGCGATGGCAGCGCCAAGGGCGGTGAAAGCTTGTGCCGGGTCCTGTGCCCGCGCCACGATTTCGCCGGCACCGGTGGTCAGTGACCACCACCCGTTGAGACCCAGCTCGATCGCGCCACCGCGGAAGTGCAGGCCGTTGCTCGGATCGCTCCAGGTGACTCCGGGACTGATCGCCCGCAGCTCCGGAGGCTTGGCAAGCGCCGCTGCCCACTGGGTATTGCCGGTGTAGCTGCCGCCGAACATGCCGACCACGCCGCTGCTTCCCGGCAAACTCGCCGCCCAGCGCACGGTGTCGTAGCCGTCTTCGACCTCGTAGGTGAACGGGAGCCAGTCGCCCTCGGAACGGAACCGCCCGCGGGTGTCCTGGTGGATCAGGATGTAACCGCGGGACACCGCGGTGAACGGGTCGAGGAACATCTGCAGCATGGCGCGCCGATCGTAGGGCGTGCGTTGGACGAGAACGGGCCACGGGCCGTCCCCGACCGGCCGATAGACATCGGCGCGAAGGACGGCGCCGTCGCGCATCGTGGCCTCGACATCGAATTCGATTTCCATACTGGACAACGTTGTCTCGCTTTCTCTTTCAGTTTTCGCGCGGGCGACCAGGGAATGCCGCTTTCGTGCGGGCATGGGTCGGATCGAAGAGTGATCGGGTCTTCGCGAGTGCGCCGGGCGCATTACCGACCCGGAGGTCCTGTGCAGCGCTCGGGCACCGTGTTCAGCGGATGGAGGAGCCGATGCCGAGCCCGCCGTCGACGTCGAGGACGATGCCGCTGACGTAGCCGGCAGCGGGGGAGCAGAGGTAGGCGGCGGCCTCGGCGATGTCGTGGGGTGTACCGGTGCGGCGCTGGGGGACCTTGGAGACGAGTTTGTCGCGGGCGGGTCCGTTCATCGAGGCGAGCATCGGGGTTTCGATGAGTCCGGGAGCGATGGCATTGGCGGTGATGCCGTCGCGGGCGGTTTCCAGGGCGATTGTGCGGGTGAGCCCAACGATGCCGGCCTTGGCTGCGACGTAATTGGCTTGACCGAAGTTCCCGCGCCAGCTCATGGAGCTGAACGACACGATTCGGCCGTAGGCGCGGGCGCGCATGTGCGGTAGGACGGCTTGGGTGCACAGGAACGATCCGGTCAGGGACACCTCGAGCACAGCGTGCCAGTCGTCGATGCTCATCTTTTCGATGCGGTTGTCGCGGATGATGCCGGCGTTGTTGACCAGGACATCGATGCGGCCGTGGGTGTCGGCGATCGTGTCGATCCAGTCCTGGACCTGGGGGGCGGAGGCGACGTCGACGGGGTGGCTGGTGGCCGGGTGTCCGTAGCGGTCGGTCAGCTCGGCGGCAAGTGCTTGTCCTGCGGCTTCGTTGATTTCGGCGATGGCGACGGTGGCGCCTTCGGCGGCGAAGCGGTGGGCCATGGCGGCGCCGAGGCCTTGGCCGGCGCCGGTGACGAGGACGATCTGGTCGGTGTAGCGGTTCATCGTGTTCCTGTTTCGAGAGGGTGGGAGTTCGGGGTGGTTGTCCTGCCGTGCAGGAAAGTGTTGAGCGAGGCGGGGACGTCCTGCGTTAGCCAATGGGCGTCGAAAGCGTCGAGTTCGTGTGCCAGGCCGTGTGGTTCGTCCATGGTCGTCAATTCGGCGAGGAGCTGCTTGTAGGCGGATTGGGCGGGGCCGGCGTGCTCGGTGAGCTGCGCGGCGGCGGCCAGGGCCGTTGTGCGGAGGTTGTCGGGTTCGACAATCGCGTGCAACCATCCGGTGCGATGCAGGTCGGTCGCCGGGACCAGGGCGCCGGTCAGGGCGAGCCACCGGGCCATCGAGTCACCGACCTTGCGGGGCAGCCGCACGCTGGCGCCGCCGGCGGGAAGCAGGTTGTTGCGGATGTGTCCGTCGCCGATGAGCGCGGTGGGGGTGGCGATGACGGCGTCGCAGGCGAGTGCGAGTTCCAGTCCGCCGGCGACGGCGTGCCCGTGGATCGCCGCGACGACGGGCAACGGGCTCGTTTCCAGGCGGGCGGCGAGGGCGGAGACGTCCCGGAGGAATCCGAGGGGAGTCTGGCCGGCGGTGTGCAGGTGCAGGAAATATTGCAGATCGGCTCCGGCACAGAAGCTTCTGCCGGCGCCGGTGAGAACGAGGGCATGGGTGCTCTGATCGTGCTCGGCGTCGGACAGGGCGGTGTCGAGCGCGGCGACCAGGGTGTTGTCGAGGGCGTTGCGCCGGTCCGGTCGGTTGAGGGTGAGGATCCGGGTGGCGCCGATCTGGGTCACGGTCAGTGGTGCGGATATGTCGGTCATGAGTGGGCTTCCTGGCGGGACAGTTCGGCCCGGCGCTGCTGGCGGAGCTGGGCCCGCTGGATCTTTCCGCTGGCGGTCTTGGGGAGCGTGTCGACGAAATGTATCCGGCGGGGATAGGCATGGGCGGCGTACTTGTTCTTCACCCACTGCTGCAACTCGCCGGCCAGCTCCTCGTTGGCTGCAGCGGAATCGCCTTCTCGGATGACGACGAAGGCCTCGATCACTTCGCCGCGCACCTGGTCGGGTGCGGCGACCACGGCGCACTCGCGCACCTGCGGGTGCTGCACGAGCACCGATTCGACGTCGAAGGGGCCGATGCGATACCCGGCCATGATGATCACGTCGTCGTCGCGAGAGGAGAAGCGCAGCAGACCCGTGCTGTCGATGCCGGCGGTGTCACCGGTGAGGAAGTAGGCCTTGTCGGCGCTGAATCGGCCCGCATCGCCGCGTCCGCCTGCGTACTCGGCGAACGTCATCAACGGGCTGCCGGCGGCGACCACCGCCAGGCGCCCGACCGTGCCGATGGGTGCGGGCTCGTCGTGGTCGTCGGCGAGGACGGTGAGCTCCCACCCGGGCAGCGCTACGCCCATGGATCCGGAGATCACCGGTACTGCGAGGTCGGGGTGGTGCGGGAACCCGGCGGCCATCCCCAGTTCGGTCTGCCCGTAGTGATCGTGGACGAGCAGGCCGAGTTCCGCCTCGGCCCATCCGTTGACCTCGGGGGTCAGCGGCTCCCCGGCGCTCGAGAGGTGACGCAACGCCAGATTGGTTGGCTGAGTGTGCGTTTCGGCACGCATGCCCCGGTACACGGTCGGTGCCGCCGTGTAGTCCGTTACGCCCAGGCGGGAGAGTATCGACCACGTGGAGGCGGCGGAGAATCCACCGCGTGCCAGGATGGTCGGAACACCGGCGGCCAGAGGCGCGACGATCGCGGTGTACAGCCCGTAGGCCCAGCCCGGATCCGCGGCACACCAGAACACGCTGTCGTCGGCGACGCCCAGTGCGAACTCGAGGTAGCTGTGCCAGCCCGCGATGTAGCCGACCGGATGGATCACGCCCTTCGGTGTTCCGGTGGTCCCCGAGGTGAACATGTGCACCAACGGGCCGCTGCCCCCGACCGCGATGGGCGGGAGCGTATTGGTGCACACCGATTCCAGAGCCGCGGTCAGGGTGTCCTCGTCGGGGCCGCCGACCACCAGGACATCCCATGCGGCAGTGGCGACCTTGGGCCGGTGCACGGCATCGACCACGACCAGTCTGGTCTCCGAGTTCGACAACCGGGAGGTCACCGCATCCTCGGCGAACGCGGTGAACAGAGGAACGTACACCGCCCCGACCCGCCAGATGCCGAGCAGGACAGTGACCAGGTCAGCGCTCTTGCCCATCAGCGTCGCGACTCGGTCGCCCGGCCCGATCCCGCGATCGGTGAGCACCTGGGCGAATCGCCGCGACGAGTCGGCGAGGTCGCCGTAGGTGTACCGGGTGGTGGACAGGTCTTCGTCGACGACGGTCAGGGCCACGGACAGCGGCGGATGCTGATCGCACAGCAGCCACGCCACATTCGCATCCTCACCGGAATACGAGGACAGGATCTCGCGCAATCGCGCGTCGAGTTCAGCGGACACAAAAACTCCTTGCGGGTACGTTATCTAACTAGAAAGTACCCAATAATGTACCCATCGTGTCGAGAGAAGGGAAGACCCATGGATTCGAGGGGGACCGTTTGTGAAACACTCGACCGCATGGCACGTGCAGGATCGGCGCCGAACCGCGCGACGATGAATACTCCGCGCCGTCGACGCGTCGACGCCGCCCGCCGGGACGAGTTGCTGGCACGGATCGAGGAGATCTTCCTGACGGAGGGGTTCACGTCGGTCACCGTCGACGACCTCACCCAGCGCCTACGGTGCTCGAAGGCCACCCTCTACAGTGTGGCGTCGACGAAGGAACAACTCGTCATCGCCGCCACCAAACACTTCTTCGGCGCCGCCGCGGACCAGATCGAAGCGGCCGTCGCCGCCGAATCCGACCCCCGTCAGCGGATCACGACGTATCTCGGCGGTGTCGCATCGGCGATGCGCCGCAACTCCCGCGCGTTCTACGACGACATGGTCTCGTACCAGCCAACCGCAGAGATCTACGGCCGCAATACCGCGCAGGCCGCGCAGCGGGTGCACGAGTTGATCGACGAGGGTGTCGACGGCGGTCACTTCCGGGCCACCGACGCCGCGTTCGCCGCCCAGCTGGTGGCGCTGGCGATCGACGCCGTCCAGTCCGGTGTGCTGCTCGAGCGCACCGGACTGTCCGCGGCCGATGCCTTCGGAGAACTCGGTGATCTTTTGCTGCACGGACTCCTGCGCACTGACGGTCGCCAGGCGTAGCCGATCAGCCACAGGCGCGGGCACCGGCCGAGTTCGGCCAGTGCCCGCGCCCAGTTCGTTCGTCCTGCCGCGACCGTCAGAGAGCGCAGACCTTGGTTTCGGCCAGGGCCCGGGTGTGCGGAAGGCTCAGCAGGGCCAGGACGGCGAGCATGAGCCCGATCGCGAAGCTGCCATATGCGGAGGCGAGCGGGGCGGCGATCAGCGGCGGGACCGCGCCGCCGAGGACACCGGCCAGGTTGTATCCGACACCGGCGCCGGTGTAGCGGTACCGAACATGGAACATCTCCGGCAGTAGTGCACCGCACGGCCCGATACCGACCAGGACGATGGAGAACAGGAAGGGGATCCGCCCAAGTCCAGGAACGCCTCATTCGTATCACCGAGCACTGCGCCGGTGATGAGGAAAGTGCTGCTCGACAATACGAACGCGATGGCCGGGCCGAGTTGCGGGAACATCGCGTACAGGCCACGCTTTCCGGGCGGGGCGTACTCGGCGGTCAGCAGGTTCGCGCCGGCCCATTCACCACAGACCGCGAACCCCTGACCGAACCGCAACAGCACCAGAATCAGTGGCGTCGCGATGGCTTCTTAGTCACCCCCGCCCGCGGTGTCACCGTGGGCAGGCTGCGGCGAACCCGGCGATGCCGCCGCCGACGCGGTGTCGGACTGGTCTTGTCCCGGGACTTTCGGACCGGCGCGTGCTCGGCGACCCGGATCGCGGGCAGCTGACCCCGCCGCCGGGTCACCTTGCCTTTGCCGAGCAGCGCGCGTTTGGCCAGGTTCACCCCGGCAATCCGGTCGCGGTTGCCGCCGACCCGACAACCTGAACACCACGCGGTGTGATAGCCGCCGGGGCGTGCGAGTGGTGCGTCGCAGCCCGGACACAATGCCGAGGAGCCGCGGGCGGGCACCGCGACCACCGCGATACCGACACTCGCGGCGGTATGCGCGAGCGCGGTGACCGCTTTATGGCGGGCGGACTGCGCGGCCCGGTTGTTGTTGACCTTTCCGTGCCCGCGGGTCTCGAGGGTGGTCAGATCTTCCACCGCGATCACCTGCGCGCCCGCCGCCTCGGCGTAGTCGGTGACCTGGCGGGCGAAGTGGAATCCCAGTTCCCGGTTGATCTTCCCCCTCTTGACGCCCACCGCAGTCCGGTGGTCATCAAGGACGGCGATCTTCTCCTCCAGCCGCGTGCGGACCTCGGGTGGGGCGGTCGCGGCCAGTCGCGTCAACCGGGCCGCCTTGCGGTGCAGCAGCTGTCCCTCGGCCTGCAGGCGGGCCAGTTTGGTCCCGAGGCCGCGGTCGTCATAGGTGACGCCCCGGTAATCCGAGGACAACCCGTCCGAGTCCTCGGTGGTGATGGCGGCGGCACCGAGCGTGGACGGGGACCAATCCACCCCCACCGCGACCGTGCCGCCCATCAGATCGGCGGCGGGGACAAGTTCGGTCGCGGCGCACCGCAACAACAGCCCCTTCCGGTCGAGGACCAGGGTCGGCAGATGCCAGCCGGTGATCGCCCGACCGTGCAGGTGCCCGGGGATCGTGGCGGTCAGCCGGACGGGCCGCCACTGCGCCCGCCCCGCCGGGGCCGGGCAGCTCGGCAGCTTCACCGTCAACACCAGTCCGTCACCGGTGACGGTGATCTGCGCGAGCTGCCGATCGGCGGCCGAGAGCCGGGCCATCGCCGCGACCTCAGGCGGTCCCTGGACGTCGGTGATCCGCATCCGGCCGGCCAGTGCCCCGCCCTCGCGGCGGGCGCGGGCGAGGAGCTGGCGCCGCACGCCCCGGGCGAAACCCAATGGCACCCAGTCGCCCGGTTCGGTCGGCGGCGCCAGAGTGCCGGTGGCCGGGTCGAACCGGGCCGACAGTGCCGCGATCGCGGTGTCCCGGTAGGCCAGCGTCCGCAGGGACGTCATCACCTGCGCCGTCACCACCCGGGTCACGCGTGAGGGGACGTACACCCCGTCCGGGTAGTGCGGGTTCCAGCCGAGGCGGGCCGCGGCGACGTGACCCTGTGCGGGCAGCCTGCGGTCCTGGTGGTCCCGTCCGGCCGCGAGGATCTCGAACGTGACCGGCTGCCACAGCCGTGCCGTCAACTCGGTGCCGGCCGTGGCGATCAGGTCGAGCAGCCACCCCACCCGGGTGTCGACGTCGTCGAGTCCGATCGGTTCGCCGGTCGCGTCGTCGACCGCCACGTGGGCGCGGGTGGTGAACGCGAACTGCCGCGGCGCAGTCGATCCCGGCCCGGTCATGCCGGCCGACCCGGCGCCGGGCACAACCCGAACAAGCCCAGGCCGATCGGTCTTCCGAGAAGAGCCGCCGCCACCCGGCAAGCTCATCGATCACCCCCTTCCCGACGGTCTGCTACCCCACCTCTCGCAGGGCCTCGACTGTAACGCCGACCTCCGACAAGAACCGCTCGATCCGCGCCACCGGCGAATCGGGGCAATCGATCCCGCCACCCCCCACCACCGGGTGTCGGCCCGAGCCGCAGGGTCGAGCGCCCGCCGACGCCCCGACCGCTGCTCCCCTCGAGACACGAACCGGGATTCTCGCAGATCCGATACATCGCACCAATAGTGCTCTTCCGCAACATCTTGCTGATCGGCTGGCGACGACTCGCATCCTGCCGACCGCGCAGCACCCGGCACCCAACAATACCTTCGACCTTTCGGGAGTTGCTCCCGCACAACCTGATACAGCCCTTCCTGGAGAGGCGTCCCGGGTCCGCGCGGCTACAGAGTCGGGGACTCGAACCCGAGCGCCGAGAAGGCAACCGGCCCTCCGTCGGCGCCCCTGCTCACCCCAACGACCGGCAGCCCACGATTTCCGCAGACCCGCGGTGACGGACAATGCCAGAAACTAGTAGCGAGTATTAGATACATTGGCAACAGATGAGAGCCCGATCAGCAGCGTGGAATCGCCCATCAACAGCAGCGTGGAGACGATGAGAGTGTCAGTCAACGGTCGCCTCCATCGGTGAGAGGCCTTTGCGAAGGACCGTCCGCTGCACCTTGCCACTCGGGGTCTTCGGGAGCGCTGTGACGAACTCGATGCGTCGTGGGTAGGCGTGGGTGGCGTACTCCTTCTTGACCCAGTCCTGTAGCTCCTTGAGCAGTTCCTCGCCTGCGACTGTTTCGGGGGTGACCACGACGAACGCCTGGATCACCTCGCCTCGCATCTCGTCCGGCGCAGCGACTACGGCGCACTCCTGGACGGCCGGGTGCGTGCCGAGGGCGCTTTCGACGTCGAAGGGGCCGATCCGGTAGCCGGCCATCAGGATCACGTCGTCGTCGCGCGAGGAAAAGTGGATGAGGCCGGTCTCATCGATGGTGACCAGGTCGCCGCTGAGGTAGTACTCTCCATCACTGCTGAACCGGTCACCCCGGTTCGAGCGGTCGGCGCCATATCCAGTGAAGGTGAAGAACGGGCTGCCGGGAATGCTGACGGCCAGCCGTCCGACCTCGCCCGTAGGGGCGGGGGCGTCCTCATGCAGGCTCAGCGCAGTCAGTGACCACCCTGGGAAGTTGCGGCCCATCGTTGCAGCTTCCACGGGGATCGCCGCTTCCGGATGGTGAGGGAATCCGGCGGGCATGCCGACCTCGGTCTGCCCGAAGTGGTCGTGGATCTGCAAACCCCATTCCTGCTCGGCCCATGCAAAGACGTCGGGCGTCAGGGGCTCTCCCGCGCTCGAGAGACGCTGCAAGCGGGGAAGTTTCGCTCGCGTACTGCTGACCCGCAGGCCTCGGAAGAGGGTTGGTGCTGCGGCGAGGTCGGTGACCTCGAGGTCTTCGAGCACCCGCCAGGTCGTGTCGGCGTCGAACTTGGCGGTACAGATGATGTTGGTCAGTCCTGCACACATCGGCGCGACCACTCCTGCATACAGGCCGTAGGCCCAGCCGGGGTCGGCGGCGTTGAAGTAGACGGCTGAACTGTCCACCCCGAGTCCGATCTCGAGGTAGGCCTGCCAGCTGGCGGCGTACGAGAGCGGATGGACAACAGTCTTCGGTTTGCCGGTCGTCCCCGAGGTGAACATGTGGGTGAGTTCGACGTCGGGTCCGGTCGGCGCCGCGCCGTCCCAGGGCTCGGCCGCGGCCAGCTCCCGGGCGAGGTTTCTGCCTCCGGTGGGCGCAGCGGCGTCCGGCCCGACCCCGGCGACGAGGCGGGTGCGGTCAGTCGGGACCTTGCCGAACTGATCGGTATCGGTGACAACGACCGAGACCTCGCCCCGGTCGAGTCTGTCGGCGACGGCCGACGCCGCGAACGCCGTGAAGAGCGGTGTGTACACCGCTCCGAGGCGCCAAATACCCAAGATGACCGCCGGCAGGTCGACATGTTTGCCCATGAGCGTCGCCACTCGGTCGCCGGGTCCTACGCCGTGACTACTCAGCACGGATGCGACCTTGCGCGACCTTGCTGCCAGGTCGCCGAAGGTGACGACTGTCTCGGCGAGGTCTGCATCCACGAAGCGGAACACCACCGAATCAGCCGGGTGGCGGTCGCACATGAGGTCCGGCGCCGAGGCGTCGGGAGAGGTGAACGCGCCGAGGATCTCAGCGACACGGACATCCGGGTGAGCAGACATGGCTCCTCCTCAAAAGATGGGATCGCCGCCGCCGATCCGCTCCTGCTCGGAGCGAAGCCACGGCGAGATGGTGCGGACCGCGAACGGCGTACGCGGTGGTGATGATCCCCGATGTGTCCGGTCGACCTCCCGAGCCCAATTTCGCGGCACGCGGCGGCCAGACTCGAGCCCTGCGTTATGAGCTCGAAAAACCGACGTCATGGGTCAGGGCCGGTGGAAATTCGACGAGACGACATACGAGACCCCAAAGATGCGCAGTACGTCAGATCATGTCGTTACCGCTGGCGGTGTAGGGAGGTATGCGCTGGTAGACGTCCCAGTGCTCGACCAGCTTGCCCTCGGCGATGCGGAAGATGTCCATGAACACGTGTCTCAGTGAGGCGGGATCGACGGGATCGGGCTCGTCGGACCAATGGAACCCGGTGGTCTCGGCCTGTACCCAGACGAGGTCGTCCTCGGCCGACATCTTGCGGACGGTCAGGGTGAATCCCTTGCACATGCTGACGTTGCGGCCGAACTCCAGAAAGCCCTCACGTCCGTTTACGAGCCGCGGGTTGTGTTGCGTGTAATTCTCGGCGTCGCAGTACGTGTCGAACGCGACTTCGGGTCCTTGGCTGACGACCGTGTCCATGAACGCCTGCACCAGCCTCTTGTTGTCCTCGATAGTACCCACAGCGCAGCCTTTCTCAGTTTGATGGACACACCAGCAGATTGCGGTGGTGTGTAGTGGGGCGACAGGCACGTGATTCGCGCCTCGCCTGGTGCAAGGTGGGGGAAGTAGTTTGACGGTCGACTTGTCATCGGTGACCCACCACAAGACCGGGGTGAGGTCCTGTGACACCCTCTTGCGGGGTTCACCTGTGAGCGCTGTAAGTGCCGCCAGCCCCTAAATGTGCTCGGGAGACGTGGTGCCTTGCTCGAGTCGACCAACTGAATCTTGCGGCCCCCCTAAGCCTGTAGTTGTACTCGCTCATATCGATTGAGAAAGCGGTCGCACCGCTTTCCGGAGCGGGCCCTCCAAACGGATCCCGGAGAAACCGCACAATCGCGGATGTCATTGTCGTTAAGGCTGTTCCACATGTCGTCCTACTTGGGGGGTATATGCGTTCACCAAACTGTGTATCTCGGCTTCGGAACAGGTGGACTCTGGGATGACCCGCCACAGTCGCTCGAGGAACCGGTGCCGCGTCATACCGAACTGCATAAGGATTTCCTCCTCGGAAGCGCCCCCGAACGGCGCCCACATGCTGGCGAACCCGATAAGGCGCTCCGCCTCGCTGTCAGGATGGGTGCGTTTGCGGTTGGCTTCGATCCAACCGGCGCGGCGCCGTTGGCGCCATGGGGGAGTGTTCACGGGATTTTCACCTCTGGCCGTACCGAGGAAGCCCTCGGCGGTATGGGGTGGGGAACGCCTGGATCCTCACCATGACTGTCACGTCGCGTATTGCACGCTGTACTGGCGGGCGGGCGCCCATCCGCACTATTCGACGGGCAGTTCCCGGTCGAGGGGCGAGATGCATTGCCTCGACCGGGAACGTGCCTCTAGTGCGGGATGTCGATCAGTGGGACCGTGATGTAGGAGAGTCGGTCGGGGCCGGAATGGATGATGTGGGAGCCGTGGTTGTCCGCGGCCGGGTTCATGGCGGACTGTCGACCGGCACGCAAGGGGCCGTCCTCGGTCGACTCGAGGTCCACGCCGGTACCCCGGACGTTCCAGCCGGCCACGGTCAAGCGCAGCTGCTGACCGGGTTCGAAGTGGTAGGCCCGAGGTGTGAGGCCGATGTCGATCGGGACGACCTCTCCCGGACTCAACTTCTTGGCCTCCCTGAATGCGTGCACGGGTAGGAAGTCCGTCGAGAGCGTCGGATCGAGTTCGCGCATCGACACCCGCAGGCGCCCGGGTGCGCCGGGCGGCGAGATGGGGTAGGTGTCAGCGTGCTCGCGATGCGGCGCCAGTAGGTTGCCTTCGGCGTCAAGCTTCTCCACGAGGAGGAACAGGTCCATGTCGTCGGCATCCTGGGCCTCGACCCAGAGCCGTACTGACATGTAGCCGACGAGCGTCATGGCGTCGGTGAGGGTGAAAGTGAACGTGGTTGATCCGTCAGCACCGGCATAGGTGGATGTCGACGGCTGCTCCGGTGGAGCCGTTGCAAGGAGCCCGCTGCCGGCGTCGAGATAGAGCTTCTCATAGCGGGTCTCCGGGACGGGCCACTCGGCGAACGGCACGTCGATGAGGTCTTCACCGCCGGCGTTGATGATGCATGCCCGGACCCGAGGGGTGTCCTGCCAGCCGTTGTCGGCGCCCTTCAGGTAGTGGTCGTAGAAGCGGAGGACGTCTTGCTGGTAGTAGTCGCTGTACTGGTCGTGCCACTCCTGGGTGTTGTTGATCCGCAGCCACTTCTCGTTCGACCCCAGTCGCCGGAACGCCTCCGGCCCGCCCATCGAGTGCAGCCCGGTGACCCCGTCGACGACGACATAGGCTGGAACCGTGACGTCGGACAGGTCGGGGGTCTTGTCTTCCCAGTAGTCGTTGAGCAGGCCCTCGCGCAGCGCCATGTCTCCGATCTTCTCGATCCCGCTGGTGTCTCCGGGGATCATGAAGGGAACGAAGTCGAAGAAACCCGGGTCGGGGATGCCACCCCAACGCATGTGGGTGCGGAAGGGGTCGTAGATTCCGTTCCATGGGGCGATGGCCGCGAGGTGCGGCGGCTTCGTGGCGGCGATGCCCCACTGCGTGAACGCGAGCCACGAGGCGCCGTACAGAGCGACCTTGGTGTTGCTCCATGGTTGCGCGGCCACCCATTCGATGACGTCGTAGCCATCGTGCGCATCCACCGAGCCCCAGTACTGGATGTCACCACCGGACTTGCCTGCTCCGCGGACGTCGGGGTTGACCAGCGCGTACCCCTTGTCCAGCCAGAATGCGCCGTCGGCCCCCTCGAATTTCGCCAGGCCCGAGAAGTTTTCCCTCGGCACACCCCAGGGCGGTTCGGTCGGCATCGACTTGCCGTACGCGCTCCAGCTGATGATGGCCGGTAGGTCGGTGTCCTGATCGGCTGGCCTGAGGACGTCGGTGTAGATCACCACACCGTCGCGCAGGGTGATCGGGATGTCTTGCTCCCACACCACATCACAGGGCAGTGGCTTCCCGCCCTCGATGAGGACCGAGCCGGCCTCCAGGTGCCTGGTCTCTCGACCGATCTTGTACCCCTCGGGCAAAGGTGTGGCAGGTCCGAACTCGACGTCCCACTCGGCTGGGTAAGCCGACGGTCTCGCGTCATTGCGGGTTGCGGTCATTTCTCCTGCTTCCTGAACTAGTTGGTGGCTTTATTGGACTGATGGTGATGGTTTTCACCGGCGCCGCAGCGAGCTCATGCGTGGCGGTGCGGGTGTTGCGGTTCAGCTGGGCACCTGGGAGATCCAGTCGATGACGGGCCGCACGGTCTCGTGCGCGTTGGCCTCGAATATGAGGCCGTGACCGTTTCCGACGATGCCGGACTCCTGCAGGTCGACCCAGGCCGCCCCCGCTCCTGCCGCGCTGAGGAAGGCCACCGTCGCAGGGGCCCAGTCCCGAAATGGTGAGGCACTGGCTGTGAAGACCGCGACGGGCTTGTCGGTGAAGGACGGAATCTGAAGGTCGGCCGGTGCGGCATCTCGGACTTCCTCGGCCCGCTGGAACTCGTGGGCGAAGGTGATTGGGGCAGTGGTCAATCCCCAGTCGAGTGCGCCGAAAGGGAACTGCGCGAAGGGAGGTCCCATCGGCTCGATCGCGGCAACCGCAACGACGTGGTCGGGTGCCTTGTCAGCGACGAGCCATCCGGCTGGCCCACCGGCAGAATGCGTCACCAGTACCGCCGGCCCGATGACGTCGAGCAGCGACACGATGCGAGCGGCATCGAGCTCCTGCGACGCCGCCAGATCGGCGGGCAGGGGACCGAGCCCGGCGAGCAACTGGTCCAGCTCCCGCCCTCCGATCTCTCGGCTGTAGGGCCACTGGGTATGCTCTGCTGCCCGGGCGGGCGGCGCGAAGAGCCCGATAGCCGCTTCGTACGGGAAAGCAGCACCCATCGGACCGATTGCCTCGGGGTTGTACGGCGACCGCCCCATTCCAGGTCGGTCCACTACGTAGGTGGCAAAGCCCGCCGCGACGAAGTGGGCTGCCCACCCCGGTTTGCCATCCAATGTGAACAGCCACTCTGAGCCCTGCCCACCACCGCCGTGCACGAGGACCACCGGATGCGGTTGAGTGACTAGCTCGGGAGCCTCCCAGGTCACGTACATGGGGCCGCGCTGGACTGTGCCGTGGTCCGTGGAGATGATGTCACCCGGGATCCAGAATTGACCGCGTCGCGATGTGATGACCGGGCTGTCTGCGAGATGAGGTGCGGTCGTCGTCCGAGACATCAGGCGCCGGACTCCTTCTCGGTCGTCTCGTCGTCGACCATGCCGAAACCCATCGGGCACCCGGCCGACGAGGTGGCAGGGGTTTCATCCGCCGCAGCACTGGCCCTGATGGACGAACGCATGATCGGGCCCAGTCGCTTGTTCTGCTCGCGCGCCTCGCGCAGCATCTTCTCGACCGCGGACTCCTTCGGCGAGGGCTTCAACTGCGTGCCGATGAGCACGGCACGCATGTAGTTCTTCGCGGCTGCTCGCCAGAAGGGACTCGGACGCTCGATGCCGTTGCATTCGAACTGTCCGTCGTGCCAGAACGTCGTGACGAGAGCGTCGGTGAGCGGGCGCGGGAGACGCTTGTTGCGCTGGGCGTACTTGTCCAGCACCGCCTGGTGACATGCCTTCGTGTTCGCGTCCGGCACCCATGGCTGGGACTCGTACTCATGGACGAAGGCGACGAAATCCTCGAACGTCTCGAGGTGAGGCATGACATCGCTCAGTGGTCCCCCATCGATGTACGTGAACGACTCCGCGAGCTTGCGCCCCCAGACCGCCCGGGCCTCTCGTTGCTTGGGATCCAGCTTCGGCAGACCCAGGTAGTCCTCGGCGAGGATCGACAGACCCGCCACCTCCCAGGCGATGACGTAGACCCACAGCGGCAGGTCGTCGAAGGCAGAGGGGTAGAGCTTCTGATACTTGGCGTGCAGCGCGTTGATGATGTCGACCGAGCGCTTCGTCTCCGGCGCGTCGGGACCGAACTCGTTCCACACCAAGAAGTGGTCCGTGGTGTCATCGAAGCGGTTGCCGGCCGTGGTGACCAATTTGCCGGTGCCTTCACGGTTGATCGCGACGGCACTGTGCCCGTTGGTGGCACGACACATGATCGTGGTGAACGCCCAGTCGAGGACGAAGTCGTTGACGTGGAACAGCGATCCCAACTTGACGATCTCGGTGTAGTCCCGCTGCGGGTCCAGCGTCTGGACACGACGCTTGATCCACCGCGGGCCCCTGCGGACCTCGACCGGCGGGTTGAGGGTGTTCGAGGCGGTTACGGTCATGATTTCTATCCTTCGACTGGCATTGATGAATGACGAGGGTGGTGACGTACGTCGTCGGGGCTGACCCGTGTTCTTGACTAGATCGGATAGTGGCGATCTGCGGTCTGGACGGTGATCCATCGCAACTCGGTAAATTCCTCGAGTGCGGCTTTCGACCCGAACCGGCCCCAACCGCTGGCACCGACGCCGCCAAAGGGCATGTGAGCCTCGTCGTGGACCGTTGGTCCATTGATGTGGCAGATACCGGAGCGGATCCGCTGGGCTACCTGCAACCCGGTGCTGGTGCTCTCGGTGAAGACCGCGGCGGAGAGCCCGTACTCGCTGTCGTTTGCACTGTCGATCGCTGCCTCGGTGCCGTCGACCTCGATGATCGACACGACGGGCCCGAAGGACTCCTCGGCGTAGATGCGCATCTCGCTCGTGACGCCCCGCAGCACCGTGGGCTGGACGTAGAGGCCGTCGTAGGTCCCGCCGCAGACAACCTGGGCGCCCTTGGCCTTGGCATCCTCGATCAGGCCGATGACGTGGTCTCGTGCGCCGGCATGGACCAATGGTCCGAGCTGCGATCCAGGATCGTCCGGGGCGCCGACGGTCAACCGCGAGGCGCGGGCAACCAGCTTGTCGGTGAACGCGTCGGCGACCGCGGTGTCCACGATCAGGCGCTCGGTGGACATGCAGATCTCACCCTGGTTCATGAAGGCGCCGAAGTTGGCCGCCGCGGCTGCCTTCTCGAGGTCCGCGTCGGCGAGAACCAGCATCGGCGCCTTCCCGCCGAGTTCGAGCACCACGCGCTTGAGGTGGCGGCCCGCGATCTCGCCGATGACTCGTCCGATCTTGGTGGAACCCGTGAAGTTCACCCTCGCCGTGGACGGGTGCGCGATCAATGCCTCGACCACATCCGGGGCATCTTCCGGGGCATTCGAAATCAAGTTGATCACCCCAGCCGGCACACCAGCATCGATGAAGGTTCGCACGATCATGGCTTGCGTCAGTGGCGCCTGCTCCGAGGCTTTGAGCACCACAGTGTTGCCAAACGCCAGCGGCATCACGACGGCCCGCACCCCGAGGATCAGGGGCGCATTCCACGGAGCGATTCCGATCACGACGCCGGCTGGCTGGCGGACACCCATGGCGAACAGTCCGGGGACATCGGAAGGGATCGTGTCCCCGACCATCGCGTAGGTCTGTGCTGCTGCCTCCTGCACCATCCCGGTCGCGACGTGAACATTGAACCCGGCCCACGGAGCCGTCGCGCCCATCTCCCGTCCCATCAACGGAACGAGCTCACTGGCCCGCTCCTCCAGCAAGGCAGCAGCACGCTGCAGGATCGCTCGCCGCTTGCCCGGAGACACCGCGGCCCATTCCGGCAGTGCCGCAGCCGCGGCTTCGACGGCACGCTCGGCATCGGCGACGGACGCTGCTGCCACGTCGGCGATCGGCGCCCCGGTGACGGCCTCGGTCGTCGTGAAATACCGGCCCCCTTCCGCGGGGGTCGCGGCGCCACCAATCAGAAGCTCTGAGGTGGTGATATCCGGTGTCCTCACAGACTCCGACGTGCTCGATGACATAACTTCCCCTTGTGCTCTGTCGCGGTGGTAGATGTGAGCGTGTCGCACGTCACTTCTGGGAGCAATACGCAATTCATTGAATGAACAAATGCGAGGATTCGGGAGGTCAGGACCCGTCGATGGCTGCGGCACGGGAGGATGATCTGGGCCTTTGCCATGTCCGGCACCTCGACGCAATCGCACCGAGATTTCCGATCGCAGTGGCTCAGGCTCATCTGATCGCAGGGCGATGGGTGCTTCCATCGAGAGCGGCAAGGTGGGTACGCGTTGGCCGATGTCGACGACACGATCATCGATGTTCGCGGTCATGCCAGGCACGGTGCCGGGTTCGGATACTCATCTCCAAAAAAGCCAGTGGCGCTTCGTAGTTGGGTTCGCGCGCATAGACGGCGAACATGTCGTCTCCCTCACGGAGGTCGTGTGCGTGGGTTGGGAACTGGTCGCCACGACCCGCGCGACGCACCTGGGCCGATCTAGAGCGTCCAGGACGGTCCGAAACGGTCTCGGGCCCGGCTGTCAACCCGTTCCGGTGTACTGCTCGAGCGGGGAGGCTGTCCGCTACTGGTGCGGGAAGCCGGCCTCACGAAACCGCGTGCCCCAGATACCAGACTTGCCGGGTGCGATGATCCCGTTGGGATCCAAGGTGTCTTTGATGGCTTCGTTGAATCGTCGCTGGGCATGGTCGTTGAATCCGAACTGGTCCGCTGCGAGGTCCATGAACGCCAGATGGGCGCGGTACTCGCCGTATCCCAACTTCCCAGCCGTGGCGACCATGTGCTTCGCGTGCGCGTACGCCCCCTCGACCTGCGTCTCGTCCTGGATGTTGAAGGGGATCATGTTCACCATCGCGGCGGATCGAGCATTGATCGGCAGCATTCCCATGACGTAGTCGAATCCTGCGTCGATACACATCGACGAGAACAACTCCTGAGCGGCTTTGACATGCTTTGCGGTCATCGGCACGACCGGCGAGAAATCGACGTGACCGCCTTGGTCCCCTCCCGACCATCCGGCCATCTTGTAGAGGTCCATGCTTGGAACTCCGATCTGGACCCGCTCGCCCGGGTTCGGCAACGTCTCCCAATCCTCGGGGCCGTGCTTCTCACCAGTGACCGTGGCGGTGGGGATGGACTCGAACCGCGTCTTGATCTTCGCAAAATTGTGGTCGACGACGGACTCGTCGCCGTACAAGGCGAAGCGCATCATCCATCGCCCGATACCCAGGTCCTCGGCGATTTTGTCGATGATCGAGTCGGGCATCGCGCCGGGTCCGTCGTACCAGTCCGCGCGCGCAGTCACCATGGACGCCACGCAGAGAGTGTTGACGATCTGCGGACGCATGTTGATGGTGCCGTCGAGCATCAATCCGCGTAACACGTCGACCACGGCCGGCATCTGCGAGTCGTCCCACAGCTGCAGCCACAGGGGCATGTAGATCTGAGGCTTCGGCATCAGCCAGTAGCCCATCTTGGTCACGATGCCGAAATTGGACTGCATGAACAGCTCGGTGGAAGTTGGGCCGAGACCGCGCTTGTAGAGCGGCCACGCCGGGTTGTTCTCCATGGCGCCCGAACCTGTGCGGAGCAGCTCACCGTTCGGGAGGACGACTTCGAAGCCACAGTGGGAAGCCTGGTCAAGGCTGTACGGCATGTAGGTCATGCCGTGGTCGAGGGTGTTGGATACAACTCCACCCCAGCCGATGTCGACGATGGAGGCGGCGAGACTGTGTCCGCCGGCCTTGATGGCGTCGTGCAAGTCGAACCAGCTCACGCCAGGCTCGACGACGGCGTAGCCGAGTTCCTCGTTGATTTCCAAGACCTTGTTCATGTTGCGGAAGGACAGCATCAGCGACCCACGGACCTGCGGTGCGGCGCCGCCGTATCCGTTGTTCTTCCCCCGACCTATTGGCCAGACAGGGATCCGGTGCTCGTTGGCGAGTCGGACGATGGCCTGCACGTCCTCGACGCTGCTCGGGCTGACGACGCCCGAGGGGAGATTCGTTTCCGACCCAGGGAATTGATAGGGATCGCGGAAATCTGCCAATGTCTCGAGGTCCGTGGCGACCTTAGCCTCCCCGATCGCGTGGGCAATTGCTGCGAGAGCTCGGTCGAGATCTCGCTGGGTGAGGCCCGGCGGGACGGGCCGGTCGGTTTCGGTTGACACGACAGTCATAGTTTCGTTCCTTCTCCGGGCGAATGACGGTTGGTGACGTTCGGGCAGCTCGGCGACTCTCCTGTGTCCGAGATCACTCCGATTGATCCTGGGGGGTAGTTCCAACATCGGAAAGCGAGACTTCATTCAATGACCAACAGAGGTCACTCTTCTTGCTGTCTGCTTTCAGAATGTCGACGCAGCGTGAAGGAGGCTTGTCAACGCCGGTGCTGGCGGTGTTGCTGGTCAGGACGGATACCCGCGTCGGCACCCTCGGCGTGGCCATCCCCAAGTTGTGCGGGTTACAGTCAGCGAGGTCTCCCACACGCGGGGCCGCGATGCCGTGCGGTGGTGACCTTCGCCATTCGCCGGGTTTGACCTCCGCCCTCGGTGTGCGGTGCACCGTTCGGTGGCGACACAACCGGACTCAGGACCCCTGTCTTGCCGCGCGGCATCTCGACGTCGGCGATCGCGCCGCCAACGCCACACCCTGAGGCCTGGCCGAGATCCAGCCTCGTCCCGCCTGAAGGCGGAACCGGGCGGCTGTCCCGCCTGGTGGGTCCTGTGCGCCGATAGCGCAGCAGGGGCTCGACCAATGGGAGGTCACCTGGAGCCTGGGGCAAGGACGATGTCGAAGTGCACTCTGCTCCAGGTGCCGTCGATGCTGCGGCCGTCGGGCGTCGCAGTGCCGGCGGGTTGCTGGTCGAAATTCTTGATGAGGGACTGTTTGACGCCGAACACGGAATCCTTCCAGCCGATGGGATCACCTTCGGGGAAGATGTGAGTGACCAAGGTCCGGGCGTCAGAATGGCTCACCATGAAGTGCAGGTGGGCAGCCCGGAGGGGGGAACGTCCGACGGCGGCGAGCATCTGGCCCACTGGTCCGTCATCGGGAATCGGGTACGGGGTGGGCGTGAGCCCCCAGAAGCGGTAACTGCCGTCGATCTCGGTGAACAGGTGGGCCCGGGCAGCTCGTTTGTGGGCGTCGTACTGCACGTCGTAGAGCCCGTCCTCGTCGGCCTCCCACATTTCGATCCGCGCACCCGCGAGCGGGTTACCGTCGGTGTCGCTGACCGTGCCTTCCACCCAGCACGGTTCGCCCGGGGCGCCGAAGGACATGTCGCCACCGAGTTCGATGCTCGGTGAGTCCTTCACGAAGAACGGCCCGAACACGGTGGCCTCGGTGGCGTTGGCGCAGGCCTGGTTGTTGACATTGATTGTCTGCATCGACGCACCCAACGTGTCGGAGAGCAGGATGAACTCCTGCCGCACGTCGTCGGTGATGTGACCGGCCCTGGTAAGGAAGTCGATCGCGGCCCCCCACTCCTCCTCGGTCAGCCGGGTTTCTCGGATGAAGGAGTGCAGATGCTTGACGAGGCAGACCATCAACTCCTTCACGCGCGGGTCCTCGCACGCCTGGAAGCTCATGACGACGGTGTCGACCAGGTTTTGCTCGACAGCCCGCTGCTCGGGGCTGACCTGCCGTAGGTCGAGCCCGTGCGTACCGTTCTGGGCCGAACCTTGTTCGACGAGGTGGTTTTCGGTGTCGGCGTGGGTGTTGCTCATGGCGGGTCTCCTTTCCATAGGGCGTGCAGCAGCGCAGCGAGGTTCTCAGGTGTCACGGGGGTGGGGTTGTTGTCGGGGACCGCGGCCAGGATCGGCTCGATCGCCCTGGCGATGCCGTCCTCCGGCATGCCGTGCTCACGCAACGCGGTCGGCGCCTTCACCGTCGCCCGCAGCTGCGCCAATCCCTCGATCGCCCCCGCCGATCCGAACCCGGCTGCGATGCGCCGCTCTGCCTCAGGAGCGTTGGGGGCGTTGAAGGCGAGCACATAGGGTAAGACGACAGCGTGGGTCTGGGCATGGGGCAGGTTGAACATCCCACCGAGCACGTGGCAGATCTTGTGGTGCATCCCCGATCCTGCAGAGGTGAACGCGATCGCAGCCAGGTAGGCGCCGTAGAGCGTTTGCTCGATTCCCTCGATGTCGCCGCCGTCGAGGGCCACCTTGGGAAGACCTGCGCTCAGCGCCCGGATCCCCTCACCCGCTAGCACCTGATCGATCGGGTCAACCCGCGGGCCCCACATCGAGTCGATGCAGTGCGCCAACGCATTGAGCCCACTGGCGACGGCCATGTCGGCTGGCAGCGATGTCAGCAAGGCGGCGTCATAAACGATCGAGCGCGGCAGGACCTTCTCATCAACACCGGTCGTCTTGGTCCCACCCTCGGTCAGACCCCACACGTTGGTCGCCTCCGAACCGGCATAGGTCGTGGGCACCGCGATAATCGGCAGCCGCGTTGTCAAAGCCACAGCCTTAGCCAATCCGGTCGTCGACCCGCCGCCGACCGTCACCACGACATCGGCTCGACTCTCCACCGCCGCTGCTCGGGCCTGCTCGGCCACCTCGACAGGGACATGCATGACGACTTCGTCATGGCGCCGCACCACCGCCACGTGCGCAGCAATCGGATCCGCGAACACCGCCGCACGATCCGAGGCGATGAGCATGACGCGGCAGGCGCCCAGAGCCGCGACTTCCGCCGCGACGGCCTCCGGTGCGGAACCAAGCGCGAACACGACACGCTGGGAAAAGGACGCGTGAAGGAACCTCACCGCACCACCGCCGACCCCACGAACGACGCTTCCGGGTCGTAGCCGTAGATCCACCCATTCACGAGCAGCGGATCCTCGTGTGCGAAGGACTGGTCGCGCCGCTGCTGCTCGGGCCCGTCCGGCAGATGGTTGATCTGTGCCCTCATGTGACTGACGGCTTGCAGCTTGGTCGTACGGGGAATCCGGATGCTCTCGTAACGACGCAGCGCGGTCGCCGGGTCATCGGCGCCTTCGGCGAGGCACCGGGCCAGGACCGCGGCATCCTCGATCGCCTGCGCAGCCCCCTGCGCGAAGAACGGAAACATGGGATGCGCGGCGTCCCCGAGCAGAGTCACCCCGCCTTCGGACCACTGGGTCAAGGGCTCCCGATCCAGCAGTGCCCAGCGACCCGGAACGCCGGCGGCGCGGATCAGGTCGGTCAGGCGCGGGTCCCAGCCCTCGAACTCGGCAAGGAACTCGTCGACCGTCGCGGTCGCAGTCCATGATTCCGTGGTGTAGTCACCGGCCGGAGCGAAAGCGACCAGGTTGATGTACTCACCGCCGGAGACCGGATAGTGCACCAAGTGGTGACCCGGACCGATCCACAATGTTTGAGCAGGACGTCGAGCGAACTCTGGTGCCTGGTCCGCCGGCACCAAGGCCCGGAAGGCACACAGGCCGG
Source organism: Rhodococcus sp. 4CII (assembly GCF_014256275.1). Lineage (NCBI taxonomy): Bacteria > Bacillati > Actinomycetota > Actinomycetes > Mycobacteriales > Nocardiaceae > Rhodococcus > Rhodococcus sp. 4CII. The sequence goes on from NZ_JACCFE010000002.1 coordinate 6,976,707, forward strand.
AATAGGCCGCCGGCGACGCCCCGAAGAGCGTGTTCCGCACGATCGAGTGCACCCCATCGGCGCCGATCACGATGTCAGCCTCCGCGGATTCGCCATCGGCGAAATCGAGACGGAGGCTCCCGCCACCTGTTCCGAGGCGCACACACTTGCGGCCGAGGACCACAGCCTCGGCAGAAACCCGCGACTGGATAGCGGCCAACAGGTCTGCCCGATGCGCCGTGTAGGTGTGTTCGCCGTACAGCCGCTCGCAGGACGATGCCAGGTCCTCGACAGACAGGACAGTGCCGTCCTGCCAGCGCCGGAACTCCCAGCCGGTCTCGAGTCGGACGACACTCTTGGCCAGCTCCTCGAGCACGCCGAGGCAGCGCAGCTGGCGTGCCGCGTTGGGGGCGACCACCAAGCCCGCACCGACCTCGGCGATGCGGGGAGCCTGCTCAAAGACCGTGGCGTCGAACCCCTCTCGCCGCAGGAACGCTGCGGTTGCCAGGCCGCCGATCCCGCCACCCAAGATGGCAATCCTCGGCGTGTTGCCGGTGCGTGTTGTCATTGCGAAGCTCCTTGTATGCCTGGAACAGTGCGCCGCCCATCGCGCCGTCAACTGGACAGAGTCGGCGCGAGCGGCCTTCGACATCCGCATACTGCCCCGGTGACGTACCTTTATGGGCATCATGTGTCATTCAACGAACATAAGTGGACGCCAAATCGGCACTATGGGCTCAGGGCGCGCAGGACATGCCGAGAACTAGCGAACCGGGCCGTACCGTCAGCTCGCGGCTGTTGGAGTTGCTGTTCTCGTTCACGCCTGACTCCCCGGATCTAAGCCTTGCGGACCTGGCGCGTAGGACGGGTCTACCGCACCCGACGGCGCGCCGGTTGGTATTGGAACTAGTGAAGGCCGGTGCCCTCGACCAGCGCCCAGACGGTCGGTATGTCGTAGGGCTGCGGCTGTGGCAACTCGGAACACTCTCACCCCTGACGGAATCGCTTCGCACCATGGCGCAGCCGTTCATGGAAGATCTCTTCACAGCGCTCAACCAACACGTGCAGCTTGCTGTCGTCGAGGGCCAGGAAGCGGTAGTCCTCGAGCGCCTCTCCGCGGTTCACGCCGTCGAGCTGGTGTCCCAGGTGGGTGGACGGCTACCGTTGCACTGCTCCGCGGTCGGCAAGGTCCTTCTGAGCCACGCGGGCAGCCAGTTGGTCGAGGATGTAATCAGTGGCGAGCTGGAACGACATACAGCCAAAACGGTGACCGACCCGCAAGTCCTGCGCCGCGAGTTGGCGGAATGTCGCCGCACCGGCTATGCGCTCGTCCGTGGTGAACTCACCGATGGCGCCGACTCGATCGCGACCCGCGTCCTCAACAGGGAGGGCCGCGTTGTGGCCGCGCTTTCCGTGGTCGTACGGTCTGGCTCCATACAACCGCAAGCTGTGCTGCCCTCAGTCATCACCAGTGGGCTCGGTTTGTCACGAAGACTCGGATGGCAGCCGGGAGTACGTATCCGGGAGGGCCTGGTTGTATGAGGACATGACGTTGGTGACACCGCTCCGGCGGGACTACACGGCACTGGTTGCATGGCCCAGGCGCCAGTGGACGGTCGAGAACGCCCAGGGACTCGGCCATCACCTGGCGCAGTGTCAGCTGGTTCGCGGGGAGGTCGTTGTCGACGTTCCGGCCACCTCCACCGGCCGGGTCCGGCAACTCTCCCGCACGCCGGCGCAAGAACGACCGCATCGCCGCGGCCGCCGCCGTGTGTGTCGTCGCCCTGCCGGGGGACGCCCGCCCGGTGGACCCCGAGGGCCCAACTGATGTGCTGGCGTTGCGCGATGAGCATCGAACAAATCGCAACAGTCGAACTCGCATCGTCAATCAGTTCACGCCCTGTTCCGGCAGCGAGGTGGACCGAATCCGCATCGGCCTGTGCCAGGCTCTGATCGCCGACATTCGGCGCCTCGATGATCGGCTCGCCGAGAACGAGAAGCAGATGACCCGAACTCTCGACGAGCACGGCACCCGACTGCGGGAGGTCGACGGGATCGGTCCGATGACCGTCGCTCGCCTGATCGGCCGAACGGGGCGGGCCAGCCGGTTCCCGACCGCCGCCGGGATCGGATTCGCCCAGTTGTTGATGTCGTTCGCGGTGTACCCACCACCATCGGCGCCCGAGGGGTCGACAGATTCTGGTGAGACGAGCCGTGGTCGGACGGAGAGACGGATTTCTTGCACCTGTTTACGCTCGTCCCAGTTATTCGCCGACAACAGTTACTATGTCACTAGGCATCGTAAAAGGTTGTGGTGCAACCACTATCATGATCTCATCGAATGAGATTTCGCACTCTTGCGGGGCGTGCGGTGCCAGGTCGGCACCGGACCACCCCAGCCGCGGAATGATCCCGTATTCGAGTTGGTAGGCGAACAGGTGCGCGGGCACCGTGCCGCGCCGGGACGGTCCGGGCAGGCTCGCGGCCCGGAATAAGCCGTGTCCGGTGGATGAAACGCCGTCGAGCCAAGGTGCGCAACGGGTTTCATCCCTCGGGTAGCGTTTCGCGTCGAAGACGGGAGCAATCTCAGATGTTGAGCACACCTGCCGCCATCAGTCCGCCATCCACTGGGAGTGTGTGGCCGTTGATAAACCCGGCGTCGTCTGAGGCAAGGAAGGCGACGGTGTCGGCGATCGATTCCGGCCTGCCGTAGTGGGCGGCGGGGACGAGTCGGCACAACTCTCGCCGTGTGGCTTCCGTATGGAGCTTCTGCGCCAACGCTGTTTCGATGGGACCGGGCGCAACGGAATTGGCCGTAATACCGTAGGACGCGAGTTCGATCGCTATCTGTCGCGTGAGCCCATCGATGCCCGCCTTGGACGTTCCGTAGGCAGTCCGGCCGACTCCCGCCCGCATCCCGCTGATCGAGCTGATATTCACGACCCGACCCCAGCGGTGCAGCATCATCAGTTGCGCCGCGCGCTGGCTGCAGCGGAACGCCCCGGTGAGATTGATGTTGAGGGTTGTCTGCCACTCATCATCGGGAAAGTCCAGAAAGCTGTGAGTCTTCGCAATTCCTGCGTTGTTGACGAGGATGTCACAACGCCCGTGATCTCGCGCCACAGCACCAAACGTTTCGTCGATCGAGGCCAGCTGACCGACGTCCATTTGCAGGGCCTGGGCGCTGAATCCCAGCGCCTGGATCTTGGCGGTAGCTTCCTCTGCCGCACGCATATCGCGATCCGTCAGGACCACATGGTGACCGTCTTGGCTGAGCCGTTCGGCAATAGCGGAGCCGATCCCGGCGCCGGCGCCGGTGACAACTGCGAGTCGCTGTTCCATTGATGAGTCCTATCTGGTTGTGACTCCGCGGATTCAAGCCATTGCGGTCCGATTCCATATGGTGTCTTTGGTCTTTTCATGGGCTGTAGAACAGTCGGGTGGAGGTCCCCCAGGGCGGCACCACCTTCGGATCGATATGCACGCTCGACCGTTCTGAGCACAGAGATCGACCCGTGGCTGTGCGGCGCTGGAGGCCCTGCTTTCGCCCGTCCGACGCAGTGTTCGCCGATGATCGTTTCCCTGAGTTCGAGCCTGTCGGTGAGGACGACTTCGAGTATCGATCCGCGAAAGTTGCACGACACCCGCGTACCGTCGCAAGGTTGAGCGGGCGATTCCACGTTATGTAGAAAAGAGCAGGAGAACCCCATCGATGAGCACCGCGATGTCTGTCGGCAAGGAAGTACAGGCGATGGTCGAGTCTCTTGCGGACCAGCTGGGGAGGTCGGTCGTGATCGTCGACCCTTCGATCCGGCCCCTCTACATCAGTCGGCACTTCGGTGACGAGGATCCGGCTCGAGTCCGCTCCATGCTCCAGCGTGGTCCCAGCACTGAAGTTCGCGATCACATCCTCGCGCAGGGAGTGGCAAGGTGGCACGAACCGAGGACGATCGAAGGCGACGACGCGCTCGGACTGAAGTCACGACTGTGTGTGCCCCTGCACGGACCGGGGTGGCTGTTGGGCCTGATGATGGTGATCGATGCTGACCAGTCGTTGACCCCCTCCGAGATCGACCACATGGCCAGGGTGAGCCGAGATGTGGCGGCGCAGATCTACTCGGATTCCCTCGCAGCGGATCCACAACAGTTCGAGCGGCGGAGGGCCCTTCGCAACTTGCTCGGCTCTGAGGTGACAGATCGTCAATCGGCTCTTCAGCACTTCGGCGAGCACCGTGAGTGGCACGACGCGGAGCATTCCACAGTGGTGGTCATGCAGGTCAGCGCATCCGCGCAGACAATCATGCCGATCGAGGTTGCCCTTCAAATTGCGGTCGAGACCGTGTGCCGGGGATCGCAACCCTGCGCGTACTACCTCGACAGCAACCATGCCACCCTCTTGCATCTGACGGACCAACCGTTGCGGACGGCGGAGCTTCGCGAACGGGTCGAGCGAGTCAAAGCGGACCTTCAACGGCTGCTGGGTGCCGGCGCCACTGTGACGATCGGAATCGGCTCCGGCGCCGGCGGCAGAAGCAATGCCTGGCACACGCGACATCGGGCGACGATCGCTCTTCGGGCGGCTACGCGGTTGAGCAGGTTTCACGACGGGATCGCATTCTGGAACGAGCTTGGGGTCGACGCGGTGCTGCTCGAACTACCCGACGATGCGCTGACATGGTCGGTACTTCCCACGCCAGTTCGCGCGCTCGTTGACCATGACACCAGTGGAAAATTGATCGAAACACTGAGGGCATACCTCAATCACGGAGGCTCCGTCTCACGCACCGCTACGGCTCTTCACTTGCATCGAACATCGCTGTACTACCGCCTCGACCAAATTCGAAGCCTCACCGAACTCGACCTCGAGGACGGTGGTGACAGGTTGCTGCTGCATGTAGGTCTCCACCTACTCGACATGCTTGGCCGGCCGGATCACTAAAGCCTTCCGACAAAATGTCGGAAACTCTGAGGACAGGTTCCTCCGGTTCGTGGTGGTTCGCCTCCCATAGGTGGCAGCAAGCTTGGTACGTGACATCGCGTGCAGTCCCCAGGCCTGGACACACAGCTAGGCCAGCCTCGCTCCGCTGCGGCTTCACTGCATAAGCAAACGCGGCACCAGGGCCGAGCGGATTTCCGCTGCACTCCTGCCCAAACGGGCACTTCCGCGCGTTCCACCGGCAACCAGTCCCGAACATCGATCTGACAAGGAAGAGGATTCGAAATGCGCTACGAGGTCAACAGTTCGGGAGTTCCCGTACTTCTGCTTGATTCCATCAGTGAAATCCTTCCCGAGGATACGAACAAAATCGTGGTCGCTGGATCACACTGCTCACAGAACGTTCCCCGGTACGCACTCAGTGTTCCCTTGCGTGGTGCAGTCTTCAACGACGCGGGGGTCGGTAAAGACCAGGCTGGAGTGGCGTCATTCGGCATCTTGAGTAACGGTGGGGTCCCTGCTGTGGCAGTCTCCCACAACACAGCCAGAATTGGTGACGCCCAGGATGTCTACGCGAACGGGATCATCTCCACTGCGAACGAGTTGGCTACGGACCTGGGCGCAGAGCCGGGAATGACAGTGGCCGACTACATCGCACTCGTAGACGCCACACGATGACGTAAGACCGACCCGGTGCAGTTCAGATCTCGGCTGCACACTGGGAGCAGAATGCTGTAGCGCCGCGCGCACGACAGCCCGACACGCCAGCTCGCAGCCCGAGGAGGGATGCAACTATGTACGATCGGCCGGAACAGGGACACCGAGAACACAGAGCGGGCACGGACTCGTCTCGCGTCATCCCCGCTGCAGACTTGTTCGAGCTGGAACACCGCTGCCTGGCGGTGAGGGCGAAGGCACCGGCCAACCGTTCCTTCTGACACCATCCACCCCGCAAGGGGTTCCGCCGTCGAACGGTGGGTGTTCCACCTCGCCATCGAGGAAAGGGCGACCGCGAGTGTGAAGGCGCGGTCTCCGGGTTCACCAGGTAGTTTCCACCGACACGAAGGCCCCGCACCGAGCATCTGGTGCGGGGCCTTCGTGCTCGGGACGGGAAGCGGATCGGTCTTCCCGGGGCAGGCCCCAGGCGGCGTTCGATGAGTGTGAGGTTGGCCGGGGCGTTGCACTCGCACGCCGACAGCAGACCGGAGCGGTCGCCGGTGGCCTCGAGGTGGTTGGCCGGCCTGGTCGCAACCGCGGATCCGACAGTTCGAGAGCGTGGCCGAACACGACCGCACCGGTTTAGTGGTGCCAGACGACGAAGACTACTTCGGCCAGTGAAAGCCGGCCTTCGTACTACACGTCGACCTCAGCTCTCCACGACGTCGTGCGCGCTGTGATCATCCAGGGCGGGATCAGACGAACCGCCGTGGTTGTTACCGAGATTCAATAGGCCGACCCCGACGATGATGAGCGCGATGCCAGCTATCGCCATACCGGACAATGTTTCTCGGAAGAAAACGACGCCCAGGATCGCGACGACCGTTGTGCCTGCGGCAGCCCAAATGGCGTAGCCGACGCTGATCGGCAAACCGCGGTTAAGTGCCAAACCGAGCAAAGTGAAGCTGCACACGTACCCGATTACCACGAGGATCGAGGGCGGCAGCTTGCTGAAGCCATCGGACACCTTCAGCGCCATCGTCGCGACGATCTCGCAAACGATGGCTCCAACGAGCAGAACATAGGCGATCACGCGCCAACCCCCACGTGGTCATGACTACTGCCCAGCATGGTCCGCCGGCCGATCCACCACCCGCCCCTCAGAGCGAGTACATCGGACGTCATCGATAGTTCTTCTCCTTCGCCGTTTCCGGTCTCGGACCCGGTAACACCAACAGTAGGTACTACGACTGTGGAGGGAATCCTGGTCGACGACATGGCGAAGCCGTCGAACAACCGCACAGTCTCGTGCAACGCCGAGACGCCGCGGTCGGTAGTTGTGTTCTCAGACATGGTTTCCTTGTCTCGGACGCGGGCGCCATGGACGGCGGCCCAACAAATGTTGCTCGCACAGAACGAACCCTGAGGGAGCCGTCGGCAGCAGAAGACGGCCCCGGTTGCATCCGGTCACCAGCCGATCTCATTTGACCGACCTTGACCAAAGGTCTCCGGGTCGACCGGCCGCTCGGTGCGGGGAAGATTCTCCACCACAAGCAGATACGACTCGGTCACCAGTTCGTCTACCAGGCCCTTGGCGATCGACCCACCCGGTGACAACGTGATCCAGTGCCGCTTGTTCATGTGGTAGCCGGGCGTAATGTCCTCGTGCGTGCTGCGCAACGCCTCGCCGTCGGCCGGGGTGGCCTTGAGGATCACGATCGGCTCACCGGTGACCGCGGTCAGCAGCATGAAGACCCTGCCCCCGACCTTGTATACCTCCCATTCCGGGCCGAACGGGTGCTCGAGATTCGCGCCGGGAAGCTCGTCGGCCCGCGACCTTGCGTGTTCCTGGAGCGTGGTGCCCTTCATGCTGTTCCCGTCGGTCGGTGGACCTTGTCAGTGCTGGCCGATGAAGTCGAGCAGCTGGGCGTTGAATGCCTGGTACTCGTTCAGATGGGGTTCGTGTCCACTGTGCTCGAAGACCGCGAGGCTGCCGTGTGGAACGGTGTCGGCGAACCAGCGCATGCCTTCGAGTTCGTAGTAGGGCGAGTGTCGGCCGGTGACGATCCAGGTGGGGACGGGGATGCGGGGCAGGACGTCGCGCCAGTCGGCGACGAAGTGGTCGATCAGCAGAGGACGGGCCCTTGCCACCGGGAACTGCTCCCACCACTCGTCACCCGCCGGCCGGAGGGGTTTCACATGATCCGGGACGGCGGGTTCACGGTCCGCATTCGACCAGTCGAAGCGGAAGTCCGCGGCGTCGTACAGGTTTTCGCCCGTGATGCCGCGAACGCCCCACTGCCAGTCCCCTTCGTTGACGATCTTCGGGGACTGATCGATCGCTACGAAGGCGGTGACCCGGTCCCATGCGTCGGCGGCGGTCGAGAAGTATGCCAGGCTGACCGATACGCCCATCGAGTGACCGACAAGGACCACGTCTTCGACATTAAGGGTGGTGATCAGTTCGCCGAGGTCGAGGCCGAGACGGCTCATTCTCTGCCCGTGACTGGGCGAATCGGACCGGCCGTGCATACGGTGGTCGAATCGGATGACGCGGTAGCCGGCCTCCACCAAGGCGTCGCGCTGGAAAACCCAGCTCGAGCCCTGATCTGCGAAGCCGGACGCAAACACGACGGGACGACCTTCACCCTCGTCGTCGTACCGGATGATCACGCCATCGGAGGTCTTCAGAGGCAGGTTCGCGCCGCTCATCGATCTCTCCTTTCTGTTCCGGCTCACAGCGCGTTCTCGAGCCGTGCGGGACCAAAAGTGGGAAGCCGGCGTTGAGGCACGCGCTGTGATCGCCGGCTCCCGCCTCTGACTGGGCTCAGTAGATACGGTCTGTGCTCATTGGCGGCCGATCCGCTGATAGATATCCGGCTTGGTGCGCTCTAGCCGCCTCGCGACGAGGAATCCGCTGATGAAGGTTCCGTACACGATCGCGATCAGCAAGCTGGACAACCACGTCACGCCGCCGGTATGCGAGGAGAAGTCGTTGATCGACATCACCACGGACCACCCGAATCCGATCAGCGCCACGAACGGCGCCACGAAAGAGGCGAAGATGTGGCCTCTCCACTTGTCGTGTCGGGTCAGGTACACCGGTATCGCGATCGAGGTGAGGAACTGCACGGAGATACCTGTCAATGCCGCGATCCCCAGCAGCGCGCCGTAGAACACCATCGCGTCGACCCCAGCGATGACGACGACCAGATTGGCGATCAACACCGCGGCGCTCACCACGATGGATGCGCGATAGGGCGAACCGAATCGAGGGTGCACCGCGGCGATAGAGCGGGACACAACCCCGTCCGCGCCCAGATTGAACAGATACCGCGCCGCCACGTTGTGCGAGCAGATGATGACGGCCAACGAACTCGTCACGAGCAGCACAGTGGCGACGTCGAGGAGAAGCCGTCCCCCGAACTCGAGAATCGTCGCATCGAACGCGGCGGTACCCTCCGCGGTCGATATCGCGACGGCGTCGTCGACACCGAGTGCGTTGACAAAGAGCCACGTCGTGCCTGCGTACAGGACCACGGCGAATGCGATGAGGCCGAACGCCGCGCGAGGAATCGTTCGCTCCGGCCGCTTCACTTCATCGCGGAACAGCACGGTCATCTCGTAACCGCCGAACATCGCACACGCAAAGAGCAGCCCGTTGGCGAGCGAACCGTCGAACCAGTGCGCCGGCGAAAACGGTGCGGCGCTGAGGCCATCGGCACCGCCGGCAGCGAAAACGAAGATGTCGTACACGACGACGACGGCGATCTCCAGGATCAGAATGACGGCCATGACCTTCGCCGACACATCGATACGCAGGTAGCCCAGAATGCCTACCAGCGCCCAGAGGAGGAACGCCCACACATACCACGGGAGACTGGGCCCATGGAAGGTGTCGGACACGAGGGAGCCCACAGACGACCCGGCGAACGGGAGATACCCGGTCGCGCACGTGAAGTAGGCCAGGAGCATCGTGAATCCGGCACCCAGTCCCATCTTCCTTCCCAAACCGGCCGTCACGTACGCGTAGAAGGCGCCGGGCCGCTGAAGGACGGCGGACATCCGCAAGAAGGTGGTCGCGAAGCAGGCCACGATGGCCCCTCCCACAACGAATAGGAACGGTGTTCCGATTCCGTTCCCGGTCGCAACCATGATCGGAATGACGCCCATGACGACAACGAGCGGAGCATTGAACGACATGATGCTGAAGAACAGGCCGAACGTGCCGAGGGAGCCCTTCAGGGCTGTCGAGTCGCCGGACGTCGACGGGATCGTATTACCGGACCCCGATACGGTGGTAGTTGTGCTCACCTAAATCTCCAATATCTCAGCTGATTTAGTAGGTCCGTGCCGTGGCTGGATGATCCCGCCACAACCATCGGAGCGTTCGAGGGAACTCGAAGCCGCCGTGACGCAATGTGTGTCCGCCTTCACCGAAGACGAACTTGTAGTCGTAGTAACTCCACTCGAGCGCGGCAGCCATCTCGCGGTTCGCCGCGACGAGATCGCCGAACACGACTCGGGCATCTCGTCGACCGGTCTGCATCCAGATGCGGATTGGCTTACGCGGGGATCGGCGGACCTCCGGAATGTGATTGTGTCCACCACGGATGTCGACGAACGACCCGCAGTGAGAGATCACATTTCTGAACACGTCCGGCCGATGCCACGCCGCAGTGAACGCTGCGTTCCCACCGGAGCTGTATCCGACGACGACTCGATCGGCGGTCTCGGAGGACACGTTGAGATGCCCGATCGCCGTGGGGAAGAATTCGTCCACCAAGAACTGAACCCAGGTGTCGTCGATCGAATCGAACTCGACGCTCCGGTTATCGGAGCCGCCGAAGATGGGGTATCCGGGCCCGGTCTTGCCTGCGTCGATGAACAGGGCGGCAGTGAGGGGAATCAGCCCCTCGGCGTTCAGGTTGTCCAGCGCTGCGATGGCACCGAAGTCGGCGGCGAGGTACTCGTACGCATCCAGGAACACAACGAGGGCCAATGGGACGGATCCATCGTACTGACTGGGAACGTACAGCGTGTAGTCCCTCTCGACTCCCGGATAAGACACCTCGCTTCGATGCGTGTGCTGGGTGACAATTCCCTGTGGAATGCCATCGCGCCGACGTGAGTACGGGCTGAGACTGTACTCGGGAAGGGTGTCGTCGCACGCCGCGTATCCCATGCGATCCTCGACGGTCATATTCTTGTCGGCGAACCATTCCTCGTCCGAATTCGACGGGTTTCCGGCATTACCCTGCCCAGAAGTCACCACGATTTTCCTCTCATATCGAAACGCGCTACCGGTCTATACCGATCGGCAGATGACAAAACTCAGACTCGTGACCGGCTTGAGACTGCGTCGATGAACTGCTTGGTCGTCATACCTGGGCGGATACCGAGTTCTTCCGCAGGCTCGTTGACGACCGAGATCTCGCCGTTCTCGTAGACGTCGCGGGCATCGCCGATACGAGCCGACCCAGCCACGATGAATTTGTGTGCATCGCCTGACTCAATTTCGCTGACGGAGTCCATCAAAACAACGTCGTTGTCGGGTTGCGTTCCTTCGATGATGTATCGCATTTTCTGTCCTTTCGTGGGTGTCCCCAGGCGTCGACGTGCGCCTGTCGGGGAGAGATCCGCAGCAGCAGATATCGGTGCGCGGGCGTCCCTGATGAGTGACACGTGGTTTCGACGAGTCCGGGAGTGCTTGGCAGGTGCTCTGTGTCAACAGTGGACCAGCTGTGTGACTCAACCCACCATCGGTCCGTGGGATCTAGATGCCTGTTTTCCGACGTTTTGTCGGACGCGGCGGCGACGACCATGACGAGAGCCCTGAGGCATGGCCGCTGCGGTGATCCTCGCTGCATCGCGTCGTGGTGATCGGCTGCACCCAAGCGCTGAGGAACCAGGTGTGGAAAGGTCGGTTCCCGATGAGGTCGGGCGCCTTGCGGAACTGGGGTGCGCCGCCTACCAGGTTTTCGCGGAGGTCTACCACCAGCTCTGCACCGAGGCATGTGCTCAGGCGGTCTCGGTGATCGGGCGATCGACCCAGCTCATCAGGTCGCGCAGCTTCTTGCCGGTGACCTCGATCGGGTGCTCGGCGTTCGCCTTGCGCAGGCTCTCGAGCTCGGTGTTGCCGTTCTCGACGTTGGCGACCAGGCGGCGGGTGAACTCACCCGACTGGATGTCGGCCAGGATCGCCTTCATGCGCTCCTTGGTGCCGGCGTCGATGACGCGCGGGCCGGACAGGTAGCCACCGAACTCCGCGGTGTCGGACACCGAGTAGTTCATGCGGGCGATGCCGCCCTCGTACATGAGGTCCACGATGAGCTTGAGCTCGTGCAGCACCTCGAAGTACGCCATCTCGGGCGCGTAGCCGGCCTCGACCATGACCTCGAAACCGGTCTTGACCAGTTCCTCGGTGCCGCCGCACAGCACGGCCTGCTCGCCGAAGAGGTCCGTCTCGGTCTCTTCCTTGAACGTGGTCTTGATGACGCCGGCGCGGGCGCCGCCGATGGCCTTGGCGTAGGACAGCGCGAGTGCCTGGCCCTCACCCTTCGGGTCCTGGTCGATCGCGATGAGCGCGGGGACACCCTTGCCGTCGACGAACTGACGACGCACCAGGTGGCCCGGGCCCTTCGGGGCGACCATGCCGACGGTGACGAACTCCGGGGCCTTGATCAGCTCGAAGTGGATGTTGAGGCCGTGTCCGAAGAACAGCGCGTCGCCGTCCTTCAGGTTGGGCTCGATGTCATTGGTGAAGATCGACGCCTGCGCGGTGTCGGGGGCCAGCACCATGATCACGTCGGCCCACTCGGAAACCTCGGCGGGGGTATCGACGGTCAGGCCCTGCTCCTCGGCCTTCGCGCGGGACTTCGAGCCCTCCTCGAGGCCGATGCGCACATCGACGCCCGAATCGCGCAGGCTCAGCGAGTGCGCGTGGCCCTGGCTTCCGTACCCGATCACAGCGACCTTACGGCCCTGGATGATCGACAGATCGGCATCGTCGTCGTAGAACATCTCCACTGTCATGTCGCTGGTGTCTGCGGTGAGCACGTGTGCTGCCTTCTCTTCATGTGAATGGACCGGCCGATGGATGGACCGAGCCGTGATGGGGTAATGGTGTTGCTCGGCAACAGTTTTGGGCCGCGTCGAGCTAGTCGAGGCGGAACTGTCAGTCGCTGAGTACGCCGGCGGCGATGAATCCGCCGTCGACAGGGATTACGTGGCCGTTGATGTAGGCCGCGTCGTCGGAGGCGAGGAAGTCCACGGTGCCGGCGACTTCGTCGGGGGTGCCGTAGCGCTGCGCCGGGACCAGGCGGTTGTAGGCGGCGCGGGTGGCGGCGGTGTGCACTGCCTGTGAGAGCGGGGTTTCGATGGGGCCGGGCGCGACGGCGTTCGCGGTGATGCCGTGCGGGGCGAGTTCGACTGCTATCTGGCGGGTCAGGCCGATGAGCCCGGCCTTCGAGGTGCCGTATGCGGTGCGACCGGCACCGGCACGAATCCCGCTGGTGGAGGCGATGTTGATGATGCGGCCCCACCGCTGTTCGAGCATCAGACGGGCGGCCCGCTGGGCGCAGCGGAATGCGCCGGTGAGATTGACGTTCAGGGTCGCCTCCCAGTGATCGTCGGGATAGTCGAGGAAGGGGAGCGTCTTGGCGATCCCGGCATTGTTGACCAGGATGTCGCAGCGTCCGTAGGTTTCGGCGACCCATTTGAAGCCCGCTTCGATCGAGGCCCGGTCACCGATGTCCATCGTCAGTGCGTCCGCGCTCATGCCGCGGCTGCTCATGTCGGCGGCGAGGGCGTGGGCGGCCTCGTGATTCAGGTCGGCCAGCACGACCTGCCGGCCGTGCGCACCCAGACGTTCGGCGATGGCCGCGCCGATCCCGGCCCCGGATCCGGTGACAAGGGCAATGCGTTCATTCATCGTGATTCCTGGTTTCTTCGATGTGGTTAGGGGTGTGGTGCCTGCCGGCGCGGTGACGCCACTGCCCGAATCGCCTTCAATGGGGATGGGGTGCGTGCTCCGGGTCGGCCGCAGTGCGCTGTTCCGAGTCGTCGGATTCCCCGCCGGTCTTCGTGCGCCGGGCGTCGAGGATCGCCACGATCGCGGCGGCGGCGATGACTCCGACCCCGATGATCCAGAAGCCCGAGGCGGTGTTGCCGGAGGTGGCGACCAGACCGATGAGCAGCGGTCCGACCAGTCCACCGAAGTTTCCGCACAGGTTGACGAAGCCGACCGAGGCCCCGGCCTGGTTGCGCGGGACGATCTGCATCACCCAGGTCCACCAGAGCGCGAGGGCCGCGAAGATCGAGCCGGCGGCGACGACGAGCATCACAAAACTGAAGACCGCCCCGATGTGCACGAAATGTTGGGCAATCATGGCGGTGCCACAGACCACGAGGGGTAGCGCGATGAACGAGCCGAGGGAGCGGCCGCTGGCGACGGCTCGTTTGGTGACCACGTACAGGGCGAGGGTGCCGACGAGGAACGGGATGGCGGTCAGCAGTCCGACGAGGAACGAGCCCTGACCGGTGAGGTCGCCGATGACAGTCGGCAGCCAGAGCGTGAGCGCGTAGATCCCCATCACCCAGAAGAAGTAGATCAGCGCCAGCAACCACACCACCGGCCGCATGAAGACCTGCAGCAGGGTCGACTCGTCGGTGGTCTCCACGGTGCGGGTGGCCAGGATGTAGTCCCGTTCCTCGGCGCTGATCCGCGGATGGTCCTCGGGCTTCTCGGTGGCCGAGAAGTGCAACCAGATCGCGACCAGAATGGCGGGAACGGCCTGGATGATGAACATGGCGCGCCAGTTGGTGACCTCGATCAGCCACCCGGACAGTGGTGCCATCACCGCCGAGGACAGCGGCACGGTGTACATCGTCAAGGCGACGGCGATACCACGTTCCCGGGAGGGGAACCAACTGATGAACATCACGGCGAAGGCGGGGAAGATCGCGCCCTCGGCCAGTCCGAGGACGATCCGCGCCGCCAGCAGGACCGGCAGGTTGTGGACGACACCGGTCACCGCCGCGGACAGTCCGATGACGACCATGCACGCCACGATGATGGTCTTGGCGTGTCCCTTGCCGGCCCAGGCGCCGGCGGGCAGTCCGCTGACGACGTAGCCCCAGAAGAACGCCGAGAACACCAGGCCCATCGTGGCCGCACTCAACTGCAGTTCATCGGCAAGGTGGGGGGAAGCGACACTGATGTTGGTGCGGTCCATGAAACAGATGAAGTAGGTCACGAACAGAGGGATACCGATTCGCGCCCATCGAACCTGTCGGATGTCGATGCGTGGTGGGCGTTCGGCCGCGGACGTCGGAGTCATTGCGGGTCCTGTCTTTCCTGAGCAAGGGCGGAAGAAGTGTGGGCGGGTTCTGCACCGCCCTCCTTCCCGGAGACCGAGGGCGTGACCTGAGTCACGCTGCGGATGTGACTGTGTTCCCTTCCGGCATCCGGCGTCAAGCAAGAAGGGAAAGCCCCAGGAAATCGGTCCACATTATGAAATTGTTGACCGAGATCCAGATCACCTCTTACTGTCGTTTGCATGGCCAGCAGGCCGATCATCCATTCCACTCTTGCTAAATGCGAGTTCAGGGGGATTTCACAATGCGGAACGATTCCAGTGATCCGGTGTCGGTCCGGGCCGGCCGGGACGCACTTCCGGGTTCGCAGAGTGTGCGCCGCGCCCTCGATCTGCTGTCGATGGTGGCGGGCTTCGACCGCGTCGGCGGACTGTCCCTGGCGGAGCTCGCGTCCGAGAGTGGACTCAGCAAACCGACGGTGCACCGGTTGCTGTCGGAGTTGGTCAGCACCGGCTACCTCGAGCAGTCCGAGGACAGGCGGTATCTGCTCGGCCCGGAGGCGTACACCGTCGGCAGCGCCGCCGAACGGCGGCACGGCTTGCAGCAGCAGGCCCTGGCCTCGGTGATACGGCTGGCGCAGGTCTCCGAGGACGCGGCGTTCATCTCGGTGCGCCGCGGCACCCACTCGGTGTGCCTGCACCGGGAGGAGGGAACGTGGCCGATCCGCAGTCACGTACTCCAGGCCGGTGACCGGTACCCGCTCGGAGTCGGAGCGCACGGCTCGGCCCTGCTGGCGGCCCTGCCGCCGCAGGTCGCCGCTAGTGTGATGGCGGCCAATGCACCCGAACTCGCCCAGCGCTATCCCGAACTGACCCCGGACCGGTTGCTCGAACAAGCCGAGCGGACCCGGCGGCGCGGCGGCATCGCGGTCAACGAGGGCATGGTCGTCCCCGAATCGTGGGCGATCGGAATTGCCGTCCTCGACGCCCACGGCGAACCCGCACTCGCGCTGAGCATCGCGGCCATCAGCTCCCGGATGGGACCCGAACGGCAAGCGCGGCTGGCGATCCTGCTCAAAGAAGAAGCCGCCCGCCTCGCCCCCACCCTGCGCACCGAATCTTCAGCCATCTAGCGACCACCACCTGCGGCCATCAGCTCGTCGCCGCACCACTGACAACGGAGAGAACATGACATCTCGCACCTCCATCATCGGATGGGAACACTCCAAATTCGGCAGACTCGACCAGCCCGACGTGACCGCTCTGATCGGGTCCGTCGTTCCGGGAGCGCTCACCCACGCCCAGGTGGCGCCCGACGAGGTCGACGGCATCTTCGTCGGCGTCTACAACAACGGCTTCTCCGACCAGGACTTCCAGGCGTCCCTGGTGTCCCTGCCGATGCCCGAATTCCAGCACACCCCCGCGATGCGCGTCGAAAATGCCTGTGGCACAGGAAGTGCCGCAATCTATGCGGCGTGTGACTTCATCGACTCCGGGCGCGGCGACGTCGCGCTGGTCATCGGCGCCGAGAAAATGACCGCGGTCGACACGCCCACCGCCGGGCAGATCCTGCTCTCGGGTTGCTACCGGCCCGAAGAATCGCACGTCACCGGAGGATTCGCCGGTGTCTTCGCCGGGATCGCCCGCGCCTACGCCGAACGCTACGGAGATCCGAGCGCGGCAATGGCCGCCATCGCCGCCAAGAACCATCACAACGGCATGAGCAACCCGTACGCCCAGCTGCACAAGGATCGCGGCTTCGAGTTCTGCAACAGCGTCTCCGACAAGAACCCCTACGTCGCGCATCCGCTCCGGCGCACGGACTGCTCCCTGATCTCCGACGGAGCGGTGGCGCTGGTGATCACCAGCGCCGACCGGGCGCAGGCCGCACCGCGGCGGGTGGCGTTCCGCTCCCGCGCCCACGCCAACGACTTCCTCCCGCTCTCGCGGCGCGACCCGATTGAGTTCGCCGGCGCCCGCCTGGCCTGGAACCGGGCACTCGAGCAGGCGGCGACCTCGACCGTCGACCTCGATTTCATCGAGACCCACGACTGCTTCACCATCGCCGAGCTGATCCAGTACGAGGTGTTCGGACTGGCCGAGCGCGGCCGAGGACACGAGGTGGTCGACGAGGGGCTGGCCCTGCCCGACGGCAAACTTCCCATCAATCGCTCCGGCGGCCTGAAGGCCAAGGGGCATCCGATCGGCGCCACCGGTGTGTCGATGCACGCGATCGCCGCCATGCAGCTCACCGCCGAGGCCGGCACCTTCCAACTCCCCACCGCAGATCTCGGAGGCGTATTCAACATGGGCGGTACCGCCGTCACCAACTACGCCTCCGTGCTGGAGAGGTGGTGACGAGCATGAACGCCACCACAACGCTCACCCCGACCCTCGGCCTGCAGCGCACCACCAACCTGGCCACCCTGCTCACCCAGACCGCGGCCCGGCTGCCGGACCGGCCCGCCGTCATCCGCGGCGACACGACCTGGACGTGGGCGCAGCTCGACCACCGCGTCAACGCGCTCACCGCCGCGATGCGCGGCCACGGCCTCACCGCCGGATCGGTGGTGCTGCTGCACAGCCCCAACTGCATGGACACACTCACCGTCTTCTTCGCCACCTGGCGACTCGGCGCGATCATCGTCCCCACCAACTGCAAACTGGTGCCCGACGACGTCGTCCCCCTCGCCGAGACCGTGGCACCCGACCTGGTCATCTGCCACGACACCTGCCAGCCCCACGCGCAGGCCCTGAGCCGGTACGAGACCTGGGCGATCGGCGACGACCGCGACGCCGCACAGTTCGGCAGCGCCCACGTCGCCGAACTGATCGACAAGCATCAGGCCGACCCAGCCAGCATCGACGCACCGGTCTACGTCGGAACACCGGCCTGGTACTTCTTCACCTCCGGGACCAGCGGACGGCCGAAGGCCGCGATGCTCAACCACGACCAGATGGCGTTCGTGGTCACCAACCACCTGTGCGATCTGATGCCGCACCTGACCGACCGCGACGCCACCCTCGCGCTGGCGCCGCTCTCCCACGGGGCCGGGGTCCACGTCCTGACACACATCGCCCGCGGCGCCGCGGTCGTGCTGACGATCGGTGACACCCTCGACGCCGAGGAGGCGTGGGCGCTGATCGACCAGCACTCCGTGTCGACGATGTTCACCGTCCCGACCATCCTCAACAAGCTCGTCCAGGCCGCCGGCAACCACGATCCGGCCACCAGTAGCCTGCGCTACGTCGTCTACGCGGGTGCCCCGATGACCTCGCGTGACCAGCGGATCGCCATCGACGTCCTCGGTGAGGTCCTGGTCCAGTACTACGGCCTGTGCGAGGTCACCGGAAACATCACCGTCCTGCCCCCCGAGCTGCATGGGAAGACACCCGCACCCGACGGCATCGGCACCGCCGGCTACGCCCGCACCGGGATGACCATCAGCATCCAGGATGACGACGGCCGCGAACTGCCCGCCGGGGAGCGCGGCGAGATCTGCGCTGCCGGGCCGGCCGTGTTCGCGGGATACCTCGACAATCCCGAGGCCAACCGGAAAGCCTTCCGCAACGGCTGGTTCCGCACCGGCGACCTCGGCTACCTCGATGCGTCCGGGCTGCTGTACATCACCGGGCGCGCCTCGGACATGTTCATCTCCGGTGGCTCCAACATCGACCCCCGCGAGGTGGAAGAGAAGCTGCTCAAGCATCCGGATGTCGAGGCGGTCGGTGTCGTCGGCGCCCCCGACCCGACCTGGGGCGAAGTCGGATACGCCCTCTGCGTCGTCCGCCCGGGATCGGACCTGACCACCGACGAGCTGGCGACCTGGTGTCGATCGAACATGGCCCGATACAAGGTGCCCAAGCGGATCGAATTCATCGCGGCACTGCCCACCTCCGGATACGGAAAGGTCACCACCATCCTGCTCAAGGAGGAGTTCATCCGGTTGGGTCTGTGGCCGAGCGAGGCCGCCTCGTGAGCGCCCCCCACACCTCGCTGCTGATGGGTGTGCCGCAACTCGAGCACCCGGGACCGCCCGCCGCGCGGCGCGTGGATGCGTATCCTGCCACCCTGCATCACCTCGACACCGAGCTCCCCGCGGGCCGGTCGTTGCTCCCGGCCCTGCACGACGCCGTGTTCGAACGCGGATTCACCAGTGCCTTCGGGGAACTGCGCGGGGGAGGGTTCACCGAATTCGACTACTACATTCCCTCGATCTGCCACGCCGGCACGAGTGTGGCCACCTTCAGCGAGCCCCGGCGCGGACACGGACCCGCGGCGTTCGTCCGGGGTGGGGTGACCATCGGCAAGCGCGACGGGAAGGTCTTCGCGCACTGCCACGCCATGTTCGTCGGCGCCGACGGCATCATGCGCGCCGGGCACCTCATTCCGGACTCGGTGCTGCTCGGCGCCGGTGTGCGGGCCGACCTGTACGCCACCGCCGACGTCGCCATGACGGTAACCCCGGACCCGGAGATCAACTTCCCGGTGTTCCAACCACAACCGGTCCACGAAACCACCACCACCCACGAGGGTGGGCTGCGCTCGGTGGTGGCCCGCATCCACCCCAACGTCGACATCGTCGCCGCCGTCGAGCACCTCGCCGAAACCCACCGGTTCGACACCGCGATCGTGCGCGGCAAGGTCGGCTCCTTCGTCGGCGCGACCCTCACCCAGGGCGATCACGTCATTACCGCACCCGGGCCCGCCACCGAAGTGATGTACCTCGACGGGGCGGTCACACCCGACGCCGACGGCCGACCACGTGCCGAGTTGTCCTGCGCTGCAGTGGGAATCGACGGAAACGTGTACACGGGGTCGGTGGTGCGCGGCCGCAACCCGGTCGCCATGACCTTCGAGCTTGCCCTGTCCGAACCAGATAGGACCATCCAGTGATCGACATCCTCCGACAGACCACCCCGCCGCGGGACAGCGGTGACGCATCCCTCGACGGGAAGGTCGCCCTGCTGTTCGGTGCGGGCACCGCACCCGACGGGTGGAGCAACGGCGGCGCCGCCGCGCTGACCTACGCCCGCGCCGGCGCCACCGTCATCTGCGGCGACATCGACGCCGCGGCCGCGACCCGCGTCGCGGACGCCATCACCGCCGACGGCGGCACGGCGACCGCACTGCAGGTCGACGTCACCACCGAAGACTCCGTGGCCGCCGCCGTCGCCACGGTGATCGACCAGCATCACCGTGTCGACATCGTGCACAACAACGTCGGCGTGACCAGGATGGGAGATCCCGTCAGCCTCTCCACTGAGGACTGGCGCCGCGCGCTCGACATCAACCTCACCAGCGTCTTCCACTCCTGTAAATACGTGCTACCGCACATGCGCGAGGCCAAAACAGGGTCCATCATCAACATCTCGTCACTTGCCGCCATCCGCCACACCGGACTGCCCTACAGCTCCTACTACGCGACGAAGGCAGCGGTCAACCATCTGACCAGCACACTCGCCGTCGACGAAGCCGCCCACGGTATCCGAATCAACGCCATCATGCCGGGACTGATCGACAGTCCACTGATCTACCGCCAGATCGCCGGCCAGTACGCCGACGCGGACGAGATGGTCGCCGCCCGCAACGCGATCGCCCCCATCGGCCGCATGGGCACCGTCTGGGAACTCGCCGCCGCCTCCCGCTTCCTGGCCAGCGACGCCGCCAGCTACATCACCGGCGTCTGCCTGGCAGTCGACGGCGGACTCGGAACGCGGTGCATCGCATGACCGACACCCTGACCGCCGCCGCGGCATCCACCGCACTACTCGACGCCCTCCCCACGAGTTGCACCACGACCGACCCCGCCATCCTCGAAACGTACTCGCGGGATCAGGCCAGCTGGGCGACCCACGGCACCCCCATCGCACTCGTCCGCCCCACCACCAAAGACGAAGTGCAACAGACGGTGCGCGCCTGCTACGAGCACCACGTGCCCGTCGTCGCCCGCGGCGCCGGCACCGGTCTCGCCGGAGCGGCGAACGCCGTCGACGGTGCAGTCGTGATCTCGTTCGAGAAGATGAACCGCATCAAGACGATCGACACTCTCGAACGCTTTGCCGTCGTCGAACCCGGTGTCGTCAACGACGACCTGCGGGCCGCCTGCGCCACCGAAGGGCTCTGGTACCCACCCGACCCCGCGAGCTCTTCCTGGTCCACCCTCGGTGGGAACGTCGCCACCAACGCAGGCGGCCTGTGCTGCGTCAAGTACGGCGTCACCCGGGACTATGTGCTGGCCCTCGAAATCGTCACCGGAACTGGCGAACTCACCACCGTCGGCCGCCGTACCGCGAAGGGCGTCGCAGGGTACGACCTGGTCGGACTCCTCACCGGGTCCGAGGGCACCCTCGCTATCGTCACCGAGATCACCGTCCGCCTGCGCCCCCTGCAAGCGCCGCCCACCACGATCGTCGGTTCCTTCGACTCCACAGTCGACGCTGGAAACGCCGTCCGCGCCGTCGCCCGCGCCGGACTCACGCCGGCAGCCCTCGAACTCATGGACCGCCACTGCCTCGAAGCGATCGACCAGTGGAAAAAGATGGACCTGTCCACCGACGCCAACGTCCTGCTCCTCGCCCGCACCGACACCCCCGGAGACACCGGTGCCGAGGAGGCCGATGCCATCGCGGAGTGCTTCACCAGCGCCGGCGCCACCTGGGCGATGCGCTCGAGCGATCACGACGAGGCCGAAGCTCTGTTCGCCGCCCGCAAACTCGCCTACCCCGCCGTCGAACGACTCGGCAACGTCCTCACCGAAGACGTCTGCGTCCCGAAAGACCAGCTGCCCGCCATGCTCGCCGCGGTCGAGGACATCGCTCACCGCAACGACACCCTCGTCGCGACCATCGCCCACGCCGGCGACGGCAACCTGCACCCGCTCATCGTCACCACCCCCGGTGACACCGACCAGGAAGCCCGCGCCCACCGGGCGTTCGAGGAGATCATGGACGTGGCACTCGACCTCGGCGGCACCATCACCGGCGAGCACGGCATCGGCACACTCAAAATGAGTGGCCTCACCCGGGAACTGCCCCTGCCGGTGCAGGCAATGCAGACCGCCATCAAAAACGCCCTCGACCCACGCGGCATCCTCAACCCCGGAAAGGTCCTCGAGTGACGACCTGGATCACCATCAACCAGCACACACCCACCGTCGCCGCCACCGCATGGGTGGCACCGAACGCCACCCTCATCGGTGACGCACACCTCGGCGACGAGGTCAGCCTCTGGTACAACGCAGTCGTACGCGCCGACGCGGACCGCATCACCATCGGAGCACGCAGCAACATCCAGGATGGATGCGTGCTCCACGCAGACCCCGGAGCCCCCCTGACCATCGGATCCGGAGTCTCCGTCGGACACAACGCCGTCCTGCACGGCTGCACCATCGACGACGACGTCCTGATCGGCATGGGCGCGATCGTGATGAACCGCGCCAAAATCGGACGAGGAACCATCATCGCGGCCGGCGCCCTTGTCTCCGAAGGAGTCGTCATCGAACCCAACTCACTCGTCGCGGGCATACCCGGCAAAGTTCGGCGCACCTGCACCCAGGACGAACTCGACCAGATACGACGCAACGCCGACAACTACGTCAACAGAATGACCCATTACACCCCCAAATTTTGAAGCGGACCTCCCCAGCCCGGCACGTTCAGTGAGTGAGAGTCCCCGTCGGGGAGTAAGTACCGAGCGCGACCAGTTCGATCTCTCATATGGGTTCTTCCACCACGGTGCTCGCCGTCGCGTAGCGGACGTGACTGCCGGATTCGGGAGGGTAATCGTTTCGTCGACGCTGTTCCATCGTGCCTGCAACGAATCGGTCGTAAGGACGGTGCCGGTGAAGCACGCGCAGGATTTCCGGTGAAGCAAGTGCAGGGGAGGACGGTATCGGATCCTGGCTACCGGCCCAGCCAACGGGGTTAACGATGATCCAGAAGGGCAGCGACTCCCTCGCGCGAGTCGGACGGTGCGCGAATGAGTTTCTTCGCACGCATCGTTGTCTTCCACCCGGTCGTGTTGTCCTCGGCCGACGGCGATTCGACAGCCGCGATGACCGGCTTGTGCAGAGTGCGGCCGGCGATGCCGCGGTCACCTGTCCGGTGAAGAATCGGCCGAATTCATGCGCGGCCTCGATCACCGCACAGTACCCGGCGACGCTGGCCTGGGTGCCCTCGAGGATCTTCAGCAGCGCCTGCTGCACACCCTCACCGGACACGTCACGCGTGATCGACGGGTTCTCGCTCTTGCGAGCGATCTTGTCGACCTCGTCGATGTAGATGATGCCGGTCTCGGCGCGCTTGACGTCGTAGTCCGCGGCCTGGATGAGTTTGAGGAGGATGTTCTCGACGTCCTCACCGACGTAACCGGCCTCGGTGGGACCGGTACATCTTCCGCGACGGCCGCGGCACGGACGGCGCGGAGCCGCACGCCGATGGTGGCGACCACGGGCATATCGGACGTCGATGATTCGGTGAGCACTTCAAGGCTGGACACCGTGAGCTGATCCTTCAACGGCAGGTGGCCGACATCGCGAGATGGCGGTTGCGATTGCTCTCTAGACATTGGATCGAAGCTGTTGCGACACGGACTTGTGTTGTGAGTGCGTGTGCCGGGTGTGTGGCTCACCGCAGAGCGAGCACGATCTTTCCGCGGACGGTACGGTCCTCGAGCCTGCGTAGCGCGTCGGCAGCCTCGTCGAGGGGGACGGTCGTGGGCTCTGTGATGGTCAGGTCCCCGCTGCCGAGCAGCGGTTCGAGCACGGACCACTGCTGTGCTGGGTACGCGGGGTCGGCGCGCATATATTCGCCCCACCCCGCCCCGACTACCGAAATATTTTTCAGGAGAAGTCGATTGACCTTCACGGTGGGTATCTGGCCGGAGGTGAAGCCGAGGACGACTACGCGGCCACCGGATGCCAGGCTGCGCAGGGTGTCGGTGAACCGAGCGCCGCCGACCGGGTCGAGGACGATGTCGACTCCTCGACCGCCTGTGATCTCGAGGACACGATCCTTGAATCCGTCGACTCCGATGACATGGGTGGCTCCGTGCGCCCGGGCAACATCTGCCTTGGCGTCCGTGCTGACCACGGCAATCGTGTCGAGCCCGAGCGCCGACGCCACGCGGAGAGCGGCAACACCGATCCCACCGGCGGCCCCGTGCACGAGCACGGTCTCGCCGGGACGGTACCGAGCGCGCTCGTCGAGGGCGAAGTGCACGGTCAGGAAATTGAGCAGTAGTCCCGCGGCTGCGGTGAAGGTGACGCTGTCGGGCAGCGGAAGCACCGACTGCGGGTCGACCACCACGGTTTGTTGCCACGTTCCGGCGTCGGTGAGTACTCCCACCCGCTGGCCGGGGGTGAGTCCGTGTCCTTCGGGTGCGGTGCGCACGATCCCGGCGCCCTCCATGCCCAGTAGCGCCGGCAGCGGACGGACCAATTGGTACCCGGCGCGGGACTGCAACAGATCGGGAAAGGACACCCCCGCGGCGTGCATGTCCACCACTACGCGTCCGTCACCGACGGGTTCGTCGGTGTCGACGATGCGTAGGCCGTCGGGCCCGGTGTACTCGACAAGGTGTGCTGCGCGCACGGATGCCTCTTTTCGTTGTGCTGCGGGTTACGTGGCGCCTCGTGCCGGGTGAGGCAATACGAGGCGCCCGGGTATTCACCGTCGCCGCGGACGGCGACGCTTTCCGGAAACCGGCTGACGGGAGGCCAGCTCGGGTGGTGACGCCGCCACTCAGTGGGTACGGCGCCGAACTCATCCCACTGTGAGCACGAGCTTGCCGACGTGCTTGTTGTCGGCGAGTCCTTCCTGGGCCTCGAGGACCCTGTCCCACGAGTAGGTGTCATGGATCAACGGCCGCAGAGCGTCCGCGTTCTTCTCCAGGTCGACGATCCGCAGACCTTGGGCGATGGCGAACTTCTCCTCGTCGCTGCGGGTTCGGAAGGTCACGCCGATCAGCTCCACCCGCTTGCGGGCGAGTTCCTCCATGTCCAGCGTCCCGCTGGCACCGCCCAGCCGACCGACCCCGACGATGCGTCCCCTGATCGCCGCCGCGCGCAGGTTGTCCTCGAGGTAGGGCCCGCCGACGTGATCGAGGATCACATCGGCACCCTTTCCGTCCGTCCGCTCGAGAATGCGATCGGCGAAGTTGGTGTCCGAAACGTCGATCAGCTCGTCCAAACCGAGACCTTCGAGTACCTGGGCGTGGGTGTGCGACCGCGCAGTGCCGTACACGCGCTGGGCGCCGAGGACCTTCGCCAGCTGGATCGCCTGGGTGGCGACGCCCGACGCTGCGGCATGCACCAGAACCGTCTCCCCCGGCTGCAACCGCGCCGCCGTGACCAGCGCGTTGTGTTCGGTCATCAGGGCCGTGATCGCGGCGGCGCCCTCCGCGAAGGACCACGACCTGGGTACCGGCACCGCCGCGGCGGCCGGCACGATGACTTCTTCAGCCAGACCTCCGGGGACCATCGCCATGACGCGATCGCCCTTGTGGATTCCGGTGACATCGGGGGCCACCTCGATGACTTCTCCGCAGGCGTCCAGCCCCGCGACCGCGGGACCCGCACCGGCGGCCGCCGGGGTGTGAGTGCCCGCCCGAATAAGTAGATCCGCACGGTTGATCGACGCGGCGCGCACCGAGACGCGCACGCATCCCGGGATGAGTTCGGGTGCATCGATCGTGGACAACGTGGGAGTGACGGTTCCGTCGATCGGCTCGAGCAACACTGCCTGCACGGTTTTGACCTCGCTACATCTTGATCGGGTGGTGGATGGTCGGGTGGTCGCGGCGCTCGTCGTGCCGCGACCACCCGCGGTTGTAGGGTTCTCAGTTGGGTCGGAAGCCGAAATCCATGCCGGCGTTGGTTTCCCACCGCGAGGTGACGTACTTCGGGCGAGTGTAGAAGCTCCACGACGCGTTGTTCAGGCCGGTGTCGCCGTAGACCGAATCCTTCCACCCCTGGACCGCGTAGGTGGCTACAGGAACGGGGATGGCGACGTTTACGCCGACCATGCCTGCGGTCGCTTCCCTGGTGAACTGGTTGGCGGCCGAGCCGTTGTTGGTGAAGATCGAGGCGCCGTTGCCGTAGCGGTGGTTCTTGATCAGCGCGATTGCCTCGTCGAGCGTATCGACGTTGAGCACGACGAGCACCGGGCCGAAGATCTCCTGCTGGTAGGCGGCGGAGTCGGTCGGCAGACCGGCAAGAATGACCGGTCCCACGAAGTAGCCCTCCTCGTAACCAGGCACCTGCTCACAGCTGCGATCGACCACCGCGGTCGCTCCATCGGCGATACCGGTCTTGACCAACTCCTGGATGCGCTGCTGCGCCCGACGGCTCACCACCGGACCCACCTCGGTGCCAGGCACCACACCGGCGTTCATACGAACAGCTTCGGCGCGGGGTACGAGCCGCTCGAGCAGGGCTTCGTACACGTCCCCGACGACGACGGCCACCGAGATCGCCATGCACCGCTGCCCGGCCGCCCCGAACGCCGAGGAGGTGAGCTGGTCGGCGACGGTGTCGAGGTCGGCGTCGGGCATGACAACCATGTGGTTCTTCGCCCCACCGAAGGCCTGGCAGCGCATCCCGGCCACCGCGGTCCGCTGGTAGAGGATGTGCGCGACATCGCTGGAACCGACGAACGAGGCGGCCTGGGTGCGCGGGTCGTCGATCAGGTGATTGACCGTATCCTGCTGCCCGTGCACGACGTTGAGAACACCGTCGGGCAGACCCGCTTCCTGGAACAGCTCCGCTATCCGCACGGCCGTCCCGGGGTCCTGCTCGCTGGGCTTCCAGATGAAGGTGTTTCCCGCCGCGAGGGACACCGACACCATCATCAGGCCCATCATGGCCGGGAAGTTGAACGGTGTGATGCCGATGCAGATGCCGACCGGGTGCATCATCGATCGGGTGTCGATGTTGGGTCCGGTCTGCAACGAGGTGCTTCCGTGTGCGAGAGCTGGTCCGCCGCAAGCCAGTTCGACCGACTCGGCCGCGCGAATGATCTCGCCGGCAGCATCGTCGAGGGTCTTGCCGTGCTCGGAGGTGATCAGCTGGGCAAGTTCGTTCTTGTTGGCCAGAAGCAGATCGCGGAACCGGAACAGCACGTGGGCGCGCTTGGACATGTTGGTGTCGGCCCATAAATCCGCGGCAGCCTCCGCGGCATCGATTGCCGAAGCAGTGACCGCGTCGTCTGCAAGCCAGACCTCGGCGACGACCTGGTCGGTGGCGGGATCGGTGACCGGGTGCAACTGGGAGCCAGCGTCGACGGGCTTGCCGTTGATCCAATGAGAGACAGTACGCATTACGTTTGATACTCCTTGTTACTTGATATGTGCAGTAGTGGATTCGGCGAGGAAGTCGTCACCCGGCCGAATGATGCTGCCGTTGACCAGGCCGGCCTCGGCGTCGACGGCGTTGAGGGACTTGCCCTTAGTCTCGCGCATGAAGATCACCGAGATCACCGAGATCACCGAGGCGATGGTGAGATACACCGCGATCGGTAGCCAGGACTCGTACTCGCGCAGCAACCAGGTCGCGATGACCGGTGCGAGGGAGCCGGCGAGCACGGTGGCGACCTGGTTACCGAGGGACACACCGACGTACCGCATGTTGGTGGGGAACATCTCGGCCAGCATCGAGGGCTGCAGCGCGTACATCGTGGCATGGATGACCAGACCGACGATGAGGGCGGTCAGGATCAGTGCCGACTGGCCGGTGTTCATCAGCGGGAACGCGACGAAACCGTACCCTCCCGCGAGAACCGCGCCAGCCATGTACACCGGCCGACGGCCCCACTTGTCCGACAATCGTCCGAACGTGAGGATGGCGACGGACTGTGTCAGGTGAGCGGCCAGCATCAACGTCAGGATGGTGCGGGTAGCAAGGCCCAGTTCGAGTTTCAGGTACGTCAGCGAGAAGGTGACGATGATGTAATAGAGGATGTTCTCGACCACTCGGCTGCCCATGGCGGTGAGGACTTCACGTGGGCGGGCCTTGAACACCCGCTTGATCGCATCAACGAGGCCTTCTGCATGCGAATCCTCCTCCAGGTTCTGGAAGATAGGTGAATCCTCGACGGACCGGCGGATGAACCAGCCGACCAGAACGATGATCGCCGAGGTGAAGAAGGCGATACGCCAACCCCAGCTCAGGAACGCCTCTTCCGACATGATCTGGGACAGACCGAGCATGACGATGGTGGCGAGCGCGTTGCCGAACGGGGCGCCGAGTTGCGGGAAGCTGGACCAGAAGCCGCGCTTGTCGGCCGGACTCTGTTCCGCCACGAGCAGGACTGCGCCGCCCCATTCGCCGCCGACGGCGATGCCTTGGATGAACCGCAGCACCACCAGGGCGATCGGTGCGAGATAACCGATCTGGTCGAACGAGGGGATCGCGCCGATCAAAAACGTCGACGCACCGATCATCAGAAGGGAGACCTGCAGGAGCTTTTTCCGACCGTACTTGTCACCGAAGTGCCCGAACAGCAGGCCACCGATCGGTCTCGCGATGAAACCGACCGCGTAGGTCAGTAGTGCTGCGATCACCCCGTCGAGCGGGTTCCCGGTGGAATGGAAGAACAACTGGCCGAAGACCAGCGCAGCCGCCATACCGTAGAGGAAGAACTCGTACCACTCTGCGACGGTGCCGGCCATCGACGCCGCCACCACCTTGCGGAAGTAGGACATCGGAACCGAAGCGTTCTCACCGGCCACCGTCTTGCCTCCCTGAACTTCGCGGCCGGTCATGACACGGCTCCGTCGAGTTCGCGGTCGAGAGCACCCGACGCCACGTGCACCAGAGCCGAGAAGTCCTGACCGCCCAGCCCCGCCTCGATCATCCGGTCGAGGCGACGGGCCACCTCCGCGGTCATGCCGAGATCCACCGGATGGCCGGCCGCCGAGGTCAGTGCGAGCCCGACGTCCTTGCGCATCAGCGCCGTAGTGAAGCCAGGTGTGAAGTCGTCGTTTGCCGGCGCGTTGTCCACCACACCGGCGACGGGATAGAAGTTGCGCAGCACCCAGCTGTCACCGGAGGAGACCTTCACGATCTCGACCAGAGTCTTGTGCTCCAGGCCGAGTCGCTCGCCCAGGACGGCGGCTTCGGCGACGCTGGCCATGTTCATGGCCAGCATCATGTTGTTGACCGTCTTGGCGCTCTGTCCGCATCCGACCTCACCGACATGGAAGATCCTTGATCCCATGGCCTCCAGGAAAGGCGTCAAAACTGTCACGGCTTGGTTCGGGCCGCCGACCATGAAAGTCAGGGTGCCGGCATGGGCGCCGGGCGTGCCACCGGAGACGGGGGCGTCGAGGAACCGTCGTCCTGAGGGCACAACAAATGCGGCGAGTTCGCGGGCGTCGGGTCCGCTGATCGTCGAGCAGTCGACGATCAGTGCGTCCTCGGCGGTCGCCTCGAGCAGACCGGGTGTCGACAACGCGCGGTGGACATGTGCGTATGTGGGCAGCATCGTGAAGACGACGTCGGCTCCCGAGGCCGCCTCGACCGGCGAGAGACACGGCCGGATTCCGGCGAGTCGAGCAGCTTCGGATGCGTCGGCACTGGGATCGAAACCCTGCACGTCGAACCCTTGGGCACGCAGTTGAGAGGCCATGGGTAGGCCCATGTGACCGAGACCGAGCCAACATACCGTTGACATGCGGGTCTCCCTTCGTTCGGTTTCTACCTGTGGAGTGGTCGCGCAACCTCCATCGAGTGTGATGGCTGATACACCGTGCCGGTAGGTTCAATCCCGAGCATCAGCTGTGCGAGAATGCACAACACCGGAAGGAAGACCCCGATGCGCGCCGACGACCTGCTGGTCCTGCTCGAGATCGCCCGATGCAAATCACTCGTCGGAGCCGGCGCTGCCCTCGGCCTGAACCACACCACCGTCTCCCGACGCATCGCGGCTCTCGAACGAGAGCTGAATGCACCGGTCATCTCGCGATCCGCCCAAGGATGTGAACTGACCGAACTCGGAAACAGCCTCCTCGGCTCCTGCGAGCAGATCGAGACGGCGCTCTTCGATGCACGCGACTACGCACACCGTCGCAAATCCGATCAGTCACTGTCCGGTCTGGTGCGCGTGGCCACCACCGAAGCGTTCGGGGCCTACTTCGTCACCCCGGTTCTCGCCGATCTGCACAAGATCAACCCCGAGCTTCAGGTCGAGATCGTCACCCAAACTCGGCTGAACCCGTACAGCTCCGGAGCAGATATCGAGATCGGGGTCGGAGAACCCGTCCTCGGCCGACTCGGAGCGGAAGCTCTCACCCAGTACTCACTCGGTCTGTATGCCTCGGACGAATACGCTCGAGATCACGGACTTCCGCATTCGACCGACGAACTACGCCTACATTCCCTGATCTACTACATCGAAGGCCTCCTGCGCGTCGAAGACCTGGTCGTTCTCGGCCAGTTGACCACACAACGGCACGCCACTTTCGCGTCAACGAGCGTGCAAGCCCAGGCCATCGCCACGTTGGCGGGCGCCGGCATCGGACTGCTCCCCGCATACGTAGCCGATCGTGAGCCGACTCTGCAACGAGTCCTCTTCCCGGAGGTGCGCATCGTTCCCGAGTACACCGCATGGCTGGCGTCCGGCCGACTTCGCAGACCCGCAGCGCCAGCAGTGATGCAGGCCATCCGCGAGGCTGTCGCCGAGCGGCAATCCGAGTTGCTACCTGAATAGCGCGGGAGAAGAAAGGCCGGACTTCAGTGCTGTTGACTCTTCGAATACTTCCTTCCCTCCAACAACGGCACCGCGGTTCCGGGTCAGGTGTCGCCTGCCACGAGCATGGGACCGCCCTGGTCTGAGTTCTGCCTCTCTGATGGGCCCGGCCAGTCGTGCCGGGAGTCCTTGGCGATACCAGCGTGACGCGGTCTGCTGAGACACTTTCAGCTCGACCGCCACATCCACATGCCGCCGCCCGCACCCGAACTGGTTTCCTTCCCTGCCGTTCATCAATTATCAAGCAGCTCGGCACAAATGAAGTGCAACGACGCACCCTATTACCGAAAGATCGTTAATGGTCAGTGTGACGGACTCCGCGTCGTCGTACCTGACAAACCTGCTGATTCTGCGGATCGGCCAGGGGAGTGTTCTCATACCCGACTGGCGACCCACCGGCTCACCGCCGCCCAACGGGGCGAATCGGGAGGTTGGGTCACGTCGATGCCCTGTCCCGTGCTGCGCCCGACGCCCGCGTGAGCGCGGCAGGGGACTTGAATCGTCCATGGTCGCCGCCCTCCGTGGTGCGGCGGCAGCGCGGCTTCTGTTGACGACTGGCCAGGGTCAAAGGTTGAACCGGTCGATGAGCCACTGCACTGCGGTCGGATTGTCGAGGAGCAGCCCCGCGGTATGACCCGCACCCCGAGTTGCGTTAGCAGAGGGGGTGTGTCGAGGTTTCTTCGACGGGCTCGACTGGGTGGCCACCGCTCCGCCCACTGTCGCCCTGGGCCACAAAGATTTTCGGCGGCGACGTACCGTCGTATTCGGCTGGGTGTTCACGTCGCACCAGAGCGGGGCGGCCTCGTGGCCTTCGTCGCCGGACTCGTCCGCGACGAGTTCGACGGTTACGACGCCGGGTTCTTCGTGGCAGGCGGGCTGGGTGAGCTCGCCGTGGTGATGTCGCTCGCCATGGTCTCGAAGACCGAGCGCCTCCGGACTCTTGCGACGTAGGCTCGCGCACGGAGCGGACCACCAGGACAAACCGCGGCAGGGCCCGACAAGTACTTGTCGCCCGCAAATCCTCGAGGGCGGACCGTCGACGCACCATCTACTGCATGCAACCCGCGGCTATCCCGGCAAAGGCGTGACCCGCGAGACCTTCGGGGGACCGTCGACCTCGACGAATTCCTCGAGATCTCCGTGGAGTCGCTGCCGCGTTGCGCGCCCCGGGCGCGAACGACCACGATGAGCCGAACCCATCCGGTCATGAGCGTGGCGAGTGCTGCCGCATCGACCACAGGGGGATGTGCTGCGCGCCCGCGCGAGAGATTCAGACGATGCCATGGGCCAATCGATGTCTCGGCGAAGCGAATTCGAGGTCTTCGATCGATTTTCGGCCCGCTCGTTTCTCAGTGCCCCATCTCGGCGTAGAACTTTAGATGCGCGCTGGCGGTGTCGTCCCAGCTGTGCCCGCGTGCCAGTGCGCGGCCGCGGTAGACCTGGTCGGCGTCGCCGGGCCGCCGGAGGGCGTCAGCCATCTGCTGGTGGGTGGATGCGAACCGAACGGTGCTGCCGAAGACCTCGCGCAGGACGGGGAGGTCGCGGGCCACCACCGGTACTCCCGCGGCGAGGGCTTCCATTGCGGCGAGGCCGAAGCCCTCCTTGGTGGAGAGGAACGCGAAGACGGTGGCCTGGGCGACGAGGGAGGGCAGGGCGTCGTCGTCGACGGTGCCGAGGATGGTCGGCCGTACGTCGAGCTGGGTGCATCGCGCATCGAAGTCGTCGCGGTACCCCCGATAGTCGAACAGTGTCTCGCCGCCGGCGAATACCAGTTTCAGGTCCGGTCTGTCGCGGCGAAGCAGGGCGTAGGCCTCGACGAGGTCGATGCTGCCCTTGCGGGGCTCGATGCCGCCGACGGCCAGTACGTAGTCGCCGAGTTTCTCGGCCCAGCGACGCCGTCCTGCGTCGTCGCGGACTGCTTTTTCGAATCGGGCTGCGTCGACGCCGTTCGGGATGACGGTGGGGTCGAGTCCCCACCTGGTGTGTACCTCTGCGGCAACGGCTTCGGAAACGCAGATCCGCGCGTACGGTTCCACGACCGCGCGTTCGTGACAGGCGGCGAGTGCGGGGGTGGTGAACTGGTCGAGGTGGTGAATGGTGCGGATGCATCGGCCGACGGCGTTGGCGCTGATGCAGTCCTGGGCATGCACGATGTCGTAGGCGTCGGGTGTGAACGCGCCGCGGAGCACGGCGATGGACCGCAGGATCCGGTCGCCGACATTCTCCCCCTCGATTGCCGCGAACGGCACGACACGGACGGTGACGGCAGGGTCAACCCTGCGGAAGAAGGCGCCGTCGCCGCCGCGTCCGAGCGACCACACGGTGACCTCGGCGCCCTGCCGCGCCAGGGCCTCGGCCAAGGCCAGGGTGTGGACGACGCCGCCTCGCGGTTTCGTGGAGTACGTCAGCAGTGCGATACGCACGTCAGGGTGTGCCTTTCTCGAGCAGTGATCGGTAGGTGTCGATCCGGCGTTCCTCCAGATGTCGCAGCACCTTTCGAGCCCGGTCGACTTCGTGGTCGATGTCGAGGTCGGCGACGGCGAGCCCGCCTTTGACGCCGGTGCGGGCGAGCACGTCACCACCCGGGCCCACCACCTTCGCCTGTCCCAGGAACCGTAAGCCACCCTGGATGCCGGTCTGGTTCGACGACACCAGCACTACCTGGTTTTCGGCCGCCCGGGCCGAGTCGTAGAGGTCGAACAGCCGGGACTGGCGGTCCTGGGCCAGTCGTTCGGCGCGGTCGGTGATACTTGCGGGCCACGCGGAGAGAGCGCAGACGATCCGCGCCCCGTCGAGGGCGAGGGTGCGGGCGGCTTCCGGAAAGGTTTTGTCATAGTCGATGAGCATGCCCATCCGGCCGACCGGGGTGTCGAACGCAGTGAAGGCGTCCCCTGCGGCGTATGCGAGCGACTCCCCGGCAGGCTGGTGCACCTTCCGATGGCTGCCGAGGATCCCGTCCCCGGTGACGCACGCCGCGGTGTTGTAGCGGACACCGTCGGCCAATTCGGTGTAGCCGATGCAGACGGTCATCGATCCCGCCATCCGTGCGATCGCCTTCAGTTCCGGCCCGTCCGCGTCGAGAGCAGGCGGGAGCTCGTCCGGGTCGGGGCAGCGCAGGTCTGATATGTAGCCCCCGAGGCAGGCATCGGGGAGGACCAGCAGGTCGATGCCATCGTCGCGGGCCTTGGCGACGAGCGTGTCGAGCTTGAGCAGTGCACGCTCGACGTCCCGGCCGAAGTGCCCGGCCAGTGCAGCCAGCCTCATGATTGTCACGTCCTCAGGCTAGTGAGGACACGGGTGGGTGCACACCTGCCTCCAATTCGAGGCGGTCGGCCAGGTACTCGGCGTCGCGGGCCACCCCGGCGAAGCGTCCGGAACCCCAAGTGTGCTGCCACGGCAAGCCGAGGAAGAACAGCCCCTGAACCGTGGTCACGCCGCGGTTGTGGCACGGGTGCCCCTCGCCGTCGAACACCCCGGCGTGCAGCCACCGGTAGTCGGTGCGAAAACCGATGGACCACACCACCGACGTGATCCCGGACGATGCGAGCTCGAGCGACGTCGTCTCCTGCACGGGTCGCCAGACGGGGACGTACCGGTTCTCGGTAGGGGCGTCGATGCCGGCGCGTTCGATGTAGGCGTCGATGGAGTCCTTGATGCTCTCGGCCACGGCATCGGCGGCATCGAGCGACGACTGCAGGGTGGGTGCGAACTGCAGGGTGCCGTCGACCACCTCGAGCAGGCGCCCATACAACTTCATACCCTGCAGGGCGAATGCACGCAGATCGATGTCCCGCCCGCCGTCGCGCCCGGTGACGTAATGGTTCGTGTTCTCCCGCTTGGCGAGACCACCCGGGTGATCGGCGATCGAGACGTCATACGTGCCCATGTCGTGCAACCACGCCACGCAGTCCCGCCCACGGTAGAAGCGAGCCACGCGAGGCGCGCCACCCGTCACCAGGTGCACCGTCCGCCCTGACAGCATGAGGTCCTCGGCGATCTGTGCGCCCGATTGGCCGTTGCCGACGACGAGGACGCCGCCGTCGGGGAGTGCGTCCGACGACCGGTACTGCGAGGAGTGGATCTGCTCGATCGTGGCGGGCAGGCGTTCGGCGAACCGCGGGATCACCGGTGTGTGGTAGCCACCGGTCGCCACCACCACCTGGCCGGCGTGCAGCGGACCCTGTGTGGTGTCGACGTCGAAACCACCATCGGCCGACTGGTGCACTGAGGTGACCGCGATACCCTCGCGGACGGGTACCGCGAAGGTGTCGGCATAACCGCGGACAAAGTCGTAGGTCTGCTCCCGGGTCATGAATCCGTCGGGTTCGCCGCCGGCGTAGGAGTAGCCGGGGAGGTTGCATTGCCAGTTGGGGGTGACCAGTGTGAAGTTGTCCCAGCGGCTGTCGCGCCATTCATGGGCGATCGTGTCTCGTTCGAGGACCACGTGGTCGATGCCGCGCCGGACGAGGTGCCAGCTGATCGACAGGCCGGCCTGCCCGCCGCCGATCACCACTACGTCGTGATGCGTCGTCATTGGATACCTCCGGAAATGGTGTCCGGAGTCATCGACAGCACTCGGACGGCGGATGTGGGGGAGTAGGCGACGCTCGCCTTCTCTAGTTCGTGGAGTTGCTCGGCGGCCGAGGTGCAGTACATGCCGAACTTCGCCTTGACGCGTTCGCTGGCCTCGGTGAGCGCGGTTCGTGTGCGCTCGAGGAAGTCGGTGACGCTGTACTCCTCGCCGGCGGTCAGGTAGTCGTGGATCACCAGGGAGGGGGAATAGCAGGACTGTTCGTGTCCGTCCGGCCATTGCACACGGAAGGTCATCTCAGGCATGGGCCGGTTCCTTCCGGAAGATGGCGGGGCGTTGTTCGGGGGTCAGCAGGGTGCCGGTGACGCGGTTGTCCGCTACGACGTCGCCGTACACCGCGGGGCGCCGGTCCCGCAGGTTGTACATGCCGCCGCTGCGGATGGCGGAGATCTCCGCCTGCACATCGAGGTTCGCTGTCGCGAGCCCGGGTCGGGTCCCGGTGTCGGCGAGGACATCGCCGCCAGGTCCGACGATTTTGGCGCTGCAGACGAACCGGAGCGATCCGAAGGTGCCGGCCTGGTTGGAGGCGACCCAGACCACCTGGTTCTCGGTGGCGCGGGCCCGGTCGTAGATGTCGAAGCGTTGCTTCCACCTGTCGTTGGCCATGTTCTCCGCCGGGGCCGTGCGGGCGGTGGGCCACGCCGACAGGGAGGTGATGATTTCCGCTCCGTCGAGGGCGAGGGTGCGGGCGGCTTCGGGGAACGCCTTGTCGTAGCAGATTTGCATCCCCATGCGGCCGACCGGAGTGTCGAAGGCCTCGTAGGTGTCTCCTGCTGCGTAGCAGAGGTTCTCGCCGAGCGGCTGATGCACCTTGCGGTACGACCCGAGGATGCCGTCGCCATGGAGTGTGACGGCCGCGTTGTACCGGGTGGCGCCGTCGGCCTCACAGAATCCGAGCGTGACCACCAGATCACCGGCCATGTCGATCACGCGGCGCAGTTCCGGGCCGTCCACCGCGAGCGCCGGGGGGAGTTTGCGGAGGCGGCGTTCGCGTTCCTCCTCGGTCTCGTCGCCGCCACCGAGGCTCGGCAGATAACCTCCCAGGCACGCTTCCGGGAGCACGAGTAGCGCGCTTCCCGCCGCTCGCGCCTGTTCGATGAGTCTTGCGATGGTGGCATAGCCCTGTTCCATGTCGCGGCCGAATTCGGCGGCTGCGACGGAGATCCCGATCTCGGTCATGCTTGTCCCAATCCCGTGACGGTGGAGTGCACCGCACGTGTGATCACACCGTCGGGCCAGCGGAGGCCGACCCCCGGTTCGGTAGTCAATTCGCCGCACACCGCGGAGGTGGCGGGCGCTGGAGTAGTCGTGTCGGTGCGGCCCGGCCGGTCGGCGGTCAGCATCCCGAACCCGGGGAAGCACGTGAGCCAGTCGCCCATGGTGGCCGTCGTCGGTTTCGGAATCACCGCCACGTCGAGTACGGCACCGGTCCCCGAGGCCTCGGCGAGCATGCCCGCGGTGCCGGCGATGCCGGCCATGCTGACGT
The DNA here is from genome assembly GCF_014256275.1 of Rhodococcus sp. 4CII. Taxonomy (NCBI): domain Bacteria; kingdom Bacillati; phylum Actinomycetota; class Actinomycetes; order Mycobacteriales; family Nocardiaceae; genus Rhodococcus; species Rhodococcus sp. 4CII. The sequence goes on from NZ_JACCFE010000002.1 coordinate 7,013,420, forward strand.
CCTTCGCGGCAGCGGGACGGGCACGGCGCACGAAGGATCCGAGCGAGAGCAATTCCTCGGAGCTTCGCTCTGAGGTCGAATCCCATTGAGCACCGGCGTACCCGGGTCGCCAGTGTCCGGACAGATCCGCGGTCAGGCGCAGCGCATCTCCGGTGCGTCCGCCGCCGGCGGGGACCGGATCGGTGGTGCGGCCGAGCGCGGTGACCGACAAGGCGGCCGGGACACCGACTTGGGTGTGCCCGCCGAGTACCGGCACACCCCACATGGCACTGGCTCGGCCCAGACCGCGCATGATCCGGGTCAGGATGGACTGGTTGGGCGCACCGACGGCGTCCAGGAGCCCGACCGGTTCCGCGCCCATCGCTGCGAGGTCGTTGAGGTTGACCAGTGCCGCGCACCAGCCGGCCCACTCCGGGTCGCGTTGAACCATCGCCGGCAGGATCGCATCACAGGCTGCGACCACGTCGCTGCCGGGCACGGGGACACCGTCGTCTCCGCGAAAGCCGTTGCCGCCGAGAGCGCCCGGCGCGGCTGCAAGTGGAAGCAATGTCTGGGCGAGGAGCGCCTTGGTCGATCGGGTAAGTCGCTCGATGCGGTCGATCGGCCACCGCATCGCCACGTGCGGCTGGTCCGCGACGGTGACCTCGGCGATCCGTTCCCAGCCGAGCCGGATGAACATCGGTTCCATCCGGGACTGCACGGTGGCATCGAACCGCAACACCCCCTGCGTCTCGGCGTACGCGCACGCAGCGCGGACGAGCGCCTTCCCGATACCGAGACCGGCCCGGGCACGCCGGTCGACGACGAGCCGGCTCCCCGCCCACCAGCCGATATCGGGGCCGCCCCCGACCGGGGCCAGCCGGACCCCGCCGAGCACCGTCCCGTCGTTGCCCGTGGCGACCAGGACGACGGTGCGCGGATCGTCGTCCACGTCGTCCCGATCGTGACCGGCGAACAGCCCCTGCTCGGCCACGAACGTCTCCCGGCGTAAACCGTGATAGGTCGCGAGCGCTGCGGCAGAATCGGCGACCTGAACCAAGAACGACGCCCGGGTGACGCTCGGTGCCGGCCCGGTCAGAACCTCGAGATCCACCGGCCCGGCGGTATCGAGCCCGTACAGCGAACTCATATCGAGCATGTCAGCCTCCCGCATTCTGAAGCACGCTGCAGGCCCCACACGCCGCGCATCCGGCCTTCTGGTCCGCCCCGCGCATCCCGGCGGCGCGCAGCGCCTTTGCCACGCGCGTCGTGACGTCCTCGAGGAGCGCCGCACTCGGTGCCGGGGCACCGTCGACATCGACGGCCAGGGTCCCGGCGAGCGGGCGGAACGGAACGACGAACGGGTACACGCCCATTCCGATCAACTCCTCGGCACCGGCGACCAGATCGTCCGGGTCCTCACCCAGGCCGACGAGCAAATAGGTCGACACCTGATTGGGGCCGAACACCCGCACGGCCTCACGCCACGCCGCCCGGTATTCGTGCAACGGCACCGTCGACTTTCCCGGCATCCACCGCCGGCGAACGCCGTCGTCGAGGGACTCGACGTGGATGCCGATGGAACCCGCACCGGCCGCGTGCAGGTCGGTGATGGTGGCCAGGTCGCCGGGCGGCTCGCACTGCACCTGAATCGACAGGTCCGGTACGACCGCCTTCACGGCGGCCACGCAGCGGGCCAGGTGCCGCGCCCCACGATCCTTCGCCGCCGAGGTGCCGGTGGTCATGATCATCTGACTCACCCCGTCGAGCCGGACCGCGGCCTCGGCCACCTCGGCGAGTTGCTCGGGGCGCTTGACCGCGATGGTCGCGCCGGCCTCGAGCGACGCCTCGATCGAACAGAACCGGCACCGCTGATCCGTGTCGTACCGGATGCAGGTCTGGACTACGGTGGTGGCCAGTACGTTCGAGCCGTGCAGCCGGGCGATCTTCTCGTACGAGATCCCGTCGTCGGTGTGCAGGTCGTAGAACCGGGGACGTTTGACTGGCTCGATCTCGACACCCATGTCGGTCCCGTTCATCAGCAACCGGTTGCCGCTGACCTCGTACGGACTGTCCGATCGGATCGGGATTGCACCCCCGAATCCGCCGATGAGGACGTGGCCGTCGTCGCTGGGACCGGCCCCCGACCGCCGGGAGACTGGTGCGTCGAGGCGGCGGATCCCGCGGACGGCGAGGTCGACGCGAGTTGACAGACCACTCATGGGGTTACACCTCAGACCATGTAGGTGGAGTTGATGATCGCGCCCTTGCGCGAGTAATGGATGATCGCGTCCTGCACGTCGAGCGGATGAGCCGGAATCGCTCCCTCGATGAGGTCTTCCTCCCGGTGTCCGTGCAAGGCGAGTCCGAAGCGGCACACGAACACCTTGCCGCCTTCCTTGATGAAGGTCGCCAGCGCGTCGTTGATGTTCTGTTCACCCGGGAACCCGTTGTCACCGGTGGTCGGGAAGCCGCGAGTGGCGATCGCGTTCATCGCTCCGGTCCCGTAGAAATAGATGGCCGACTCGAATCCCTTGCGAAGCGCTCGGGTGGCCTGCAGGACGGCGACGAAGCTCACCGACGATTCATGAGCGATGCCGTGGACCAGGGTGAAGTAGCTCTCACCGTCCTCGGCCTTGTAGTCTGGGAAGATCTTGGTCGACCCGTAGATGTTGGTGCCCTTAGGTAAGGCGGGATGGGGGATTTCCGCGAGGGACTTCTCGATGTTGGCTGTGATCGTCTGGTCGATATCGGACACGGGCTGCTCCTCGGCATGAGTGGTCTCGAGTAGGATCGGAGCGGGAGTAATTCCCGACCTGTTTGCTGAAACCAGTACACGCACCACGTATTTCGCAATGGTTGCCCGAGGAATAACGTCGTGTTTCGTAGCCCTCACGGGGGACCGAAACCCGTAACACGCCCGTAGCATGAGGGTGCTTCGGTGGGGCGCGCTGCCGATCGTGCAATCCCGCGAGTTGGCAACGAGCACAGGTCCCGGCCGCAGGATGGTGGAGTGCTGGTAACGCACTTCTCGGCTGGAAACGACGCGTCCCGTGTAGGACTTGTGAACGCCGGGTCGCCTCGGTCGGCAAGCATGGCCGTTGCCAGATGGAGTGCGCACTCCCAGGGGCGAGGCCGCAGGGAATGCGTGCCCTATAGGGGCTCGGGCGCTTCGACGATCTTGTCCGACCGCAATAGCCCTGACCTGAACACGCGCCCGCCCAGGGGTCGCGTACACACACCCGGCGCCCGTGGGACCGATGGAGTGGGTCCTGGGGCGGCGGTGTCAGCCTCAACGCGAGTCGGGTCGGAAGGCGGGTGCGGGCAACAGTTTTCGCACCATGGCCGCCTCGGCCCGGGCAGCGCGGATGTCGACCTGGTGGCGGCTCCATGAGGTGCAGGTGCCGCCCAACATGCAGCTCGGACGGCACCTGCACTCCACCCCTCGCGCGATCGGCCCGTGTGCCCGGGCGTTCGCGTTGTCATGTGACCACCATGACGAGGCAAACCCTACCAGTAAACCGTCCACATGGTTTGTTTTGCTACTGGTGGGGGAGTGGGGTCGCGTTGCGGGTGTCGAGAATCGCCGTCATGACCGCTATTTCATTGCTCTGCTCACGGATCATCCGCATCCGGACGATCGGCATGGCGACACCTCCGAACCAGACGGTCTGGATTATCTCGGAGAGACTAACAACCAGTACTCGCGTTCACACACAGATTCGCCAACTCCGCGGTGCGCTCATACGAAGTCGAACAACGGTGGAAGGACACCGACCATCAATGCCGCCCACAGGCCGAAGACAGGGAGGTAACGGGTCTGCCAGCGGTCCGCGGCACTGAAGGTGCGACGGCCGCGGAGGAACCCGAGAATCAGATGCGCCGACCAGCCCAGGTTGACGAGGAGGATCAAATTCATTCCGAGTGCGGCGACCTTGTTCGGAGTGACGCCGAACTCGGCGATCCGGGTGAGCATGGCGAACAACATGATCAGGTCGACCGCGAGCGCGCTCACGACGAGCACGAGTTGGAGACGGTCGAACAGATCGGGCGGGAGGGCGGGGTCACGAGCCGAAATCGCGTACAGCAGAAGCCCCAGGACGACGACGAGTATGAGATCCATCAGGATCAACAGATGCCGGTCGACGTCGACGACGCTTTCGGTCGTCGCGAACGCCACGAGCAGCACCAGCAGCATGAGGATCGTCAGTGGTGTGAACACCCGGGTGAGGACCGGGGCGATGTTCTCCACCACGTTCTGTTTCGCTTCCACGAGCCAGGCGGCGACGACGACCGCACCCGGAACACCGAACGGCAACACCCAGTCCTCGGCGAACCACTCGGCGCTCAGATCGAGGGCATTGAAAGCCCCGATCGTGAGACCGATGAGGACACCGCCGCCGAGAGCGAGGAGCGTCAGGTAGACGACCCACTCGCCGGTGAACCGGATGAAGTCCATTCGCCGTCGGTCCGATCGCCAGCGGCCCCCGACGTAGGCGAAGCCGACCGCGAACCACAACGCGATCGGTGCGTGAATCGCCGCGATCACCTCGGTCGACCCGTTCGCCGCGAACGGAAAGACGTTCAACAGGACGGCCGCCAGGGCGAACGGGACCAGAAGAATTGCGGCGATGCGGGCCGTCATCTGCCGCTTCCAGGCGAAGTATCCGGCGAGGAACGGCAGAACGAACAGGCTGACATTGCGCGCGAAGGTCCGCTCTCCCAGTACGGACAATCCTGCTTTGAAAGCGAGGGCTGCTCCGACGGCCAACGTGAGCACGACGAACAGTTCCCGTGTGGGGCGAGCGCCGCCCTCCGGTACGGTCGGCATCAGGACGAGTTGCTTCCACAGCCGATCGGAATGCTCCCGCGCGAACTCGCGGGAGATGTCGTCGACGTTGCCCATGCGTTTGACCGCGACCAGGAAGGCTTCGTCGGATTTCAAGCCCGCGGCGGACAGATCCGAAATCTGGCCGCGCAGATGGTCTTCCATCTCGTCGGTGTCGGCGGCGGATATCGCGCGACGGCGCTCGACGTAGCCCCGCCATTGTCCGATCTGCGATTCCAGTTGCTCGTCGGTGTCCATCACGACCATCCTTCGGCGGAGGCGGGGGGCAACTCGACAGCACGCCATACCTGGCTCAGAGCGTCCGCGACGACGTCCCACTGCGCGCGGCGTTCGGCGAGGACCTCCCGGCCCGCTGTCGTGATCGTGTAATGCTTGCGTCGTCGTCCGATGTCGGAGGTCCCCCACGAGGCCGACACGTATCCCAGCCTTTCCAGGCGATGGAGCAGGGGGTACAGCATGCCGTCGGTCCACTGGATCCGTCCGTCGGACAGGTCATTGACCCGTTTCACGATGGCATATCCGTAGGACTCCCCGTCCGCGAGGATTCCGAGCACGAGCGGTGTCGCCGAAGCCGCCACCAAATCCTTCTCGATATACATAGAACGCCTATCCCTAGATCTGCTAGCTATGAACGTAGCAGATCCTGCCCTCGAACCATCGGCATCTCCGTGCTCTGCGACTCAGCCGCGGCCGACGAACGGCATTCGAGAGGCCATGATCGTCAGCGTCGGCACCGTGACGTCCAGGGGAAGATCGACCAACCGGGTGACCGCGTCCGCGACGTACCGCGGATCGAAGGTGGGTTCGGCTCGCACGGACCCGTCGGCTTGGCGGGCGGAGTGGCCGATTCCGGCGGTCATGGCGGTGTCCGCGTTCCCGATGTCGATCTGGGTGCAGCAGATGTCGTGGTCGCGTCCGTCGAGTGCGATCGACTTGGTCAGTCCCGACACTCCGTGTTTGGTGGCCGTGTAGGCGACGCTCGCGGGCCGTGGTGTGTGCGCGGACAGTGAACCGTTGTTGATGATGCGCCCGCCTCGCGGTGTCTGCGTCTTCATCATCCGGACCGCCTCCCGCGAGCAGAGGAAGACTCCTGTCAGATTTGCGGCAATCGTCCGGTCCCAGTCTTCCGGTTCGATCTCGTCCACCGCACCGGAGGGGCCGAAGGTTCCCGCATTGTTGACGAGGACGTCGACGCGACCGAAGCGGTCGGCCACGACGACGAAGAGTTCGTGCACCGCGTGTGGTGACGACACGTCGGAGGGTGCCACGACCGCGCGTTCGTGGCCGCGCGCTGTCTCGTCCAATGTTGCCCGGGTTCGTCCCGCCAGCACCACGTGGTGGCCGGCCTCGAGCAGTCCGGTCGCGATGGACCGCCCGATGCCCGAGCCTGCTCCCGTCACCACGACGACTCGTTCCGTCACGTGCCCTCCTCGGTCGATCGTTGTCTTCGCGAAACCACCGAATTGTCGCCGATCGCCGTGTTGAATGCGGCCATTCGGCCGGCGGGTTCGCGGGGCACTCAGGAATCCTCGCGGTGCACTCAGGAATCACGGTGCGCCTAACCCTGGAGTGACAGACGGCGGTCGGCTTTTCTTTCCCGGTGACCATCGCAGACATCGCACCCCGCACGGCGCTCCAGCAGCGCTACTGGGACGCCGCCCTCACCGAACCCGCGCAGTGGAACCCGGTCCTGGAAGCCCTGCACACGCACCGCTCAGTCCGCCGCTATCTGCCCGATCCGCTCGCGGACAAGACCCTCGAGGTCGTCGTCTCGGCGGCACAGTCTGCCGCGACGTCGTCGAATCTCCAGGCGTGGAGTGTCGTCGCGGTCCGGGACCCCGACCGCAAGGCTCGGTTGGCCGCTCTCGCGGGCGACCAGGCCCACATCGTCGATGCTCCGGTCCTGCTGGTCTGGCTCGCCGATTTCGCCCGTGTCCGTCAACTCGCCGACGACCGCGGTGCCCCGGTCGAGGGAGCCGACTACCTCGAGAGCAGCTTCATCGGGGTCATCGATGCCGCCCTCGCGGCGCAGAACGCCGTGACCGCGGCGGAGTCGCTCGGGCTGGGAACGGTCTTCATCGGCGCACTCCGAAACAAGCCCGAAGAGGTCGCGGCGGTACTCGGTCTGCCGCCTCACGTGTTCGCGGTGTTCGGTCTCGTCGTCGGGCACCCGCATCCGGATGCCGACGCGCAGATCAAACCGCGTCTACCGAGGGCGGCGGTGTTGCATCACGAGACCTACGACCTTCCTGCCCAGCGCGACCATGTCGACGCCTACGAGGGGCGCATCGCTGCCTTCTACGCGGCGCAGGGTCTCGACCATTCGTGGATCGATCGGGTCCTGGATCGACTTGCGTCCGCCGCGCGGCTGAACGGCCGGGATCGATTGAAGGAGTCCTTGATCCGGCTCGGATTCCCGCTTCGCTGACGGTGTGTCGGGGCCGCCGGTGCGAGCTATTCGTTCGACAGCAACGGGCCCAACGGCCCGAGGTCGATGTTCAGGTCTTCGGGTGTGAGATCGAAATGGTCACGCAATTCTGCCATGCGTTCCTCGAGCAGCATGAGCGTTGTGCCGATGCGTTCGATCTGCTCGTCGCTGAGATCACCGTGCTCGACGCGGCGGAGCGCCTGCCGTTCCATCAACTGGCGTAGGAGTTCGACAAGGGTCAGCACCAGCGTGACCAGGCCGCGTTCGACGGATTCGGGGTCGGCGTCGATCCGTTGCGGCAGAACCCGGCGGCCGAGGTCGTCGGGTGCATCCGATGCGGTGGAATCGGACTCACTCATCGGAGGGATCCTCGCCGACGGGGTCGGGGACGAGGGCACTGACCGATGCGATGAGTGTGCGCAGCGAGATGCGGACCATGTCGACGTCGGCGAGCGACAGGGTGATCTCACCGGTGATGACGACACCACCGCCGAGAACCCGGTCGAGCAGGTCGACCAGCGCGATACGGCGAGTGTCCTCCGCGGGCACGATGTCGCTCACGGGCTCACCCGTCGATCCCCGCGAAGGAGTACGGCGGCCACGGACCGGTCGATTCCAGTGTGACGCCGGGACGTTCGGCGTCCAGGGTCGTGACGAGCGTTGTGAAGTCGTCGACCCGTTCGTCGTCGACGAGGTAGGTGCCGTTGAAGATCATCCAGGCCCTCTTGCCGGTCAGCACCGGGTCGGTGACCTGCCGGCGCAACCCGTCGACGGCACGCTCGAGGAGCGCGGCGTGAATCTCCTCCGCATAGGCTGCGGCCTTGCGTTCGACGTCTTGCTGCGCGCTCAGTTCGGCACGACGCCGCAGCAGATACGCGGTGCCCTTTCCTGCCGAGCCCGTCGGGGACGGTTCCGATTTTACGTTCTGCGCCAACGCCTTCGAATCCGCATACGCTTTGACCCCCCACTCGCTTCGCCCGGTCACCCGGCGCAACGTTGCATCGAACTCCTTTTGTCGTTGGTCGAGGAGCAGCCGAACGCGGTCGTCGTCGAGGTACAACGTTGCCAATCGCAACGGAAGGGTGGGACCGCAGCGCAATACGGCCGCCACCACGGCGTCGTGTGCTCTCGCCGTCGCGGCCAGCCAGTCGAGGTCCTCGAGGTTGCGCTGCAGAGGTTCCTGCCCGAATTCGCCGAGGCTGACCGTTCCCACCACCGCGACGAGACCCGCCGAGGCCACCGCCCGGACCGGCTCGCCGGCCACGCCGGTGACACCGGCGAGTTGTGCGTCGCCGGTGTTTCCTGTGGTGATGCTGTACAGCCACACACCGTCATTCGCGGTCATCGCCGCGCTCCCGCTCCGACTCCACCTCGACCGTGTCGGCGGCCTCGACGGCAGGACGCACCGATCTGTCGGACTCGAGTTCGGCGATCCGCTCCCGCAGCTTCCGATTCTCGAGTTCGACGTCGCTGTTCCTACCCGTCAGCCAGGGATCGTGTTCCCACCAGTCGATTCCCACCTCCTTCGCAGTTTCCAGCGAGGCGATCACCAATCGCACCTTGATGGTCAGCAGTTCGATGTCGAGGAGGTTGACCTGGATGTCGCCGGCGATGACGAGTCCCTTGTCGAGCACCCGCTCGAGAATCTCACCGAGATTCGTCGATTGGTGACCGCCGCTCACACCCTGTGGAAGGTTGCTCGTACCGCCGCCGGCGATGGTCATGACTGCGTACTCCCGCTGTCACCGACACCCCGGATGTAGCGGCGGGTTCGGCGGTAGGACAACAGTTCTCCGTCCATATCCAGCACCACCTCGTACAGCGCGAGCATGTCGGTCGACGACGGGATCCGGCGATCTTCGACCACCTCTACTTCCACCGACCAGCCGTCGTCGGTCGGCATGACCGACGTCGCACCCATCGGCTTCTTGCCGGTCAACTTCGCGATGTCACGCGTCGCGATTTCGGCAATCTCGGGCGCAGGCAACGGAGGAGGCTCCTCTTCGGCCATCGCGTATCACCCCTTCTCCGGACTGGTGGGCGGTCCCGTTCCGGTCATACGGTCGAGGATGGCCTGCTGTGCCTGCTCCTCTTCCTCGGCCGTGATCTCGCCCGCCGCCCGGGCATCCTCCAGTTCCTCGAGGGCGCGGCGCGCACTCGCGGGATTGTGGAGTTCTTCCTCGACCTGTTGCTGTATCAACTCGGCCAGCGAGATCACGCCGCGAACGGGGGCGAGAGGCAGCGTGGCGATGAAGGACAGCAGACCCATCGGTCAGCCCTCCGGCTTCTGCGTCACCACGAAGTCGTAGGCGGCGAGAGGTCCGAGCAGGCGCATCTCGACCCGGCCGTCCCATTGTTCGGCCAGTCCGCCCACTACCTCCTCGAGTTCTTCCTGCCGGGCGACCTCGACGAGAATGGCTACCTGCGCAGCCTCCTCTTCGTGAGTCGGTTCCCGGACGTTGATCGCATCGGTGAGCGAGTCGAGTGCCTCGACCACCGTGCGGGTGTCCTCGTCCCGCTTGGCCTCGATGGCGTTGCTGACGATCTCGCCGAGTGCCATCCGTGCGTCGCGGGTGGCCTCCTCGGGCTGATCCCGAATCGTGCCGAGCAGTTTGCCGGCCTGGTCGTTCTCCTCGATCACCTCGCGAAGGATCGCCTCCTCGACGTACCGTCCCTTCACTACATACTGTGCCCGACCTTCGAGTTCATTCAGCGCGGACGCGAATTCGTCGGCATGCGCCGACAGCAGTTCCTCTTCGACGGCGTCTTCATCGGTCAGCACTGCCCCAAACCGCAGGGGGAGCACCGGTGCCACGCGGGATGTGCCGTCGAGGAGGTGTGCATGGGCTTGGAGGTCCGCCGGCTTGCCGAGCGGCCTGTCCACCGAGATTTCGCTCACGAGAGCGGCGATGTCGCCGTGCTTGATGATGCTGACCGGTCCGTCACACACCCCGACCGCGTCCTCCTCGGCTTCTACATCCGCAGGTACGATCCCGTATACATAGATACCGCTGGTGCGCGGGTCTTCGGGTGCATCGTCGGTCTTTTCTGACGCAGACATTACTTGTCCCCTCGAGTGGACTTCCGTGAGACGCGCTCGCGTTCAGGCTCTTCCTGCCCGCCGCCGAGGAAGTCGCCGAGTTTCTCACTCGCGGACTCGAGCGCGCCCTTGGTCTTCGCTTTCGCACCGCCCTCGGTGACGTCGCCGACCAGGTCCGTCAGACCCTTCGGTTCGCCGCTGCCGATCTCGAGCCTGTTTACGGCCTCGGCGAACCGTAGGTAGGTGTCGACACTGGCGACGACGACGCGCGCGTCGATGGTCAGCAATTCGATGCCGACCAGCGACACGCGCACGTAGGCGTCGATCACGAGGCCTTTGTCGAGGATGGTGTCGATGACGTCGGCGAGGCTACTGGAGCTCGGGCCCCCGCTGACTCCGCCGCCACCCCCTGCCGGTTGTATTGCCGTCATCGTCGTGCACCCTGCCTGGCGCCGGACGCCGCGGTCTTACGCGGTCGGCCGCGCCGTTTCGGAGCTGTCTGCTCCTTGCCGGCGGCCGCGGTCTTGCGCGGTCGGCCGCGCCGTTTCGGCGGTGCCTCCTCTTCGGGCTCCTCCTCGTCATCCGGCTCGGCAGACTCGTCCTCTGCTGCTTCCGGCTCTTCGTCCTCGGCCGCCTCGTCACCCTCTTCGGTTTCGTCTTCGGCGTCGCCCGCGCCGTCACCCTCTTCGGTGTCCTCGAACTCCTCCGATTCCTCCGACTGCGCCTCGTCGTCCTCGGGTTCGACCACCTTGCCGTCCCGGATCTCGCCGCGCCAGCCCTCCACCTCGTCGGGATGAAGTACGGACTGTGTCATGACATGGCGTCCAAAGTGCTTCAACTCCAACCGCACTCGACGTCCCTGTGCACGCCACAGGTTTCCAGTCTTCTCGAACAAGCCCTTCGGGTGATATTCGAGTATCAGAATGATTCGGGTGAGGTCGGGGGTCACTTCGTGGAACGTCACCGCACCGTCGACAAAGCCCTTGGCACCCTTCGAGCGCCACACGATCCGTTCGTCGGGAACCTGCTCGAGAATCGATGATTCCCAGGTTCGGTGCGACAAGAAGATTTGCGCCTTCCATTCGATTTTCTCGTCGGCTTCTTGCTCCACCCGCTCGACCTTCTTCATGAAGGACGGGAAGTCGGCGAACTGGGTCCACTGGTTGTAGGCCAGTTGGACCGGGACGCCGACGTCGAGCGTTTCGACGATATTGGTCAACTTGAGCTTCTTACCCTTGCCGCCGCCCTTTCCACCGCCACCGGTGACTGCCTCCTTGACGTCGCCGGCCTTGTCCTTGACCATCTGCTTGGCGCCCTCCCAGCCCTCGCTCACCGCAGATTTGATCGGTGACTCACCCTCCGCGAGTTTCTCGGAGCCGGTGACTGCGGCGAGCAGCCCGCCTCCGCCACCCTCGGCGTAGTCGGTGAGTCTCCCCGACGCATTCTGCACCTTGTCGGAGACCGATGAGAGTGCCTTGTCAGCCATCGTGCCGACCAATTTCTGCAGGGCCTCCTGCAACACGCCCGACGATCCGTTGCCGTCACCCGATGTGGATTCTCGTAGCGTGCTCGCGGCGTTCGTCATGATGCTCACCGTCCTCCGCGTCGGACGGGCGCGGAATCAGTCGTGGCCTTAGCCCGTGTCCTACGACCCCGAGCAGGGGCTTCTTCGTCGTCCTCGTCGGTCTTCTTGCTCCGTGACCGACTACTCGGACGGGAGCTGCCGCTGGTGGAATTCCGACGACGCGCGGCGGGCCGCTTGCGTGGGGCCGGCTCCTCGTCGTCGCCTTCCTGCTCGCCGGGTTCCTCGAATTCGTCCTCTTCGTCGGCGTACTGTTCGTCCGATTCTTCGTCCGCCGGCTCTTCGTCCACGTCGGACTCGTCGTAGTCCTCGTCCTCGGACTTACTGCGTCGCTTCCGGCCGATTTTAGTCACTCTGCCGAGCTTGCCGACCGAGTTACCGACGCCGCCGACGGTGTCGCCTACGGTCTCGCCCACGTCGTCGACGACCTCTCCACCACCTGACATCAGTCGGTTGTTGAGCGAATTGATGCGCTGGCTTGCGGCGGTGACCGCAGCGGCCTTCGCCGCGCTGACCAGCTCTTCGCGAACCGAATCACTGATTTTGGCGAACTCGGGGGAGCTCGCGAGCATTTTCGTGCCACGTTCCAGCAGGTCGCGCGGACCGCCGGGGAAGCGCCCGGTTGCTCCCGCAGCTGCGAGCATCAGCGCCATTTTCATCCTGTGTGTGCGTCCGAGCATGTATCCCGCGCCGACGGCCAATGCCACCTGACCTTTGGTCTTCATCGTCGAACCCCTTTACCGAGTAGTCACCGGCGCACCGCTCGCCATCCTCGGCAATGTGTCGCAGGACCATCCTCGGCAATGTGTCGCAAAACCGTGCGTGGTAAGTGGCGCCGTTTGTGGACTACCCCAGCTGCGGGACACTCAACCAGCACCGAGAAATTCGACTCACTCGACCGAAGGCCGTGACCGCTCCGGGTCCCGACATGGCCGACGGCGATCGCGCTGCGCCATTTCCGGATCAACTATCCGGCTGCTATGTGCTCGTCGTCGGCCGGGACGCGATTCGCTTGAATTCGAGCATGAGTGTGGTTCAACAACTCTCGTCGGATCTCGGGTCACTGCGCGGCGGCGCGAACCGCCGCGACCAGCGCAGCGACAATGAGCACCAGCAGGAGGACCACAAGCAGCACGGGTGCGAGAAGGAGTGCGAGGACCAGAAGGAGAACGAGGCCGACCTTGGCCTTGCCGCTCAACCCGGATATCAGGGCCTTGGTCGCGGCCCACACCGGATTTTTCCCCGTCAGGGCGGCCCGGATGCCCTCGATTACGGCTTTGGTCCCGGCGTCGCTCTTTGCGGCCGATGCGACGAAGGACTTCAACCATTTCTCGGCCTTCTGGAAAATGTCCTGAGTGACAGTATCGGCGCGGTCACGCACCGCGTTTGCGATTCTGTGGACGTGGGATTTCAGCCATTCGATGATGGCCTCGACCGAGCGCGACACCAGCTGGCGCGGGGGATCGGGAGGATCTCCCTTGTCGGTGCGTTGTGACGGAATTTCCGGCCCACGCGTGCGGGTCGGCGCGGTGGCCCGCGGGTGCGCAGATGCGCGGGGTCCGTCGTCTCGCGGAGGCTTGCGCGCCGTCGGCTTCGTGGTGGTGGTCTGCTCCCGCTCGCGTTCGCGAGACTCCGTCGCGGTCGAGGCGGCCGGACGCCTGGGTGGCAGCGGGCGCCTCCGCGGGAGCCGCCCCGCGACGGTGTTGCACGGCGTGGTCGTTCGTGTCGCCTTTGTCGCCGACCGGGTCGGCGCAACGGACTTCGCGGTTTCCTTTGCGCTGCCACTATTGCCGGTTTCACGATGGGAGCGAGTGCTTCCGCGGCCAGGCCGGACCGGCGCAGTCCTGCCGCTCGCCCGCAAACGTGTACCCATATTCTGCAATTACCCCGCGGACAATTCTCGAAACCGAGGAGTTACGCGGGCGCTCACGATGTCGGCGTCGGATCTGGAACGAAGGGCTAACGAAGGGCTTTCGAACGGTGCGCCGCGGCCCGGAACGGGGGAGACTGGAACCAGGAGGACGTCATGCGGGTGCTACGTGGACTGCTCGAGACAGTGCTGGGACTCGTCACCGCCGTGCTCGGCACGCTGCTGGGAATCGTTGCGGCCGTGGTGTGGCTCGTCGGTCTCATACTGTGCGTGACGATTCTTCTCATTCCTCTGGGCCTTCCCGTCATGAGGCTCGCTCGTCGCCTGTTCACCCTTGCCGGGCAGCTGATGCACCTCCCCTGAAACGCAGGTCGACTGCTCGAACGAAGTGCAGTTTCTCCCGGTTACACAGTCATGTCCGCGGAACTTGTGAGGATGACGAGCTGTCCGGTCGCCCGCGTCATGGCGACATACCGGTCGACCGCTCCCTCGACACCTGTGCCGAAGGACTTCGGGTCGAGGAGGACGACGAGGGCGAATTCGAGGCCCTTCGATAATTCCGGGGTCAGCAACCGGACGCGGGACGTCGCCCGGAACGTCGACTCTTCGATGCCGCCGGAGCCGATGACACAGGCGATTCCGTCGGCATGGCCGGCAAGCCACGTGTCGAGAATCTGTCCCAGATCCGACGCAGGTCCGTGCACGACGGGGACACCGCCGCTGCGGACGGAGGTCGGCACGTTGGCATCCGGTAGCACGGCCCGGATGACCGGTTCCGCTTCCGTCATGATTTCTTCCGGCGTGCGGTAGTTGATGCTCAGTGCCGCCAGGTCGATCCGGTCGAGCCCGACCCGCTCGAGTCGTTCCTGCCACGACTCCGTGAACCCGTGCCGGGCCTGGGCTCGGTCGCCGACGATGGTGAAGCTGCGGGACGGGCAGCGGACCAACAACATCTGCCACTCCGCATCCGTGAGCTCCTGAGCCTCGTCCACGACGACGTGCGCGAACGGTCCGGCGAGCAGATCCGCTTCCGTGCCCGGCAGAGCGGATTCGTCGACCAGCGACTGCTGCAGGTCCTGGCCCCGCAGCATCGACATCACGAGCAATTCGGAGTCGTCGGCGGCGATCAGGTCGTCGACGACACTGCTCATGCGCGCGCGTTCGGCAGCGACCGAGGCGTGATACCGACGTTGACGCCGGGACGCCTCGGGGTCACCGAGCCGCTGCCGGGCCGCGTCCAGGAGCGGCAGGTCGGACACCGTCCAATTCTGGGCGTCCGTGCGCTGGAGTGCGCGCACCTCGTCAGCGCTGAGCCACGGCGCGCACTTGCGGAGGTAGGCGGGCACCGACCACAGGTCGCCGACGAGGTCGGCAGCCTCGATCATCGTCCACGCGTTGTCGAGGGTTGCGCGCAATTCGTCGTTCTGCAGCAACGACTTCCGGATTTGGGCCGCCGGAACGTCGCCGTCGTACTTGTCCAGCAGGATCGTGAGCAGCAGCTCCCAGACCTGTTCGCGCGCTTCGTTGTGCGGAGTGCCGGGCTCCGGTGCTTCGAACGCCTCGGCCCAATCATCGGGGTCCAGCCAGATGTCGGACCAGTCGGTGGCGACAATCATGCCCGTGGAGGGTGGTTCCTCGTAGAAGGCGACGGCTGCGTCGATCGCCTTCACCAGATCCGCGGACGATTTCAGGCGCGCCACCTCCGGGTCGTCCTCGATCCGGGCTGCGGCGCCCTCGGCGACGAGGTCCCGCAGGGTGCAGAGCTGCACGCCCTCCTCGCCCAGACTCGGCAACACGTCGGCGACGTACGCCAGGTAGGGCTCGTGCGGACCGACGAACAATACGCCGTGCCGAAGTAGAGGATCGGAGTAGAGCAGATACGCGGCGCGGTGCAGCGCGACGACGGTCTTCCCGGTACCCGGACCGCCGTCGACGACGAGGGCGCCGCCGGAGCCCGCGCGGATAATGGCGTCCTGGTCGGCCTGGATGGTGCCCAGTACATCTCGCATCCGGGTCGAGCGATTGCTGCCGAGGCTGGCGATGAACGCGGATTGGTCATCGAGCGCGGCGTTCCCGTCGAACCCGTCCGCGGTGAACACCTCGTCCCAGTAGTCGCTGATCCGGCCGCGGGTCCAGCGGTATCTGCGGCGGCGTTCGAGGCCCATCGGGTTGGCGTGGGTCGCCCCGAAGAACGGCTCGGCCGCGGGGGAGCGCCAGTCGACAAGCAACTGGTTGCCCGCGCTGTCCATGAGGCCGAGGCGCCCCACGTACATCGGTTCGAGGGTGTCGGCATCGACGATATGTCCGAGGCAGAGGTCCAAACCGAAGCGGCGCAGGGCGCGCAGCTGAGCGGTCAACTGGTGGACCATCATGTCCCGCTCCATAGCTTCCTGCCCCAGGCGGCGGGGTGCCCTGCGTTCGACATCGATGCGGTCGGCCAGATCGGCGATGGACTCTTCGAGGCTTGTCGCGATCGCCGCGAAATGGCGCTCGTCGTCGGCGATCAGCGCGGGGTCGGCCTTGGGGGTGAGGTTTGCAGGAAGGTCGAACGCGCTGGTGGTCAATGGGCTCACGTCAACGGCTCCGATCTGATGTTCGTGCTTGTGGATCCTGTTCTCGACGTCTTCATGCGACCCATCCGTCCGCAACGACATACGCAATTCGTCCACTCCCATTTCCGTCGGTTCCGGCTTCGGTCCGACGATTCTGCGGCACGACCCGGGCCTTGCCGCAAGGCCCCCGGTGCGATATAGATTGAAAGTGGAAGAGAGGTGTACTCCTTCCGTTCATCGTCCGATTCGGTCGCCCACTGCCCACGAAGCGCTTCGGAAGTTCGCTCGCCTCCCGCGAGCAGAGCACAAAAGGGAGGTCACCCGGTGCCTACTCTTCAGGACGCCTTCGGGCTCGCTCGTGCCGATCAAGGGTTGGCAGTAGTTGCCACCCTGCGCGCCGACACAACCATCCAGTCGAGCGTGGTCAATACCGGCATCCTCGCGCATCCCGTCACGGGCGAGAGCGTGCTGGCCTTCGTTGCGCTCGGCAAGGTCAAGTTGGCCAATCTTCGGGCCCGTCCCCAGGTGACGACGACTTTTCGCGATGGCTGGCAGTGGGCCACTGTCGAAGGTCGTGCGGAACTCGCCGGTCCGGACGATCCTCAGCCCTGGCTGGATTCCGAGCGGTTGCGGTTACTGTTGCGCGACATCTTCGTCGCGGCGGGCGGAACCCATGACGACTGGTCGGAGTACGACCGTGTAATGGCCGCAGACCGCCGAACCGCGGTGTTCGTCCGGCCCGATCGCATTTACAGCAACCCGGCGCCGGCGAGCACGGATTGACAACAGACCCTCCTCGGAAACGGCGAGACGGATTCGTGTCGTAGGTGCGAGGTACCTTCGCGCTGCGACGAAACAGGTCGCCACTCACTCCGTCGACCTCCGAGAGATCCAGGCTCGGAGGGATACGAGGTGCAACTGCACCTCGTATCTGAGTGAGTGGCGACCATTTTTCGGCCCTCCGTGCGTGTTCACGGAACTTTCGGCAATTCCCGCTGGGGGAGTGCCGGGGGTCGGCGCCGGGCGCGGGTGAATGGGCGCGTGTCAGTGTTGGCCGCGACGGAGTGTGCGAGTGTGCCGTCGGCGGTCGGCTTCGGTCATACCACCCCAGATTCCGTAGGGTTCGCCGTTGCTCAAAGCGTGGTCGCGGCACTGGGCGAGGACAGGGCAGTCGTGACAGATCTCTCGGGCGCCCGATTCGCGTCGGGCCCGGGCAATACCGCGTTCTCCGTCGGGGGAGAAGAACACGGACGATGCGACTCCGCGGCACGCGGCGCGGATCTCCCAATTCCCGGGGCGGGTGCAGATGACGTAGTCCGGTGTCGGTGGGTAAGTGTCGCGCGGGGGCACTGCCGTTCCTTTCGTCCCGAAGAGTGGAACCCGTGAACAGATCCGCACGCCAGGAAAACCGATGGTGATGTCGTTCGTGTGCTGCTTGTCGGCTACGCCTCGTACCAGATAACAAACCGGGCACCCTGTTTTAGAGGTATACCTGATCTCCCCACGTCGACGCCACTCGGTCGGGTGTCCAGCAGTCCCCGGACGGGGCGTCGACCCGGGCTCGTTCGCTGTCCCGGGGCCGCGATGCGGTGTCGACGTCCGAAGGCATTCCGGGGAAATGCTCCGTCATGCGCGCGCATCCTTCACAATGACCACCGAAAGAGCTTGACGTGCAACGTATTCGAATCCACTGCCGCTGTAGGTAAAGTTGAGAGGTAGGAGACCCGATGCCCGTTTCGTCACAGATGTTGTTGCAGCACGTTCAGGACCGCACCACCGATCTACGCCGATGGTTGGATACCGGTAGCAACGGTGCGGCCCTGAACGCGTATCTTCGCGACGAACCTGTCGACCATCGGTGGGTGGCCACCTACGAGCGACTGCGGCTCGACCTGCTGCAGGCAGTCGGGTGCGCGTGTCCTCCCCGGTCCGGGCGAGCGACGCCGACGTCGACCGTGGGGCGCCCGCCGCACGGCCGATGAACCAGAATCAGCGCCGGGCGCTGGAGCAGGTGCGCGACACCTGCGCCATGCTGCACAGTTTCATGGACACCGACGTCATGGACACCGATGCGGGCGACCAGCCCCTGCAACGGGTCCTTTCCGCGACATTCCAGCAACTCACCGACGACCTTCTCGACGCCGTGACCGCCGCAGAGTCGGCGGGAGTCCCCGAACATCTCATCTTCGACAGCATGTGAAGCGAACGTCGAGTCGAACTCGATAAATCATGCTGTAGAGCGGCGGGTGCAGGAAGCCGATGGGACCGGTCGCTTACCCGCCGAGTCGTGCGAGCCGTTCACCCGGTGTCGTCGCACCCCAGACGCCGTGCTGTTGGCCGGTGTGGAGGGCGTATTCGAGGCATTGCTCCACCACCGCGCAGCCGCGGCAGAATTCCTTGGCGAGATCTTCCCGCTCAGATCGCGCGTTCCTGCGTTCGGCATCCGCCGGGAAGAAGATCTCGGCATCTTCCTCCTGGCACCGCGCCGCCAGTCGCCATTGCCACAGCTCGGTGTCTTCAGGCTGCAGTGTTGTCACGAGTGTCGACATCGCTTCGACTACCTCCTTCGCTCTGGGTCGGCCCGTAGTACACCCCGATCGGCACCTCCGCAGAAGGGGTCGAATCTCCGGGATTCCGGGTGAACGTGCAGCAACAATTCCGCGGCCGGCCGGTGAGCCCGGCACGGTGGTCGTCGTGTCGACGACGTCGTCCGCCGTCACCGGTGGTCGAATACCTTCTCGAAACACTTCGAGAAGGGCAGGATTTCGTAAGGGGAGAAGGTCGGAATCCGGGAGTAACCACTCTTCTCGTATAATCTCACCGCATCCGGTTGCCGGTCGCCGGTCTGGAGGATCAAACGAGATCGTGCCGCCCTTACAGCGGCATCTTCGACCGCGCTCAACAATGCCGTCGATACACCGGTTCCGCGGTGCTCGCTTTTGACGAACATCCGCTTCAACTCCAGATCCTCGCCGTTCCGCCGAAGCGCGGCGTGGCCGACGGCTTCTCGGGTTTCGGTATGCACGGCATACGCGACCACTGTGAGGAAAACGGACTGCGGGTCAACCGCATTGGTGGCTGTGCGGTCTGCCGTCGACACCCGGTCGCTGTATCGCGGCCCGACCTCTGCGGCCATGGCTGCTCGCAAGGCCGCCGCGTCGGGGTCGAACCACGACACTTCGATCACATCAAGGGTCGAGAGTGTCAGTTCAGAGGGCATGTATTTTCTCCGTCGATGAAACCGCTGATTCGGTCGATAATCCATCAACCAGATCCCGGCATCGAGAGTTGAAATCACCATGACGCCAACATGGTCCGCCGAGTTCAGCTGGATTGTGGATGGATAGTTGGTCGGCCGGCACCGACCCGGGCGTTCCCGATCCGCAGCAATTTATGTCCGATTACGTCGAACTGCCCAATGTCAGGTCGTGTTTCTCGGTGCACACGCCGACAGCGGTGAGAACAGACGGTGACCACAGGCGTCGATCTTGCGATGTTTGCATGCTGGTCGGCGTCACTCAGCCAGGTGATAGCAGCCGCGAAAATGGCTGTCAGTCCGGCGTCTGGACACCCTAACGAGTCGGGCGAAGGCTCACTTCGCGTCAGCCGTCGCTACTGCGGGAATGAGCGGAGGAGTGCGGTTCGATTGCCGTGGTCGGGCGACGTTGCCGCGCCGCGGACGGTGACCCGACGGAGTTTCGCTGTGCTACCTCTTGCGGTCGCCCTGCGTCCGGGGCGAGGTCATGGTCGACGATTTCGAGGAGTTGTCCTCACCGAAGCTCAGTCAACAGAGCGGTGAGTCCCTGTGTCTCGGTGGCGGGGTCGGGTCTGCTTGCTCGCACGGCCTGAAGGACGGCGTCGATCCGGCCGTCGAGGACGCTCCACGCCGTTTGGTCGGCGGGGCGCAGTGTCGGCTCGTCGTCGTCCCATGCAGTTTCGAGGTCCTTGATCCGCGCCTTGGCGTCAGCCTGCTGCCCGGCCTGCACCTTGGTGAGCGTGTCCTGGGCGATGGTGCGGAACTTGGCGACCTGTGCCGGTGGGAAATGCGCGGTCGCCTGACCCGGGTCGAGTGTCGCGGTCACCGGCGGCGTACCGGATTCGTCCTCCTCGCTCGCCACGGTCACGTGTGGCTGCCCGGCCGCCCAGAGGAGCAGTGCGCCGGTCGCGACCGCGACTGCGGCGTAGTACCCGAGCATGATCCGCTCGCGGGCCGCAGTCGTGGTGACGGTCGGAGTGTGGGTCCGTTCGTGCTCTTCGATGACGTCGCTGCGGGTGAGGGTGAGGTACCCGACCGTCGCGAGGATCGCAACGAGGAAGACCACACTGGTCAGGGCGGTACCCCACCCGAGGCCGTGCTCGGCCGAGGGGGACGCCAGCCAGTCACCGAGGTTCGCCCCCAGCGGACGAGTGAGGATGTAGGCGAGCCAGAACGACAGCACGGCGTTCGCCCCCAGTCGCCAGCCGAACACGATCAAGACGATCAGACCGGCCGGCAGGAGCACCGATACTCCCGGCCCCCAGCCGGTGAGCTCGAGCGTCCAGTCACCCGCGGCCGTGCCGAGCGCGAAGGTGATCAGCACGGCGAGCCAATAGAACAACTCACGAGCAAACGTGACGATGCTGTGGATCGACAATGTCCGCTCCCGGGCGTACCAGACGCCGAAAACGACGGCGAGTGCCCCTGCGAAGATGCTCGTGCTCACCGCGAGCGGAACACGGAGAGCGTCGGTGAGAATGTCCGTGTAGAGCGTGCCGGTCACGCTGAGCACAACAACCGTCAGCCAGTAGGCGATCGGCACGTACCGGTCCAGGCGAAGCTGCCATCCCAGCACCGCGCCAAGTATCACCGTGAAGATGAGGGCGGTCGTGTTCAGACCGACACCCAGAGTCATGTCGATCCAGTCGGCGAAGCTCTCACCCACGGTCGTGCACAGGATCTTGATGACCCAGAACCACACCGTGATCTCGGGCACCTTACTCAGCATCGTGCGCCCAGTCGTGGCAGCCGCGGACCGCGTCGTCTCGTTCACAATGCCCGACTGTAGGGACCTGTGGCTGAGCAGGCGCTGAGTGCTGTGATACGCCCAGCCCTGGTGGTGGCCCGTTCCCTTGCTCGACGACGGGCCGGGGTCCTCAGGCCAGGCGCCGGGTCAACGCTAGGCCCGTGGCGGCGGCCGCGGCGACCAGTGCGGAACCGAGGATCAGCCAGGGCCGGCTGGCGTCGCCGAGTTGGTTCTCGTAACCGATCTGCTGCTGGAGGTCCTGGTAGCTGGCATCGAGTTCGTCGGCGGTGGTGGCGGTGAAGAATGATCCACCGGATAGGTCGGCGATCTCCCGGAGGGAGTCGTCGTCGACGGGGACGGGGACGGTCCGGCCTTGAATGTCGACCGTGCCGTGGGTGGTGCCGAAGGAGATCGTCGAGATCGGGACGTTCTTCTGTTTCGCCAGCCGGGCGGCGGTGAACGCGCCGCGCGGGTCGTCCAGGGCGGCGGGCTCGGTCTGTTTGCCGTCCGACAACAGGACGATCCGGGCCGGCGGCGGACCGCCGTCGCCACCGCCGAGCACGCTACCGAGGGTGTCGATCGCCTGCAACGCGGTGAAAATTGCTTCCCCGGTCGCGGTCCGCTCGGCCAATTGGAGGTGATCGAGCGCGCGTGAGACGGCGGCATGGTCGACGACAGGGGAGACCAGAACCGACGCCGTTCCGGCAAACGACTCGAGCCCGAGATTGATGCCCGGGGTGAGGGTCTCGGCGAACGTCTTCGCGCCGGCCTGCGCCGCCGCGAGACGTGTCGGTGACACATCCGTCGAACGCATCGATAACGACACGTCGATCACCAGCATCACCGTGGCCCGATTGCGCGGAACCCTACGGGCGGCGGTCGGCCCGGCCAGTGCGACCGTCAACAGCACCAGGCCGATCAGCATCAGCGCAATGGGGACATGCCGGGACAACCCACGTCGGCGGGGTGCCACGCTGTCGAGCAGTTCGAAGTTGGTGAACCGCAGAAAGTTTCTGCGTCTCCGGCGCTGCACCCACAGATACCCGGCCAGCAGGGCGGCAATGATTGCCGCGAACAGCAACCACAACGGTGAAGTGAACCCGGACACGCTCATCTGTACGCCCGACGTCCCGGGTTCGAGCCGTACGGTCGCGCACCACGGCACCACGGCACCGCGGCCCAATACCGCCACGCCGCACGCCCTCGCCGAAAGGACGATGCAGTGTGCCGTGACCGCGTCTCGGCGGCGGCGCGCCGCACCGGTCCTGCCGCGCATGTAACGACGAGTGCGGCGAGCAGCATCGCGACAATGACAACGGTCAGGCGATCGTCCCCCGAATACAGCCGACCGACCGGAGCGGCGACGACCGCGAGCACGCCGGCACCGACCGCGCCGACCCGGCGGGGGCGCGAACGGATGACGCTCGCGATCGCGGTGAAGAGTCCGAACAATGCAGTCAAGGCAGCGAATACTGCACCCGGCAGCACAGATCCGCCGTCGTCGGCCAGCGCGGCGCCGCCGAGCGCCGCGGCCCCCACCGCTGCCAGAACCATCCCGGCGGCAGCGTCCCTCCTGCGGTGCCGCAGTGCAAGGGCCCAGACCGCAGTGCCCGTGGTTACGGCGACCGCACTGGCCGGGGCGCCGCTCAGGCGCGTGAGCTCGTCGAGCAGCGCGGTGTGATGACCGTCCAGAAACGACGCGATTGGCCGGTCTGCGCCGGTCAACCATCCCCCGACGTGGATGTGAACGCAGAAGACCGCCAGGGCCGCGGCCAACCCCGAGACCCTCAGCCCGGTGGGCAGCACCGGCCCGGTGGCGAAGAATCCGGCTCCGAACACGGCCGCGGCGATCGCCAGGGCGGGTAATGCGATCTCCATCGTCGCGCTCTCGGTCACCACCTCGGTGACGACCTCCTGCACCAACGGCAGTGTGCGCGACACCCCTCCAGTGTCGAGTGCCGCCGCTGTGGAAACACTGAGAACCGGTGGTGCCCGGCCCTGAGGGTGTGGTGCGGTGATCGTGCCGTCGGCGGAACGCGGGCACCCGCCCTCTGTCGGCGGCCCCATACATCCTCCAACCGGTTCAGGGGCCGCCGGGGGACCGGGCCTCATGTGCCGGCGGGTTCACCGCGATTAGCCACCCTCGAGCGGATCCGTCGGTGGTGAGCGCCCGTCGGTGGATGTCACTCGCTTCGGTGGTGGTGGAACTGGCCGCCGTCCCCGCCGTGGGAGATCAGCACAATCGCCGCGATCACGTACAGGACGACCGCGAGGAGCAGCAGGGCGCCGAAGATCCACAGCGACAACTGGCCGAGTTTGCGGACCCGGCGCGAGGCGTAGAGTGCGCCGTCGGTATCACCACCGGCCCACAATGGATACACCTCGAACGCGTGGTGAAACGCAGAAAATGCCAGCGGCCAGAAAAACAGCAGTGACACCACCGCCCAGCCGGCATTGCTGCTCGGTCTCGGCTGCGCAACGGAACTGCTGCCCGTGACGGAAGGGGAGCGTTCCGGCTCGTTTGGTGCGGGTTCGGAGAGCGGAGACTCCATGATGTAAACCTCCCGTCCGTAGAAGGATCACTACCGAACGTATGTGGAGTTCGTTGAGAAATCGCTGAGAGCAGCAAGATCCTCTGGCCTCACGAGATGCATTGGCAGAAAGTCTTTTCGAACTAGGGGCGATTGACGTCACAGGTTGGGGAAACTACGCGTGATACCCGGCAGCGATGCGACTCGGGGTGCTGTGTGGTGGGTGCGGTGCCCCATCAACGGGCTGTGGTCCGATTGGTTCCTCAATGGCCGTTTCCTCGATCGCGAGGGTCCGCTTCACGAATACGCGACGCGGTACCCGGGGCCCAGCCGGTGGCAGAAAATATGGCGGATGATGGCCGACATGAATGTCGCACCGATGTGGTTGACACCGTCCCGGTGGGGGCTGGCCCTGCGTTCGGCCCTGAGTGCCGGTGTGGTGGTCGCGGCCGCACTGGCGTTAGGCGCGGCGGCGCTGCTGTTCGTGCTCGACCGGGCCCTGCTCTTCGCGCTCGACGAGGCCGCGACCTCCCGCGCCGCAGACATCGTCGCCGGATTGCGCACCGACTCACCGGCCGACCTCGACAGCCAGCTCCTCGACACCGATCAGCGCATCACCCTGGTGCAGGTCGTCGACAGCGGAAGCCGGGTGGTGCGATCCTCGGCGGACGAGCCCGGTCTCCCGGTCACCGGGATCCAGCCCCCGCCGGGGAGCGAACCACTTCGCGGGTTGGTCACACCGGGAGCGGATGGGGCCGATCTTCGGGTCACGGTGCAGGGGACGCGCGGGGTCGGCGGCGACTACAGCGTGATCGTTGCTGCCAGCGAGGAGCCGGTGGAGGCGACCTTGGCCACCGTCGGCGGACTCCTCGCGGTCGGGGCACCGGTCATCGCCGTCGTCGCGGCGGCGGCGACCTTCAAACTGGTACGGCGCTCATTGCGGTCGGTCGAACGGATCCGCACCGAGGTGGCCACGATTTCGAGCACCGATCTGAGCGAACGAGTACCGGTACCGCGCCCACGCGACGAGATCGCCGCGCTCGCATGCACGATGAACGACATGCTCGCCCGTCTGCAGAGCGGGCATGCCGCTCAGCGGCGGTTCGTCGCCGATGCCTCCCACGAGTTGCGCAATCCCCTGGCGACCGTGACCGCGGCCTTGGAGGTGGCTGATGCGCGCCCCGAAATCCTCGACCAGGAGCTGATCCGTGGCACCCTCCTGCCCGAGGCGATGCGGATGCAGCTACTCGTCGACGACCTGGTCTTGCTGGCGCGGGCCGACGAGCGGGGCCTGCCGCTCCGGGTCGTCGATGTCGATCTCGACGACGTCGTCGACAGCGAAGTCCGCCGCACACGTCCCGGTGACCGCGTCACCGTGAAAGCCGAGGTGACTCCGGTGCGCATTCGCGGTGACGCGGATCAGCTGTCGCGGGCGGTGCGAAACCTGATCGACAACGCAGTGCGGTACGCGGCCACGACCGTGACGGCGGCGGTCCACCGTCGGGGCGGTACCGCGTACGTCGTTGTCGACGACGACGGACCGGGGATACCGGAGCCCGACAGGATGCGGGTGTTCGAGCGGTTCGTGAGACTGGACTCGGCGAGATCGCGGTACGCGGGAGGATCCGGTCTCGGTTTGGCGATCGTCGCCGAAATCGTCTCAGCCCATGACGGTTCGGTGCGGATCGACTCGACGGCGGGTGGCGGGACACGGGTCGTGATCACCCTTCCGGCGGGGCAGCCGAATCCGTAGACGCGGTCGTCAGCCGGTGGCCCACACGGTGGACCGTGTCGATGGTGCGGGTCGGAACGGCGTGGGAGGCTATCTCGCGGTGACGTCAGTGGTGTCGATCTTCAGGGTTGCGCGCAGCCCGCCGAGCGGGCTGTCGGTGAGGGTGATACTGCCGCCGTGGAGCGCGGCTTGTTGCGCGACGAGAGCGAGACCTAGGCCGGATCCGCTGACCTGCGGGTGGGGTCCGCGTTCAAATCGTCCCAGGACGCGTTCACGGTAGGTCAGGGGCAGGCCGACACCGTTGTCGTCGACGCACAGCTCGATCCGTCGGCGGTCTGCGTGGTCGACGACGGTGGCGGACAGTTCGATTTCCGTTGCGCGCCCGTGGGTGAGGGCGTTGCGGACCAGGTTGTCGGCCGCGAGCCGGATGCCGTCGGGCCATCCGGTCATGAGGAGGGGCTGATCGCCGCGGGTCGTAATCCGCACGGTGGGATGTGTGCGCGCATCTTCCTGTGCCAAGCGGTCGAATAATTCGGTGACGTCGAACGTGATCCGGTCCTCGGGCCTCATCATCTCGCCGGCAGCGAGGTGACCGAGCGCGGTGACGGTCGACTCGACGCGTCGTTGCGTGCGGATCAGGTCGCCCAGGATCTCGTCGAGTTCGGGCTGTCCGAGCGGTTGAGTACGCAGCATGTCCAGATCCGTGCGCATCGCGGTGAGGGGAGTGCGCAGTTCGTGGGCAGCGGCAGCGGCGAAGCCGCGGGCGGAATCCAACGCCGACCGGGTGCGTTCCTGTGCAATGGTCATTCGGGTCCACATGTCGGTGATCGCGCGGGAGAGCTCCTCTGCCTCGGCGGCGCCGCGCACCGGGGCGGGCGCAGGGACGCCCTCGGAGGTCAGGGTGCGGGTCTGGGTGATCAGCTGGCGCAGCGGGCGCACGGCACGGCCGGCGAACCACCAGCCCAATGCCGCGGCAAGGGCAACCGCCAGAGCCCCGGCGAGGGCGAGGCGGCGGGCGAGCGGACCGACCAGCACTCTGGTTGGGTTGTCCCGCACTCCCACCGACAACAGCGCCCCGCCGGGTCCGGCCACGGGAAGGGTGCGCACCCGATACGTGACCCCGTGAACGACTGCGGTGCTCAGCCCGGGCGTCGTCGCGGGCAGAATCACCGGCGTCGTTTCGGCGACGGTGTCGTCGATCCTGAGAGTTGCGACGTATCCCTGACCGCGGGTGATCGGGTTTCCGCTACCGGCCAAGGCTTCGGCCACGGCGTCGACGCGGCGGTCGCGTTGCTGATACTCGTTGGTCACCCATGTCACCGCAGCCAGGCCGGCCCCGAGCAATACGACCAGCGCGGCCGCGAGTCCCGCCGCCCACGCGACCCGGGCCCGCACCGACAGCGACCGTTTCGGCAACCCAGGCGATGACGGGCTCACCGGACCGGGTCCTCGCGCAGGACGAATCCGACACCACGCACGGTCTGGACCACCCGCGCGGCCCCGCCGGCTTCGAGTTTCCTGCGGAGATAACTGATGAACACGTCGACGACATTGGTGTCGGCGCTGAAGTCGTAACCCCAGACCAGCTCCATCAACCGTTCCCGGGCCACGACGACACCGATGTTGTCACTCAACGCCGCGAGCAGTTCGAACTCCCGTTTGGTCAGATCGACTCGAACTCCGTCGGCGAAGACGAGTCGACTGGCCGGGTCGATGTGAACGGAGCCGATCGTGCGCGCCGCACCGCGCTGGGGGAGTGCCGTTCCTCGGCGCAGCAAGGCATGCAACCGCGCCACCAGTTCGGTGATGTCGAAAGGCTTGATCAGGTAGTCGTCGGCGCCCGCCTCCAAGCCGGCAACCCGGTCGTTGACGGTGTCCAACGCGCTGAGCACGCAGATAGGGACGTCGTTGCCCATCGCTCGCAAGGCCGTGACCACCGCGACCCCGTCGAGGCCGGGCATCTGGATGTCGAGCACCACCGCGTCCGGCGCGGCGGCGCCGACCTGGCGGAGGGCGTCGCGGCCGTCCACTGCGGTGTCGACGGTGAACCCGGACATTCGCAGACCACGAGCCACCGAGCGGCGCACGTCCGGGTCGTCGTCCACCATCAGAATCTTTCGAGCAGCGTTCATACTCGACAATCTTGCCGCCGAATCGGTCTGCGCCGCTTATCGCATCCGGCACTGCTGTCGCAGGGCGTGTTCGGCCGAGCGAGCGTCTTTCAACGCCGCCGCGGCATCCGGGTGCGCGGCGAAGTACGCCTTCGCGTCGGACTTGCGCTGGTCCCTAGGCTCCATCCGCAGTGCGGTCAGTTCCTGATCGACGTCGGGATGCGCCTGCAGATATGCGGAGACTTTCGGTGCGCTGTCGGCGCGGGCGGCGGCGATCTGTCCCGCGGTGCACACCGCGGTCGGTGTCGGCGCCTTGTCCAGATGGGAGAGCGGAGCGGCCTGCGCCGCGGAGACCGACAATCCACCCACCACCGATACCCCGACCGCCACAATCGCTGCCCGAATTACCCTGCTCATCGGTGTCATTCCTGTACTCCCGTCCTGGGCCACACGCGGCGCCCTGCCGCGCTCACTGACGGTAGGGCCCGCTCCTTCACACACCGCTAAGTGTGGATGAGAAAACTCTGAGGAAAAGGCGTCCCGCGACATGAAGCCGCTTTCCGACAACCGCTATGGCTGTAGAAAGACGTCGTGCAGAGTGACGGTTCGGAGTTTGCGGTCGCGGATGATCTGAACGAGGTGCGGATACACGTGGGTGACGGGCAGGTAATTGAGGTGTCCGATGACGATTGCCTGCGGGGTGAAGTACTTGTCGGCCATCTGCATCAGATAGTCCTCGGTGATCAGCTGGGAGTCGGACAAGGACCCGAACCACAGGGTGGGGACGGTGTATCCGAGGCTCGCGGCCACCGCATCGACCGTGGTGTTGTGGTTGCCGTACGGAGGACGAAAATATGGTGTTGCATCGACACCGTAGGTGTTCTTCAGAAACCTGTCGTTCTTGGTCAATTCCTCCGCGATCCTGGATTTCGACACCGTGGTCAGATCCGGGTGAGACCAGGTGTGGTTGCCGAGCTGGATCTGACCGGAGTCCACCAACGGCCGCAACAGCGCCGTGTTGTCGGTCCAGGACGGGTACTGCCCGTTCACGAAATAGGTGAGTCGGATGCCCGTGTCCTTCGCGAACTGGGTGTAGAGGCGGACGACCTCGCTGTTCACACCGTCGTCGACGGTGAGCGCGAGAAGATCCCCCGTGCCTGGCAGTGCGGTCAACGCGCCGCCGCCGGGTAACCGGACCCTCGACGCCGGCGGCGGTGGCGGTAATACCGGCGGACTCGCCGGAGGGGGCGCGGGTGCCGGGGGTGGGCCCGGCTCGGTGGGATCGGGCATTGCTTCGCCCGCCGTGGCGCGGCCGCTGATTGCGTAGCCCGCACCGGTGGCGATGGCCACGGTCGCCGAGGCGAGCAGGGTCAAGAACTGACGTCGATCCACGCGCCAAAGTGTAAGGGCAGGAGGGGAAAAGTTTGGTGTCTGCGGCGCCGGCGGCGCCCAGTGTCGACGTCGATCGGGCTTTATGGGGCGCAGCGCGGCCAGAGCGATTGCGACAAGTTGCACTGAGGACGCAGATCTCCCTCTCGGAGAATATGTCTCACATCCTGTGTAAACGCTGAGAAGCGGCGTCCATCCGGGTGAACGGCAACGCGACTGTACTCGAGTGCGAGCGGTCGCTGAGAACGCGCTGAGAACGACGGCACTTTCCTTCCCTTCTTGGATTGCGCTGGAATAGTATTCGGGTGCTGCCCTCGTTCGCTGCAACCGATACGAGGCGGTGTACCGAGTCCTCGCCGCTGGCGACGCGGGGGCCGGTGCGATCGGCTCCCGCCGGCGCCCCCATGCGGTGTCGACGGGAGCGATATGCGGGCATGCCGAAACGGCCATCGCGGATGCCACCCGGGCCCTTCTGGCCGCCGATCTCCGCGCGGCCGAACAGGTGATCTCCCCTCGCGAATGGTTCGATGATGCCGCACAGGGATGGGAGAACAAGGCTTTCGCGCTCATCGCGCTGCAGGCCCCCGTCGCGGCGGACCTGCGGATCTTGGTCGGCGGGCTGCACATCTCCGCCGATCTGCAGAGGATGGGCGGACTCGCAATCCATATCTGTAAGCTCACCCGCCGTCGGCACCCCACCTACGTGCTCCCGGTGGAGGTGCGCGAAATCTTCACGAATATGGGACGACTCGCCGCCGCCCACACGGCGGAGGCCGGCGATGTCCTGCGGAACCGGAACGTCGAACGGGCCAGGAGGCTCGAGCACACCGACGACGAGATGGACGATCTCAACCGTACTCTGCTCGCACACACCACCTCCGGGCATTGGCCACACGGAGTCCAAGCCGCAATCGATGTGACGCTGCTCGGCCGCTTCTACGAACGCTTCTACGATCACGCCGTGGAAATCGGTCGGCAGGTGGTTTTCATGGAAACCGGCAAGCGGGACACGACGTAAGACTCGTCCTTGGTGGGATCCAGCGAATCAATGGGGATCGGGCGCAGAGCGGACCGCGATGTTCTCAACCGATGTCGTATTCTGGCCGGTGCAATCCATGACGACTGTGTAGAAGCTGCCCGATGGGATGCTGGTGAGCTTCACGGTCTGTGTCGCCTTCGGCACCAAAGTGATTTCTTTTGTCGCGATCGTCTCTTTGGATGGGTCCAGGACGCTGAAATCGCACTCTCGCGTCGTGTCGTCGCCCTTCGCGGTCACGGCCACCTGGCCCCGTCCGCCGACCGCGGTCACGGTCGCGTCGGCGGATGCCGCCCCGGCTCCAAGAGCGGCCAGTGCGATCGCCGCGGGTGCGACCAAGAAGGCCTTCGGAACGCATCGCTCCACATACCGAATTCTAGTCCTCGATCGATCGTTGGTATGCCCGCAAACAGGGGGGAATGGGTACGCTCCGGCTGTGGACTTCGCGCTCCGCTCGTGCAGTTGGCACGGGCACGAGACCTACGCCCCTGACGAACCGGCGCTGCGGGCCCGGTTGCGGGTGGACACGCCGGCGGGTGAAGCATGGCGGTGTCTGCGCTGCGCCAACTTCGTTCCCGGCCCGCCGAAGGCGTCCGGGCCGGCCGACAAGGCCCCGGAGGTTCCGCGTGGGCGCTTGCTGCGGGATCGGGTCATTATGCGCCTGCTCGCGGTCGAACGCGTGCTCCGAGCGCTCGTACTGATTCTGGTGGCCTTGGGTATTTTTCATCTCCGGACGTCGAAGACGCATGTGAAGGAGTCGTTCGACAACGAACTTCCCCTCATCCGGCCCCTCGCGAACCAGTTGGGCTGGAATATCGACGAGTCGAAGATTATCAAGACCATCGACGACACCTTCGCGCTGTCGTCGACCACGCTGACCTGGCTGGCGCTTGCCATACTGCTATATGCGCTACTGCAGTTGATCGAGGCGGTCGGTCTGTGGCTCGTCAGGCGGTGGGGCGAGTATTTCGCCGTCGTCGCGACCAGCCTTTTCCTTCCACTGGAGATTTTCGAGCTTTTCGAGAAGGTGACGGTGCTGCGGGTAGTCCTGTTGCTCGTGAACATCGCCGCCGTCGTGTGGCTGATCTGGAGTAAACGGCTGTTCGGCGTCCGTGGTGGGGGCCGCAGATACCACGAGGAGCACAGCGCGGAGAGTTTGCTGACCGTCGAGCGTGCCGCGGTCCTCGAGTCAGGAAAGCTCGACACGGAAGCGCCAGCTGTCCAGCGGGCCGAATGACGTGACCCGCTGGAGCGTGTCTGCTATTTGCGGAGACGGTGATGGATGACGAACTCGAGGCTATTGTCTGAGCCGGCCGTAATTCCGAGCTGTGGTCTTTCCGATATGCGACCAGTTGGATGGTGCCGGGATACTCGGCGGTGAACGCCTCGGTGAATCCCTGGTTCTGCGCGTTGAGTTCACTGAGGTGCTCGATCACGCTGCAGAAGTCGCACCACGCATCCGGGTTCGCCGAGTAATTGCCAATTTCCGTCTCGGATCAGGGTGGCGAAATGGCTGCGGGCGGTGAGAAGAGGAACATGGCAGGTGTGAACGAGTTGTCGGTCATCGGTTGTGTAGGTTCGCTGACAGTCGCGACCCGGGGACCCGATGGAGCGGGCGAAGTGCTCGTGACGGTCCGCGGATCGAGGGAGGCGTACCTCGCCTGGTCCGAGGAGCCGCTGCCGCGCGGCACCGAGGTACTGGTCGTCGACGTGCGCGGCGCCCGCACGGTCCAGGTCGAGTCGTGGATGGCGTTGGGGCTGTGACGAGACTGCCCGCCCGACAAGGGACCGGGCCGCGACCCGTCGATCAAATAACGAGAAGGGACGAAACATGTTCGGTTACCGGGTGCCTGCACCAGATGAGGCAATGCTGATCTCGGGCGGGCGAAGCGGAGGTAATGCACCGTTCCGGGTCGTCACCGGTCATGGCACCTTCATCATGCCGTTCTTCCGCAAGGTCCGATTCCTGACGTTGGCGATGTGTGAGGCCGAGGTCGAGGAGCGATGCGTGACCCAGCAGGGAATCAGTCTCAACGTTCGCGCCGTCATCGCGTTCAAGGTCGGAAACGACAGCGAAAGTATCATCAGTGCGGGCCAACGCTTTCTGTCCGACCAGGATCAGATGTCGGTGCTCACCGGCCGCATCTTCGCCGGGCATCTGCGCTCGATCATCGGATCGATGACGGTCGAGCAGATCATCAAGGAACGGCAGAAACTCGCGAGCGAGGTGCTCGACGGGTCGAAGGAGGAAATGGTCAAGATCGGGTTGACCGTCGACGCGTTGCAGATCCAGTCGATCGACGACGGTAACCTCGGTTACATCCTCGCGATGTCCGCGCCGCACAACGCAGCCATTCAACAGCAGGCGCAGATCGCGCAGTCTCGCGCCAATCAGGCGGCGGCGGAGGCGGAGCAGGAGTCGCAGCGCAATCAAGCGCAGTTCGCGCGGGAGACCGCGATCGTGCAGGCGCAGTACAAAGCCGAGGTCGACAGGGCCCAGGCCGAAGCTGCACAGGCAGGTCCGTTGGCGCAGGCCCAGGCGCAACGCGAGGTGCTGGCGATGAAGACGGAACTGGCGCAGCGCGCGGCCGAGCTACGCCAGCAGGAGCTGGTCGCCGAGGTGGTCAAACCTGCCGAGGCGGAGGCGGAGCGCGTCCGGATTCTCGCCCTCGCGGACGCGGAGAAGATGAAGATTCAGGCCGAGGCCGCCGCGTCACACGACCGGGTGGCATTGGACCGGATGCTGATCGACCAGCTGCCCGAAATTGTCAAGCAGGCTGCGCAGGGTCTATCGGGAGCGAATCTGACCGTACTCAACGGCGCCGACGGTCTCGGCGAGATCGCCACCGGCCTGGTCGGCCAGGGGCTTGCCATCTTCGAGTCCCTGCGGGCAGGGGTAGCCCAACAGCAACCGTCCGGGCACGCTTCGGATTCCTCACCCGACCGCGTCCAGCTGAACCAGCGTTCGGTGTAGTCCGGACCCGCGCCCTGCACAACGTCGTTCATACAAGTGTCGAGGCGAATCCGCGAGGGCAGCCCTGGTGGCGATCGCGCTCCCCTCCGCCATGTGTGCTCGTCCGGGTAGCGGCAGCGCCGCAGTAGATTTGGTGGCCACCGGCGCTCGGCTTACGTCAGGGAATCCTGGGCGGCGGGGCTCACGATTGGTCAGCGGGCCGGTTCTTCTCGATGTCGGAGTACATCGGGATGCCCTTCCAGTCGATGGTCACGTTCGAGACGTTCTCCGACCAGCCGCTGGCGGCGTTGCGATACCACATCGGGACGGCGGGCAGATCGCGCAGCAGAACCTCCTGTGCCTGATTCAACAGGTCCTGCGCCTTCTGCGGGTCGGACGCGCCCGCGGAGGCGCGTAGCAGCCGATCGAATTCGGGGTTCGAGTAGTCGCCGTCGTTGGAACTGCCGCCGGTCTGGTAGTTCTGCGCGAGGAAACCGTACTGCTGCGGGTAGTCGCCCTGCCATCCCGAACGGAATGCGCTGGGGATGGTCCGGTTGGTGGCCTCGGTGCGGATCTGCGCGAACGTGGGGTACTCCTTGCCCTTCGCGTCGATACCGAGCGTGTTGCGAATGTTGTTGGCGGTGGCGTCCACCCATTCCTTGTGCCCGCCGTCGCCGTTGTACGCGATCTCGAAACTGCCCGACCACGGGGCGATGGCGTCGGCCTGCGCCCACAGCCGCTTCGCCGCCTCCGGGTCGTACTTCAGGTTGCCGTTGCCGGCCAGCGAATCCGACCAGCCCTCGATCGCGGGACTGGTGAAGTCGAGGGCCGGGGTGCGGGTGTTGTTGTAGATCTGCCGGGTGATCTGGTCGCGGTTGATCGACATGGAGATGGCCTGGCGGCGCAGCGTGCCCTCCTCGCCGCTGAAGTGCGGCAGACGGCCCGGGATCGTGAACGTCTCGATGGTCGCGGACGGCTGGTTCACGGTGCGGCCCGGCAGGTCGGTCTCGAACGTGGTGACCGCGCTCGGCGGCACCTGATCGAGGACGTCGACGTTGCCCGCGAGCAGATCCGTGTAGGCGGTGTCGAGGCTGTTGTACATGACGAAGTCGACGCCGGCGTTCTTCGGTTTGCGGTTGCCGGTGTAGTCGGGGTTCGCGACCGTGTCGATCCGGACGTTGTGCTGCCAGGCACCGGGGCCGGACATCATGTACGGGCCGTTGCCGACCGGATTTTTCCCGAACGCGGCCATGTCCTTGTACGCCACCGCCTCGGGTTGCTTGAGTTCGATGGTGAACGTGGAGTCGTCGACCACCTTCAGGCCCGACATGGTTTGCGCCGTCGGGTTCTCGGCCGCCACCTCGTCGTAGCCCTGGATCGGGTCGAAGAAGGATGCCTGGATCTGTGCGTTCGTCGACAACGCGCCGTAGTTCCAGGCGTCGACGAAGGAGGCGGCGGTGACCGGGGTGCCGTCGGTGAACGTCCAGCCGTCCTTCAGCTTCACGGTGAAGTTCTTGCCGTCGGTGGTCTCGATGGACTCGGCGACCTCGTTCTCGACCCCGCCGTCGGCGTTGTAGGAAACGAGACCCGCGAACACGGAATCGACGACGCGGCCACCCCAGCTCTCACTGGTGTCGGTGGGAACCAACGGGTTCTGCGGCTCACCGGCCCATGCGTTCACGACACCGCTGCTGTCCCCGCCGGGCGAGTTTCCGGGCGAGCAGGCGGACAGCATCGCTGCCGCCAGGCCCACCACCACCACCACCGCTGCGGCAGCCCTGCGTGCGATGTACACGAGGATCCTCCCGACCGATTTTCCAGACCGAACCGGTCCCGCAATACCGATTCGGTCGATCACTGGGTTGACGGCGAGCCATCCTCTCAAACATGCGCGTGCCGTCGGAAACACAGACGCCACGGCGATGCCTGAGCGAAAGGCCGGTGGCGGTACCGCGCGCTCATCTGTGCGCGCCCCGGTGCACCCCTCGGCCATCGCAACCAATAGTGGAAGGGCAACGCCCGTCCGTCCACTGAAACTCCGACGTCGAAGTTGATTTCCGCGATCGCGGAACGTCGGACCGCGGTCGACGATGCCCGCCGTAACCCTCCATCCCGGTCGTCGGGGGCACCGGTGAGAAGCTCTCCATGAACGATTGCTGCGGAGCGAACCCGCCGTGTCGTCGAGGATGTCCGACGGCTCTCGAGGTGGATGCGCGTCCGGCGGGGTTGCGGCGAGCATCCGTCGTGGGCGGCGTGTGCCGGGCTCAGCGGGCGATGGTCGGGTGCCGTAGAACTCGGTCGCGGCGACAGTTCCTCGGACGCAGAGTTCGACGGAGACCACGGTGATCGCTGTGGATCACCTGGAGGGCCCGGTCGGTGGGCGCGGACGACGGCCCGAATCGCGGGGGCATCCGGGCGGATGTAGGTGGGGGCTTGATTGCATTACGGGGTGAGCGCATTGTGCACCAGCACGTCGATGCCGCCCCACGCCGCGGGGATCTGCTCGATCAAGCTCTGGACAGCTGCCGGCTCACGCGCGTCCGCGAGTTGAGTGAACCCACGGGTCGTGATTCGGGTAGACGGCGACGGACCGGTTGCCCTGAATCCCTGCCTGGGACAGATCCGGCATCGACTAGTGAGTAGGCCAGTTGGTCAGCATGGAGTCGAGTGCATCGAGAATTCTGGGCCAGCTGTCCTCGCTGTCCGGTGGGCTGTGGCTGAAGGCTCCGACCGATTCGAGGCTGGCATAGCCATGGAAGACGCTGCCCAGCAATCGAACTGCGTGAGTCTGATCCAGGTCGGTAAGGCCGTAGCCTCGCAGAATTGCGCGCATCATCTGTGAATGGCGTCTGCCTGCGCTCGCGGCCGCAGTCTCCGGATCGAGTTGCATCTGGGACGCGGCGTACCGGCCGGGGTGCGCTCTCGCGTAGCTGCGGTAGACGTTCGCGAAGGCGATCAGGGCGTCATGGCCGGAACGGCCGGCCACAGCGTCCGCGGCCTGCTCTGCCATTTCCTCGAGGGCGAGAAGAGCAATCCTGGTCTTGAGGTCCTGGGTGCTCTTCAGGTGGGAGTACAGGCTTGCGGCCTTGACGTCGAATTGCCGGGCGACTGCGGACACTGTCACCTGCTCGAAGCCGACTTCGTCCGCCAGTTCGGCCCCTGCCTGGGTGAGGCGTTCCGGGGTGAGCCCTGCACGTGCCATGTCCGACCTGCTCCATCCGACCGATAGTGATCCATTTGCCTATATAGTATAGGCAAATTACTATCATCTATAGTCACGTTGTCGTGATGCCCGAACGTCGCTGTCGCCGGCACCACGGCGGCTGCGGCACCCACAAACCACGTACAGGTGAAACCCATGCACACCCAGAACAGCTGGATCACCACTGCCCGCACCGAGGATCTTCTGTTCGGCGCTCTCGAGCTCGAGCGCACCGAGCGCGGCATAGTCCCGCACCGCCTTCCGGCCCGCGCCCGCGCGCAATGCGCCGACAGTCAACTGACGATGGCGGAAGCACAGCCCTCAGGCGTGCGGCTGGTTTTCCGCACTCGCGCAACGACTATCGAACTCGACACGCTGCCCACCAAATTGATCTACAACGGGGCTCCGCCGCGACCTCACGGGGTGTACGACCTGCTCGTCGACGGTCGACTGGTCGGTCAGGCCAGCGCGCCGGGTGGCGATACGGTGACCATCGATATGGCGACGGGGACCGCGCAGAGGCAGACGGGACCCGTCAGCACTGTCCGTTTCACGGATCTGTCCGACCTCGTCAAGACCGTGCAGATCTGGCTGCCACACAATGAGTGCACCGAACTCGTCGGCTTGCGCACCGACGCAGAGATCGAGGCTGCGCCGGACGAGGGTCGCCGCGTGTGGCTGCATCACGGCAGCTCGATCAGTCATGGCTCCGGTGCCGCCGGTCCCTCCACCACCTGGCCGGCACTAGCCGCCGCCCGTGGGGGTGTGGAACTGATCAATCTCGGGTTGGGCGGCAGCGCCCTGCTGGACCCGTTCACCGCCCGCGCGCTACGCGACACCCCCGCCGACCTGATCAGCGTCAAAATCGGCATCAATCTGGTCAATACCGACGTGATGCGCTTGCGTGCGTTCGGCCCGGCCGTGCATGGCTTCCTCGACACCATCCGGGAAGGCCATCCCACCACGCCGCTGTTGATCGTCTCGCCGATTCATTGCCCTATTCACGAGGACACTCCGGGACCCGGCGCCTTCGACTTCGATGCGCTCGGCAGGGGAGAGCTGCGATTCGTGGCTACGGGAGATCCCGCCGAGCGCGCTGCGGGAAAGTTGACGCTCCGAACCATCCGGGACGAGTTGGCTCGAATCGTGGCGCAGCGGGCGATGGACGACCCCCATCTGCACTACCTCGACGGATGCGATCTGTACGGCGAAGCCGACCACGTCGATCTGCCGTTACCCGATCAACTCCACCCCGACGCCGCCACCCACCGCGTCATCGGGGAACGCTTCGCCGACCGAGCCTTCACGGCCGACGGGGCCTTCGCGGACCCGGGCGCCGTCACGGCCTGAACCGAGGCTTCGTCGTCGGAGCCCGGGATCGCACCGGCATCGTCCCGCCTCGGTTCGTCGGCCGGTCTCTACTGTGCCCGGAAGCGGTCCATGATCTCGGTGATGTGGTGGGCGCTCATCGGGTCCGCGTCGAGATCGTCCGCGCCGGGCCGAAGTCCCGCGATCATGATGGCCATGATCCGACGCCACCCCGTGTCGGTGACGCCACGCGTTGTCGTGACGACGCCCCGAACGGACCAGAAGATGAGATCGAGGTCGGCGTCGGTGGCATCCTCACGGATGCGGCCGTGCTGTTTGGCTCGGGCCAAGAGTTCGAACAGGATCCGTCGATACTCGTCCCGCAAGTTCGTGGTCTCGTCGTCGTTCCACATTCGAGACAGGCATCCCCGGTTCGATGCGAGGATGGCACCGGTGCCGTAGAGCACCTGCTCGAGGCCTTCACCGTTCGGCGCGGAAGACGCCTCGTTGGCGAGCGCCACGAAGTCGTAGAACACTTGTCGGACTAGCTCGCTGACCAGTGCGTCCTTGGTGGGGAACCGTCGGTAGAGGGTCCCGATCCCGACGCCGGCAACCCGGGCGATCTCGTCGACGCCCGCATCGATCCCGCGGGTGCTGAACACGGTTGCTGCCGCGTCGAGTAGCCGTTGCCGATTCTCCGCGGCGTCGCGGCGCAGTACCTTGCCGCCAGCCTGAGTGTTCGCGTCGGACTTCATTCGGATTTGTCGCCCACCAGTGTGCCGCCCGCGACCATCGCGAGTTCCGGGTGCCGCAGCCCGATCGACGCTTCGAGATGCGTGGCCTGGTCCCGTTTCATCGCCGGGATGAACAGGGCCGCGACCGCGCCGAGGCCGACTGCGACGCCGAGCATGAGGAATCCGTGCGTGTAGCCGGATTCCTGCGGAACCCCCGTGGGGGAGGCTCCGGAGGTGACGACGCTGGCCATGAACGCGGCGCCCAGCGCGCCGCCGATCGTGCGGATGTTGGCGTTCATACCGCTCGCGACGCCGGTTTGTTCCGGTGACACGGCGCCGACGACGACATTCGACATTGCCGAGAATGCCAGGCCGAAACCGATCCCGACCAACGACATGGCGAGGTAGATATCTATCTCGGTCTGATGTAGAAACGCCACCACGAAGTACCCGATCGCACTCACGAGGGACCCCGCGATCAAAAGGTTCTTCGAACCCAGTCGAGCCGCGAGGCGGCCGGAGGCGAGTCCGAGAAGGAACATTCCCGCGCTCACGGGAAGCAGCATCAGTCCCGACTCGGTGACCGACGCACCGAAGCCGTATCCGGCGGACGTGGGTGTCTGCAGGAACTGCGGGAGGAAACCGAATGCTGCGTACATGCCGACCCCCATCAGCAGCGCCAGCAGGTTGGCGGCCCAGACGCTTCGGATGCGCATCATCGTCATGTCGATCAGCGGATTGGCGGATCGCGATTCGGCGACCACCCAGGTCGCCACCAGCACGGCCGCCGCCACCAGCAGCCCGACGACGATCGGTGAACCCCACCCCCACGTCGGGGCCTGGCTCACGCCGAGCAGTAGCGCGACGAGCCACCCGGACAACAGCAGCGCGGTGAGCCAGTTTATTTTTCCGGCAGTTCGGACGCGGGACTCGGGGACCAGGATCTGCGCGGCCACCCCTGCCAGGACGACCATGATCATCGGGATCCAGAAGAGCCAGTGATAGCTCAGAACGGCAACGATGGGACCGGCAAGGACGATGCCGAGACCCGCGCCGACCGCGGTGAGGGCGGCGATGATTCCCACGGCGCCGACCACCTTGTCCTCGGGAAACTCGTCCCGGATGATGCCGAACGCCAAGGGCAGCACCCCGCCTCCGATGCCCTGGATCACCCTGGCCGCGATCATCACCGACAGCGAGGTGGCGAGGGCTGCGAGTAGCGATCCTGCCGCCAATGCGACGAGCGCGACGACGAACACACGCTTCTTCCCATGCATGTCACCGAGTCGTCCCATGACCGGCGTAAAAATCGACGCCGACAACAGGTAGGCAGTCAACACCCAGGTGATGTCGCTCTGCGTCGTGCCCAGCCCCGACTCGAGGGTGGGCAGCACCGGCATGACCAGTGACTGCAGGAGGGCAAAGGCGCCGACGCCGAGCGTGAGCACGGCAAAGGTCAGCTGATGGTGCGTCCGCGTCGAGGCGGTTTCCATGAATACTCCCAACAAAGCGGAGCGTTCACTCCGCTTGCTGAGAAATCTATCATTCGAAGCGCCGTGATTTCTCCATCGCGCCACTTTCCTCGGAGAACGCTCTGCGCTCTTGGCAATTGAGAGAGTGGGCCTGAGCGTGCCCGCCGCCATCAATACCATCGGGTCGGACTAGCAGACGGGTGGCCAGTCGCCTCCGCGCATCACGCGACCGGTGTGTGATTTTCGTCGCGAGTATCGCTGTACGGGTCGTCGCCTCGCGGTGCGATGCCGGTGGGGGATCGGCCGGGTGCCAGTGAGCTACGGTCGAACGCAGAGTCATCGTCGCGGCCGAAGCGACGACCGCCACCTCGGCCGGGCACTGCACGACATCGTTCGCACTCGGTGGCGGATGTGTCCTCGCACCCGCGCCTGATTCACGTCGCACCCGCGGCAATTCCGATGCTGACATTCGCCGCCCTCGCGAGCGTTACACCGCACGAGTAATTACCCGAGCCTGAACGCCTGCATCGCCCATTGGCACGAATCGAAGCGTCAATGGGATCAAGTGTTTTGGTCATCGCCTTGCTGTCGCGCCGAGCCAACTCGGCGTACCGGTACCTGGCTCGCGATCGTCATCGGTGACGGACGGTATGCCCGGCTGATGCTCCTCGACCCGAAAGTGGACGATTGGTCGAGGCACAGGCTGGCGCGACCCTGGCCGTTCGGCGACGTGAGGGTAGGGCATCGACCGGGGGCGTTGGTTGCGCTGAGCATCTCGTTCCGAGTGTTCGTGTTATCGAGGGCAACTCCAATTCACCTATCGGGCAGAATGTTTCGAATCAGGTTCGAAGTCGGCGTAACGGGGGCCTCAGCAGCCGATCGTCACACTCGGCCGAGCCTGAGTTCGTCAACCGTACCGTCGCTGCGCCTCGCCGCATTGCGTGTTCGTTTTTTTCGTTTTACGGTGGGGTATGGGTGCTCTGATGAACCACACGGTGTTGCCGCCCATCGTCGCCGACCGGGATCTTCTCGCCGAGCTGAAATCCGTTCTCGCTGGTGCTGGAGAGGTGTCGATCTCGACCCCGGACAGGTCGGCGCCGTTGCCGGACAGCGTCCGAGGTTTGCTCGTCGACGCGGTCACGGCCCTGGATCGGGGGCAGGCGGTGAGGGTGGAGACCCTTCGCACGGTGCTGACGACGCAGGAGGCCGCGGAACTGTTGGGCATCACGCGGCCGACCCTCGTGCGGTTGCTGGAGGCGGGGAAGATTCCGTATACCTCGCCCGGCCGGCACCGGCGGGTGGAGTTGGCGGACGTGCTCGAATTCCAGAGGCGCGAGCGCGCGCGCCGGGGCCAGGTGCTCGAGGAGATGGCTCGCGAGGAGACGCCGGATCCCGGTGACGCCGCTGACGGCTTCGTCTCGACCCGCTGATCTGGGGCGGGTGACCGATGACGACCTCCCGGGTGGTTCTCGACGCGTGCGTCATGCTTCCCCAGACCCTGAACAGCCTGCTGCTGACGCTCGCCGATGCCGACTTGTTCCGACCGGTCTGGACGCCGGATCTGCTCGACGAGGTCGAGCGCAACCTGTCCGACGAGGGTTCTGTGCAGCCGTCGCAGCAAGCGGCGCAGCGGGTACAGCAGATGCGCAGAGCGTTTCCCCTCGCGGAGGACGAATCACACGGATACCGCGCGCTGATCCCCGCGATGATCAACGATCCGAAGAGCCGGCACGTCCTGGCCGCGGCGGTGCGCTCCGGAGCGGCATTGATAGTGACCGCAACCCTGCCGGATTTCCCTCCGTCGGCCCTCGAGCCGTTCGACGTCGAGGCAATCCACCCCGACGAATTCCTCTGTGATCAACTCGATCTCGACCCGGACGCGGTGGTCGAGTGCATTCACGTGCTGATCACCCGCAACGCTCGCCCGCCGCGCACGGTAGGGGAGTTGCTCGCGTCACTCGAGCAACTGACGCCGCGGTTCGTCGACGCCGCCCGCGCCCTACTCGTCGCCCGGGGTGAGGATCCCGGCGCTGGTGCGGTGCCGTCGGCGTCCTCCCTTCCGGAGTTGACCGACGAGCAGATCAGCGCCTTGCCGCCCGAGATGCAGGAGGCGTACCTCGAGCTTCGTGCGATGGATCCGGCGGAATTGTTGCGGTTCCTCGGGCATACGAAGCTGGTGAGCGCGGCGTGGGCGTTCCTGACGTCGGTCTGCGTGGACGGAGACCTGCTGTCCGTGTGGCCGACTGTGGATCCCGACTTCCGGGCCGTACTCGCATGGCGGTGGGTGCAAGACAACCACTATCAGATGACCGTCGACGGTTGGGATGGTGAGGCAGTCGCCGAGGATCTCGCCGTGCCGGTGCCGGACCATCCCCTATGGGTGCATTTCGAGCGCGTGCACGTGCGGTCGTTCCGTGCGATGCTGCCGGATCCTGCGACGTGGGGTATCGGTACCGGAACCAGAATCGTCGCTCCCGGTGTGGAGGTGCTCTATGTGCACGAGATGTCGACGCTCGACGGCGGCGTGTGGGAGCCGAACGTTCCTCGGCCTGTGTTTCCGATCCTGATGCATCTCGTCGACGATCGGTGGCTGGTGCGGAACCTGGGGTCCGAGGAGGACCCGGCCGCCCGCGCCTGACTCCCTCGCACACGGACCTCGCCCTATCTGGGACGCATATGATCTCAGCTTCATCGCCGGTGCAACCTGCGGTAGTCCCACCCGCGGGGTGGATCCGAGCTTGGCAGGCAGCCATCGTAGGTCAATACCCCGACCGACGACGCCCGGCCACGTTGGTTGCTGCTCCGTCCCTTACGGCTGAGTCCCGCCGGTCGCGCTGACGGCCGCGACGCCGATCCACAGCATGGTTGGGGAGCGATCCAGAAAGGTGCAGTGATGATCGGTGTCGTGTTCGATCTTCCGGCAGGTATCGGTGACGTGAGATTCTGGCCGTGGACGTGGTGGAACTCTTTCGCGGTCTGGTGGAATCAGTTCTAGAGCCCGCCCGGAGGCACCGCTTTCCTCACTCTGTAAGGAGCCACGCCGTGACCATCCCGCACGCCTTCGCCCTGGAGCCCACTCCAATCCATGTGTCCGACGAGGTCCTCGATGACCTGCACGTCCGTCTCACTCTGACCCGTCCGCCGCTGGATGAGGGGAATGGGGACTGGTCCTATGGCGTCCCGGACAGCTATCTCCGTGAGCTGGTCGCCCACTGGCGGGACGGCTACGACTGGCGCAAGGCCGAGGCTGCCATCAACTCCTACCAGCATTACCAGGTGAGTGTCGCCGGAGTTCCGGTGCACTTCCTGCGCAAGCCCGGCCGCGGCCCCCGTCCGATCCCGTTGATCCTCACCCACGGCTGGCCGTGGACGTTCTGGCACTGGTCGAAGGTGATCGACCCGCTCACCGATCCGGCCGCGTTCGGTGGTGACCCCGCCGACGCGTTCGACGTCATCGTGCCCTCCCTGCCCGGCTTCGGATTCCCCGGCCCGCTCACCGGATTTTCGGACGTCAACTTCTGGAAGGTCTCCGACCTCTGGCACATCCTGATGACCGAGGTCCTGGGATACGAGAAGTACGCAGCCGGGGGCTGCGACATCGGCGGGATCGTCTCCAGCCAGCTCGGCCACAAGTACGCCGACGAGTTGTACGGCATTCACATCGGCTCCGGGCTGCCGCTCGACTTCTTCAACGGCCCCCGCGCCTGGGACTTTGCCCGGAACCGGCCCCTCACCGACGACCAGCCCGCCGACGTCCGCGCCCGCGTCATCGAGCTGGACCACCGCTCGGCGTCCCACCTCGTCGTTCACATGCTCGATGGCGCCACCCTCGCCCACGGGCTGAGCGACTCGCCCGCGGGACTGCTCGCCTGGCTGCTGGAGCGCTGGAATGCGTGGAGCGACAACGGCGGTGACGTCGAGACCGTCTTCACCAAGGACGATCTGCTCACCCACGCCACGATCTACTGGGTGAACAACTCCATCGCCACGTCGATGCGTTATTATGCCAACGCCAACCGCTACCCCTGGGCCCCCGCCCACCACCGCACTCCGGCTGTGCAGGCCCCGGTCGGCCTCACCTTCGTCACGTACGAGAATCCGCCCGGCATCCATACCGCCGACGAACGTGTCCAGGCGTTCAAGACCGGCCCGCAGGCCAATTGGTTCAACCACGTCAACGTGAACGCCCACGACCACGGCGGTCACTTCATCCCCTGGGAGAACCCCGACGCCTGGGTGAGCGACCTGCGCCGCACCTTCCACGGCCGCAGGTCCTGAACGACCATGTGGGCTCGCGCCCCGGCGGCGTCGGGGCGGGGCTGGCGGATTTCGTCGGGTGTGTCCGCGGGTGTGCTGTTGGGATTCTTCTGCTATCTGCCGGCGGTGAACCGATGGCAGCACTACGGGGATGTG
This sequence comes from Rhodococcus sp. 4CII, assembly GCF_014256275.1. Taxonomy (NCBI): domain Bacteria; kingdom Bacillati; phylum Actinomycetota; class Actinomycetes; order Mycobacteriales; family Nocardiaceae; genus Rhodococcus; species Rhodococcus sp. 4CII. Next base: position 7,057,604 of record NZ_JACCFE010000002.1, read on the forward strand.
CCGCAGCCGCGGGTGTATCCGCACGAATCGTTCACCTCTCTCGGTTCCGATCCGCCGCCGGTGGGGTATTGGGTGAGCTGGGCGGGACCGGTGGTGTTTGTGGTGGCGTGCGGGTTGATGACGATTCCGTGGCGGGCTGCCCGGCAGTTCGCCCTGCCGTTGGTGGGCGCGTTCGTGCCGATGGCGGCGTTGGTGGCGTGGATCTTCATCGGGATGGAGCTGTTCTTCACCCCCGACTGAACCCGCTGTCGTCGGCGGCCTCACCCTTCGGTTATCCGGCTTTGGTGTAGATGTCGGCGTGTGCGGCGCGCATCACCTTCTTGTCCAGTTTGCCGACGCTGGTGCGAGGCAGGGCGTCGAGGTAGAGGACGGTGTCGGGCAGTTGCCACCTGGCGAACGAACCGGCGAGCAGGGCGTGTATCTCTTCGATCGGCAGCTGCTCTCCGTTGGTGGTGACGACGAGCGCGACGGGGCGTTCCTGCCATTTGGGGTGTTCGACGCCGATCACGGCTGCCTCGGCGACCCTCGGGTGCGCGAGAAGGGCGTTCTCCATGTCGATCGAGGAAATCCATTCCCCGCCACTCTTGATCACGTCCTTCAGGCGGTCTGTCAGCTTGAGGTATCCGTTGGGTGCGATGGTGCCGATGTCGCCGCTGCGCCAGTATCCGTCGAGGAAGTGGTCGGTGGCGTCGAGCTCGTGATAGCGCACGGTGATCCACGGCCCGCGCAGCAGCACCTCACCCTGGCTCTTGCCGTCGTGCGGAAGGTCGTTGCCGTCTGCGTCGACGATGCGGATGTCCACCCCGTTGACCGGTAGGCCTTGGCAACGTTTGAGGTCCCACTTCTGCTCCTCGGAAACACGTTCTCGCAGAAAGGGCTCGGCGTTGACGGCGACTGTCGGGGTGGTTTCGGTGGCGCCGTATGCATGAATGACGTCCGCACCGGTGAGCTCGTAGAAACCGCGCATCAACGACAGCGCGGGCTCGGTGGCACCCGACAGCAGCCGCACCCGTCGGAAGTCCGGTTTCACAGCGAGTGTCTCGATGTGATCGAGCATCGGCTGGAAGATGGCCGGGGCACCGTTGGCCACGGTGACGTCTTCGGCGATCATGGCGTCGATCAACACCGGGGTGTCCTCGGCCAGGTAGCGGCCGGGCAAGACGATCTTTGCGGCGCTGTAGACCGCCGACTGGGGTAGACCCCAACATTGGCCATGGAACATCGGGGTGATCAACATGACGGTGTCGTTGCTGCGGATACCGAGGTTCGCGGCCTGCGCCATCGTGTGCAGGTAGATGCCGCGATGGGAGTAGTAGACACCTTTGGGTGTGCCAGTGGTACCGGTGGTGTAGCAGGCGCTGTAGGCGGAGGTCTCGGCAATGACGGGCCAGTCGAAGTGGTCGGGGGCCGCGGCGACCATGTCCTCGAAGTGGTGGACGTCGACCAGGGTGGTGGCGATCTGCGACATCGGTTTGTCCGACATCACCACCCACGCACGGATGTTCGGTGCGAACGGTGCCAGCGCCTCTGCGATCGGAAGAAGGCTCTCGTCGACCAGGACGACACTGGCCTCGCTGTGCGAGGTGACGTAGCCGAGGTCTTCCGAGGCCAGCCGCAGGTTCATTTGCAGCATCACCGCACCGGTGCCCGGGATGGCCCAGTAGAGTTCGAAGTGCCGCTTGCTGTTCCAGTCGAGGACGCCCACGACGTCGCCCGCGCCGACGCCGAGCGCGGTCAACACGTTGGCGGTCCGCTGCATCCTGGTGTACGCCTCGCCGTAGGTGTAGTGGTCCCAGCCGCCCTCCGGGGTACGGAACACGATTTGCTGTTGCGGGTAGGTCCGGGCGGAGTGCCGGATCAGGGTGGTGGTGTTGAGTTGGTAGTCGTCGCCGTGGGTCGACGGCCGCCCCTCGATTATGTCGTGCGTCATGTCGTACTCCTGCAGATTGATGCGAGGTCGGATGGTGAAGGTTGCGGTGGCCGCACGCGGGTTTCCCGGCGGGACCGGTCCGGCTGTCGGTCATCGTCCCCAGAGCATCACCATGAGGCGGTCGAACAGGCGTGATCGGCGCGCGTTGTTCGGGAACATGGTCGGTTCGCGAGTGAGCGCGAATCGCGTGGTCAGGATCGTATGGGTGTCACAGTATTTGCGGATTCCGTCTTTCCCGTGTCGTCCACTGCCGAACCCGGACCGACCGGCGCCGGCGAAGGGTGCCTCTTGGGCGAGAAAGCTCATGATCGCATCGTTGATCCAGGTGTTGCCCGCGACCATTCGCCGTGCGAGGTGGTTTGCCTTTGAGATATTGCGACTGAAAATGGTCGATCCCAGCCCGTAGACGGTGTCATTGGCGAGGCGAACGGCTTCCTCTTCGTCGCGCACCTTCATGATCGGCAGGATCGGACCGAACGTTTCTTCTTGCATTACCTTCATCGTGTGGTCGACGTCGACGAGAACGGTCGGCTGGAAGAACCTGCCGGCGCCCGGTTCGCGTTCGCCGCCGACGAGAACGCGCGCGCCCTTGGCAGTTGCATCGCCGATGTGACTCTCGATGATGTCGAGTTGCGGTGCGAAGGTGATTGCGCCGACGTCCGTCGAGCCGAAATCCCCGGGTGCGCCGATCCGCAGTCGCGCGACCTTCTCGGTTACCTTGGTCACGAACTCGTCGTATACCGGTGCTTCGACGTAGACGCGTTCGATGCCCATACAGATCTGGCCGGCGTTGCGGATCGACCACTCCACGGCCACGTTCGCGGCACGCTCGAGGTTCGCATCGGCCAGGACGATCATCGGGTCCTTGCCGCCCAGTTCCAGCGACGACGGAATGAGCCGCTCGCCGCAGCGGGTGGCGATCCGGCGTCCGGTGCGGGTGGAACCGGTGAACTGGATCATGTCGGCACAGTCGACGAGCGCGGCGCCCGTATCGCCGGCGCCGGTGGCGACCTGGAGGACACCCGTCGGGAACCCGACCTCGGCCGCGCCGCGAACCACCTGCTCGACGGCAAGCGGCGCAACCTCGCTCGGCTTGAGAATCACCGTGTTGCCGGCCATCAGCGCCGGGAGCGCGTCACCGACCGACGCGGTGAGCGGATAGTTCCACGGCGCGATGACACCGACCACTCCGTGCGGGCGGTACCGGACGACGACCTTCTTTCCGAGCACGAACGGAGAGTGGGTGCGGATTTTCTCCTCCGCGAGGTATTTTCCAGCGTTCTTGGCCCAGAAGCCCATCGAGTCGGCGAGGTAGAACAGTTCGGCCAGCAGCGCATCCTCGCGGGTCTTGCCGTTCTCGGCCACAATGGTGTCGATGAGCGCGGCGCGGTTGGCGACGAACCAGGATCGCAGTTTGCGCGCCAACTCGGCGCGACGATGGAATCCGATTTTCGCCCAGGCGGGTTGGGCGGCACGCGCACGGACTACCAGTTCGGCCACGTGGTCGGCGGTCATGTCCTCGATGTGGCCGATCACCCGACCGGTAGCCGGATTCTCGATCGCAATGGTCGCGGCCGTGTCACGGCTCTGCAGCGGTATCGTCATCACGTAGCTCCGGACCCGGCGGCGGTGACCTCGGATGCAGACGTCGCGACGGTTGTGCCGACGAAATCTGCGCAACGCTCACCGATCATGATTGCCGGTGCGTTGGTATTGCCGCGGATGAGGGTGGGCATGACCGACGTATCGGCCACCCGCAGGCCATCGACACCGTGGACACGCAGCTGCGGATCGACGACCCCGTCGTCGGGGGTACCGATACGCGCGGTGCAGGCGGGGTGATAGGTGTGCTGAACCGAGGTACGGATCCAGGCCTCCACCTCTTCGCGCGTTCGCACATCACGGCCCGGGGTGATTTCGGTGCCCAGGACCGCGCGGGCGGGTCCGGTCGCGGCGATGTCGCGAGCGAGGTCGACGGCGTCGATCATCTCGTCCATCTCCGCGCGGGTAGAGAGCATGTTGTACGTGACTCGGGGTTTGCGTGTCGGGTCGTTCGATCGGATCCGCACCGTGCCCCGGCTGCGCGGCGCGATGTAGGACATCGCGATCGTCGCCGCGGGCACGTCCCACGCCATCTGGCCGTGATCGTAGAAGTATCCGGGGGCGAAGAGGCACTGGAAATTGGGTGCCGGCATGGCGGCATCGGTGCGAACGTGGGCGGCGGCCTCGGCGACGTTGCTCGTGAGTTTGCCGCGCCGGCGTAACAGCCACTCCAACAGGTACTTCGGCTTCTTCGCGTCTGCGATGCCGATGTGGCCGTCGGTCAGTTCGTAGGTGGTGTAGACGAGTGGGTGCTCCATCAGGTTCTCGCCCACGGCCGGCAAGTCGACGACAGGCTTCACCCCCACCGAGCGAAGGAAGTCAGCTGGGCCGATGCCCGAATGCTGGAGCAGCGCAGGGGTGTTGAATGCTCCACCGGACACGATGATCTCGGCGCGGGCGTTGATTCGCTCCGTATTGCCGTTCCGGTCGGAGGTCTCGACGGCGACCGCTCGGCCCCGCTCGACGATGATCCGGGTGACGAGAGAGTCGGTGCGAACTTCCAGATTGCGCCGCCGCGCGATCGGTGCAAGGTATGCCTCGGCGCTGCCGAAGCGCATGCCACGATGCTGGGTGACCTGCACCCGTCCCGTCCCGTCCTGTCTTTCACCGTTGAAGTCGTTGTTGCGCTCGATCCCCAGGGCAGCCGCGGCCTCGACGAGTGCCAGGCTGACCGGGTCCGGGTCGGGAATGCGGGTGACCTTCAGTGCGCCCGCGGTGCCATGATAGGTGCCACCGAATTCGTCATTCGATTCGAAGCGCTTGAAGATCGGGAGCACGTCCGCATACGACCAACCGGTGGCGCCGTTCTCGGCCCAGGAGTCGTAGTCGAGCCTGTTGCCGCGGAGGTAGATCATCGCGTTCATCTCACTCGATCCGCCGACCATCTTCCCGCGCGGAGAGAACAGACGGCGCCCGTTGAGGTGCGGTTCGGGCTCGGTCCAATAGTCCCAGTCGAGCTTTCCGTGAAACTGCTGGGAGAATGCGGCAGGCGCCTTCACCTCGAGCCGGCGATTGCCGCCGCCGGCTTCGATGAGCAGTACCCGCGCGGTTTTCCTCTCACTCAGCCGAGCGGCTACCGCGCACCCCGCCGAACCGGCGCCGATCACGATGTAGTCCGTCTCATGTGACATGAATCTCTCCTTCGTTGGTAAAATCGAAGGTACTGACGCCGCATCCGGCGACCAATGGTTCGCACGCCAACAGATCCCGGCCGTGTTGTACTCCAGCACAAAGAAGGACGGTCTAGACTCGGCGACATGGCCGGCGCGGCACAATCCGGGTCCCGGGATCGGTACGGCGAGCTCTCTGCAGAGGGTCGCCGCCTGGTGGCCGAGGTCGCCGCCGAGCTCGGTGACCACTTGGAATCGGCGCGAACGGCGGTCAATGCGCGCGTCCTGGTCGAATTGCCCGAGCTGGATCAGGCACCGCTGGAGCTGCGCGACGGTTTCGATCGCTCGACCAGTGCGCACATGGCCTTGCTCCGGGGGATGCTCGGCGCGTGGACCGATCCGAGCGCGGCGCCCGCGCCGAAGGAGGCCATCGACTGGGGTGTGGATCTCGCCCGTCACGGGATTCCGATCGAAACGCTGTTGCGCGCCTATCGGATCGGACACGGCGAATTCTGGCAGTTCTGGCTGAAATTGCTGTCGGCCCGGGTCGACGATCCCAACCTGCTGGCCGAGACGTCCGCCGCGACTTCGGACTACACGTTCCGGTACGTTGATGCAGCGCTCGTGCCGATCATCGATGAATACCTCCGGGAGCGAGAGCGTTTGGCGCGGCGAGCGCAGAGCCTGGGCGAAGCCGAACTACGGCGCGTGCTCCGCGGAGACGCCGTCGACATCGGTTTGGCGAGCGAGCGGATGCGGTATCGACTCGACCGCTGGCACATCGGGTTCATCGTGTGGTCCGACGCGGACGACGAGGTCGACGTCACGCCGCAACTCGACCGAGCCGGGGCCCGAGTCGCCGAAGTATTGCGAGGTACCGAATCATTGGTGGTGCCTGCGGGCCGCTCGGTGCTGTACGGGTGGGTCGGGTCGTCGCGACGCCGCGGCGGAACGACGGCGCATTCGGAGATCGACGGCATGCACGTCTGCGTGGGCTCACCGGGAAAGGGCATCGCCGGCTTCCGGCGCACCCACGATCAGGCCGGGCTGGCGCGGCGGGTGGCCCGACTGTCGACACCGGTTCCCGCGTACCTCGACTACCGCGACTGTGCGGTCGCGGCACTGCTGTGCGCGGACGTCGACCGCGCCCGCGAGTTCGTCTCCGAGGTCCTCGGCGAGACCCTCGAACGCGACGACGCGGACCGGCTACTCGAAACCGTGTCGGTCTACCAACACGAGGGATTGAGCCTCAGCCGTGCAGCCGAGCGGCTGCACGTGCACCGCAACACTGTCGCCTACCGGGTGCGCCGCGTGGTCGAGGCCAGCACCGAGAACGACGGCGGTTCACTGCATCTCCGGGCGGCAGTCGAACTGGCAAGGATCGTCGGACCCGTCGCAGACCGGGGGCACCGTCGGGAGGTATGACGGCGACATGCCCAGTCGCGCACGCGACAGCTAATCGTCCTCTTGTAGCTCGACGAGGGCGAGTGCGGTGTCCACCGCGATCGGATTCTCGGCCGAGGGGCGCGGTAGTAGTTCGTCGACTCGTGCGAGCCGTCGGTCGATCGTGTTCCGGTGTGTAAACAGCTTCTCGGACGCCTTCGAGGTATTGAACTGTTCAGCGATGAACACCCGCACCGTGTGGCGCAGCACGCGGTCGGCGCTCGCCAGCGCGCCGAGCGTGTCGGCGATGAAGAGCTGCGGTTCCGCGACATCGGACGTCAGCAGGGAGATCAGCTCCACGGTGCGGCGAACCGGTGAGCGCGTAGCCGAGCTACGCCTCTGCCCGATCACGGGCGATCGGAGCTCCCCGGAGCAGCAGCTGCACCGTGGCAAGACGTTGGATCAGCGGTCCGCGTGCGAGCTCGGTCCGCACTTCGCCGACATGGGCGGACACCGCAGCCCTCGAATCATCGAAATGGGCCGTGAGCGAGTTCGCTGAGATCTCGACCAGCTCTCGGAGATCGTCGCCGTTCTCCGTAGTGTCGAAACACCCCTTCAGCCACCAGTTCCACACGACGCGTTGCGATGCGGCGATGCGCGCCACGCATCGACGTCATCGGTGTCGACGCCGCGCAATACCAGGTCCCGCGTATACGCATGGAGGTCCGGGATGAGTGTCGGCTCGACCCGCTGCCCGGGTCGGTCGATATTGGCCACGAGCCAGTGGGCCGGCGTCGACTGGGTAAAGTGTCGATCCAGCTCGGCGTGCGCTGACCGGCCGCCCACGCCTCGTCGGCGACGTCGGCCACAGTCGACTGCATCCGCGTGGCGAGGCCCCGACAGATCGCATACCCGCGGAGGGGGCGTCGGCCCCAGCCGTCCAGATTCGTTCACCGTGTCTCCCTGGCCGTCGTCGGATCCGGAATGCGAGATCCGCCTCCAGGCGATTCTCCCGGGCGTTGCACTCTGCATCAGCAGGGCAGCGATGTAGGTGCAGATTGTCACTGGTCCACCGCGCTCCTGCCTGCGAGTGTTGCACATCACATCATCAACACTGCCTCCGTGACGCGTCCAGCGTCGCCCCGGCAGTCATTCACGTTGTCACGCACGGTTACCCGCTCAAAACGCGGTCATCTCGTGGGGCAAGACAGCGAAGCCTCGCAACCTACAGACAGGGAAGATTGACATGACCGGATGGACCTGGACCGCGGCGCCGTGCGTCGCTCCTCGAGGCCGGCTCCTGGCCGCGCGCACTCCTTCGGACGAGGGACGCCTCTGATGAGCAGCATCGAGTGTGAAGATTCCGCCGGGCACCTCGAAAGCGGCCATTTCGGCCGCGGCACACTGGTGTCGCTCTCACTGGCATCGTTCTTCCCGGCGGTCGGCATCGCCCTCGTTCCGACACTGGTCCTCACCGCGGTCGGAAACCCCACCGCGTGGCATGCGTCGCTCCTCGCCGCGATCTGCGTGATCCTGATCGGGCGAGCGATTATCGTGTTCGCGGGCCGATTCGTCGCGACAGGCTCGCTCTACTCCTACATATCCGAAGTCTTCGGGCCATGGGCGCGCTACCTGACCGGCGCCGCGATGGCGGGTGGGTTCGTCTGCGGGGTCGGCGGACTGGCGATGCTGGTCGGACGCTTCCTCGGCAGCTTCATACATGAACGCCAGGCCGACCCGACCGACCTGTCAGCACTCCACTTCCCCACCCAAAGTGTGATCTTCGCGCTCGCCTTCCTGATCGCAGCCGGAATCGCATATCGCGGCCTCGACAGCTCCGTGGTCGTCGTCGTCGGCCTGGCTGTGCTGTCCACCCCGCTGGTCGCCCTCATCACCCTCGCCAGTGTGCGACACACGGGCCTGCAACTCGCGATGCAGTTCGACTTCAGCCAGTTCAGCGTGGGGTCCACGCTGCGGGGCGTGGCCATCGGTGCCGCGTTCCTCATCGCCTTCGAGAGCTGCGCCGCGCTGGCAGCCGAGACCCGAGATCCTGAGCGCAACATCCCCGTGGCGGTGATGGCGGTACCGGTGGTATTGGGCGGCGTCTACACCCTTGCGACCATCTTGCAGGTTCCTGGTCTCCTGCAGGCCTCTGACCAGCTGGCCGCGGGGGTGTCGCCGCCGGCCGCGCTGGCCGTGCAGGCAGGCCTGGGACCGTCGGTTGCGGCAGCCACCGACCTCGTGCTCGCAGCCGCGTGCTTCTCCTCGCTCGTCGCCTTCGTCAACTACGGTGCCCGATTCGCACTTGCGTTCGCCGAGGACGGCCTGCTCCCTGCACCCCTGACGCGCATCCACCCGCGGTTCCACAGCCCGCACGTGGCCGTCGTGTCGCTCGCCCTCATATCTCTCGCGTTCATCTCGGCCGCGGTGCTCCTGGTCGGCGACGTGTCGGCCGCGTATGACGCACTTGCCACCCTGCTGGTGTACATCTGGGTGCTGCCGTACGTGCTGATCGCCGCGGGCGCGATCGTGCTGACGCGTCGGGCACGAGAGTTCCGCCCGGGCCTGTGGGTCGCCGCCGGCGTCGGCGGGGCCGCCATGGCGTGGACCTACGTCAACGGCTGGATCAATCCTCCGGCGGCTCAGTCGGATTCGATGACGTGGGTTGCCGCAATCGTGATCGCCGTCGTGCTGGTGCTGTTCGTTCTGTGCAGGGTTCTCCGACGGGGCGCGCAGCAGCACGAGCGCGTCGACGTGTGACCGCCGAAATCGCCGCCGCACCCCCGAAAAAGGAGTACTGAGAAAATGATCGTTCAACGCAAGTCCGGCCTGCGCCGTGGCGCCCGTATTGCAGGCCTGGGTGCTGCTGCGGCTGCCATCCTCGGTTTGATGTCTACTGGTGCGGCGAGCGCGGATACTTTCATCCCGCTGCCTGATGGTTCGAAGACCGGCCCGAATGTGACGTTGACGCGGACGGCGGAGAGTGCTCTGTCGTCGCCGTCGTTGGCTGCCAATGGCGCCGGTCGTGTGGCGTGGGTGTCGGGCACGGTGACGGCTGACGTCAACGGGCTCGAGGACGTCACCGACGTTCCGGACGCGAACAACACGACGAACAATGCGGGTACCTACAACGGTACGAATGCGTCGACCACGCATGGTGTTTCGCGGGTGTCGACCGGGTACATCGTGGGTTGCCAGGTGGACATCACGGGTCTGTCGGCGAACCCGTCGTTCAGTCTGGGTTTGGATTCGTTGTCGGCGAGTGCGGGTCTGACGGTTCCGTTGGCTTCGGGTGAGGTCAAGTACGTGCCGATTGCGGCGAAGGACATCAAGAAGGATGGCGTCTACGCGCTGCAGTACCAGGATTCGGAGCTGCAGGTGCAGAAGTGCGGCGGTTTCGCGCAGGCTCGGTCGTACTCGGTCGTGGAGATCGTGGGTAACGACTACTCGAAGACCGTTCTGTACGGTGCGCCGTTCAGCATCGGCTGATTTCGGTCTCTTTCGCTGTTCTTCCACCCACTTTCTCGCGTGTGCGAGGTTTCTATCCCTGAGAGGGAACAATGATCGTCAACCGTAAGAACGGTGTGCGTCTGGCCGCGGTCGGGGCCGCTGCTGCCGCGACCATGGGCTTCTTTTCCGTCGGTGCGGCGAACGCCGACACGTTCATTCCGCTGCCCGGTGGCAGCATCACGCAGACCCTCGCGGACGGCACCGTGGTGACGGTGAACCTGACCGGCGAGAGTGCGAACATTTCGCCGTCGATGGGGGCGACGCCGTTGCACCGCAACGTGTGGGTCTCCGGCAAGGCCGCCGTCGAGCTGCAGGGTGACGGTGTGCAGAGCGCGTACATCTATCCCGGCTACCTGCTGGCCTGCCAGGTCGACTTCGGTGCCGAGGCGGGCGCCGAGGGTGGGGCGGCGATGTCGTGGGCGGACATCGCGACCGGGTCGGTCGGGAATCCACTTGCCGGGGGGACAAGTGGCGGAATCACTCTCGGCCCCGGCCAGGCGATTCCGGTCGACATCCTGGACCAGGAATACGCCGACCCCTACGGTGGGGAGGCGCATTGGGGTGGCAACTACGTCGAGGGACCCACCGGTTCGGTCTCGTGGAGCGACTCCACCCTCGGCGTGAGCGGGTGCGCCGGCTACGCCCAGGCCCGGGCCTTCGTCAACGTCGAGGTCGAGACCGAGAACGTCACGAGCACCGTCACGCTGTGGGGCCAGCCCTTCAGCATCGGCTAAGGGCAGTTCGACAACTTCACGTGTCCGCGGTAACGGATCCAGTGCCGACGCAGAGTCGCCTGCTTTTAAGGCTGTGCGTCGGCACCTGTCTGGTGTGCCCTGCTGTCCACGGGCTCTACGACGGTCGTCGGCCTTCGGCGATCCAGGCCGCGACCTGCGCGCGTGAGGTGAATCCGAGTTTGGTGAGGATGTGTTCTACGTGTCCTTGTGCCGTGCGCTGGGAGATGACGAGACGGGCCGCAATGGCCTTGTTGGTCAGGCCTTCGGCAATCAGCTCTGCGACCTGCTGCTCGCGTTTGGTCAGGTGGACTGAACCCGGGGCTGTCGGGGTCGGTGCCGGAGGGGCCTCACCGAGTGCGTAGGAGACGGCGGCGGCGAGATCCATGGCCCTGCCGCGTTGCCGGGCCGCGTCGAAGGCGGGCGCAGTGAGCATCCGGCGGACAGTCCGTTCGCATTCCTCGTGATACACGAGTAGGTCGGGAACGAACACCGAAGGACTCCCGGCGACGCGACCGAGCGCCTCCGCTGCCCCCATCAGCGTGCCGGCACGCACCGGGTCACGGCCTCCGGCGATCCACGCGAACACCTCGACGCAATTCGCGCAGCCGACCGGGTCGTCGACGAGTCGCCCAAGCCGTAATCCGTCCTCGAGCAGTGCAAGTGCGCGACTGTGGGCATCCAGTCCGAATTGGGCGACTGCCATTGCCCACAACGCGTAGGACCGGTAGATGGACTCTCCCTGAGTTTCTGTGATCGCGAGAACTTCCTCGTGACATTCGAGCGCCCGGCGGGGTGCGGTGTCGAGCTGGTAGGCCAACCCGAGGAGAGTGAGACACTCGATCCTGACCGCGAGTTCGTTCTCCGCGTGACGGAATACGATCAGTGCCCGCTCGAAACAGGACGTCGCTCGTGTGAGGTCGCCGGTGAACAATCCGGCGATTCCGTCCGCGTGGTCGGCGATCGCACGCGCTGTCGGGTCGGCGCACTGCTCGGCGAGGGTGCGTGCCTGCTCGGCGAGCGCGGCACCTCTCTCATGATCACGCTGTTGTTCGGCCATGAGACAGTCGGCGTACAGCGCTCGGATGTAGGCGGTGGTCGGCCGTTCGGCAGGTCGGGAGAGAAAGTCGTCGAGCCAGCGCCTGGCCTCGCTGAGTAGGCCGCGTGTCGCCCAGAATTGCACCAAGGGGGTGACGATCTGCAGCCCGGCTTCGGTATTGCCCTCGGCGAGGCAGAAGTCCATCGCGTCTCGAAAGTTCGGCTGCTCAATGCGCAGTCGCGCGATCCAGTCGAGTTGTCGGGGGCCGATGAACTCGTTCTCGGCGGTGAGGGCCAGCTGTCGAAACCACTCGAGGTGTCGGCGCCGCAGGACGTGGTGGTCGTCGCCTTCCCGTGCCTTCTCCCGGCCGTAGGCGCGCAGGGTCTCGAGCAGTCGGAATCGGACCGTGCCGCTGTGGTCTTCGCGGATCAGGATCGATTTGTCGACCAGGGATGCGACTGCGTCCAGTACATCTGCCGGCTCCATGTTCTCGCCGCACACGAATTCTGCGGCATCGAGCTCGAAGCTGCCGGTGAACAGCGACAATCGGGCCCACATGCGTTGTTCGAGCGGGGTGCAGAGGTCGTAGCTCCAGTCGACGCACAGCCGCAGTGTCTGCTGGCGTGACGGCGCCCCCCGGCTCCCGCGCGTCAACAGCGCATAACGGTCGGAGAGCCTGTTCAGGATCTGTTCTGGTGACATCGCGCGCAACCGCGCCGCCGCGAGTTCGATCGGCAGAGGCAACCCGTCCAGTCGGTGACAGATGCGGGCAACCGCGGTCTTGTTGGCATCGGTCAACGCGAACGTCGAGACCGCGGCGGTGGCGCGTTCGGTGAACAGTGACACGGCGTCGTAGCGGGGGAGGCCCTGCAATGCCGGCTCGTGGTCGGGGTCGGGGACGGTGAGCGGGGGCACGCGCAGCGTTGCCTCTCCGGTGGTCCCCAATGGTTCGCGGCTTGTCGCAAGGATGCGCAGGTCGGGGTTCTGCTGCAGCAGGATCGTGGCGAGATCGGCGACGGCGCCCACCACTTGCTCACAGTTGTCCAATACCAATAGCACTTCGCGTGACGACAGAAAGTCCAGCACCGCCTCGTGCAGCGACCGGTCGGGCTGGTCTCGCACGCCGAGCGTCGCGGCCATTACGTCGACGAGTCGCGACGAGGTGGGGACCTCGTCGAGTTCGACGAGCCATGCGCCGTCGGCGAATTCGCGTTGGATGCTCGTCGCGACGCGCAGTGCGAGCCGGGTCTTCCCGACCCCGCCGATGCCGACGAGTGTGAGCAGTCGGGACGACGCCAACAGGCTCTTGGCTTCCGCGATTTCGTGCCTGCGGCCCACGAAGCTGGACAGGTCCAGGGGGAGGTTCCCCCTCATCCGGTTCGAGGGGTTCGGAGGAAGCCGCCCACGCGGTGTCGATTCTGGTTCCGATGTGTCGAGTCCACGGCGACGTTGGATGTCGCGCAGGGCGTCACTCACGGCCAGGGCGGAGGGGTGCCGGTCCTCGGGGCGAACGGACATTGCCCGCTCGATGACGGCTGCCACGTCCTCGGGAATGCCGTGCTCACGCAAATCCGGTGCGGGTTCGGTTGTGATGCGCATGAATTGGGCTACCAACTGTTCGCCGCTGCGTCGTTCGAACGCGGCGTGGCCGGTGAGCACGCAGAACAGGGTGGCCCCGAGTCCGTACACGTCGGAGGCGGGGCTCGGGGCGGCGCCGCCGAGCACCTCGGGTGCGGTGAACGCGGGCGAACCCGTGATGACGCCGGTTGCAGTCTGGAACCCGCCCGTGATGTGCGCGATGCCGAAATCCGTCAGCGCCGGTTCGCCGTAGTCGGTGAGGAGGACGTTGGCGGGTTTGACGTCACGGTGGATGATGCCCTGGCGATGCGTCGCTTCCAATGCGCCCGCCAGCTTCACTCCGAGCTGCAAGACGTCGTCCAGGGGCAACGGACCGTGCTGTCGGATGCGTGTGTCCAGGGAGCCCCGGGGGTGGTACGACATGACGATGTAAGGGGCGCCGCTGTCGGTGGCACCGACGTGGAGGACAGTGACGATGTTGGGGTGATCGGTGAGGCGACCCATCGCGCGCTGTTCACGAAGGAAGCGCTCGCGGTTCTCCACCGCGACACTGTCGGTGAGCACCTTCACGGCGACCGTGCGGTCGAGGGACACCTCCGTGCATCGGTACACCACGCCGAAACCCCCGCGCCCGATCTCCTGGGCGTTGTCGAACCCGTCAGCTCGCAGATCCGATGTGACGGAGGGGGTCAGGTCGCGCTGGGTCCCGGACGGATCGATATCGGCCATCGGCTGTTCGATTCATCCGGTCCGTGACGCGTTCGACGACTTCGGCACCATTACCCTCTCGGCGGCGTATTCCAGGATATCGCTCGCTGTTGTCGGTGGTGCGAGTTGAATGCTCGATCGCGGGGGACCGGCAGGCATCGAGGTGGCTGCATGAGCGGCACTGAGAATCCGGGCCGCGGTCGGCCCCGAACCGCTGGGACGCCTGATTTCGGCGAGGTACCGTGAAGGGTCGGGTACGTGAGAAAGTGACGGTTTGATGCTTTCCGGTGGCAAGGCGAACGCGGGGAACCTACCCCATGAACTGACAAGTTTCGT